>CAYYUO010000001.1:0-50738 GCA_964474965.1 uncultured Dehalococcoidales bacterium
GCTTAGCATTGCTGGCAACATCCAGCATGAGGAGGCGATGGATCAAATCGAGCCCTTGTTTAACAAATGGGCTGCCGAGAAGCTATCGACTGGCTATAGAACCGATGACAACCAAACAGAAGCCAGGTTGCGTATCGAGCCCAAAGGTATCGAGCAAGCGCATCTTTGCCTAGCTGTCCACGGCTTTTCCCAGTCCCACCCGCAACGTTTTACCCTTGACTTGCTTAATATAGTACTTGGAGGCGGCATGAGCAGCCGCCTATTTACGGAGATACGAGAGCATAGGGGACTGGCCTACGACATCTACAGCTCTACTGACCACTTCCTTAACTCGGGGGCACTTACTATCTATGCCGGCGTTGACCCTAAGAAGGTGGAGATTGCTGTTGCAGCTATCCTCAAAGAGTTATCCAAGATTAAACAGGAAATTACCACCAGTGAGCTTACCAGGGCCAAGGAATTATCAAAGGGTGGATTGTATTTACGGCTTGAGGATAGCCGAAATGTAGCTTTATGGTACGGTAGCCAGGAAATATTAATGCGACAAATCCTGGATATAGACGATGTTATTTCTATTGTGGATGCCATGACCATAGATGAACTGAAAGAAGTGGCCAAGGAGATTCTAACCGATAGTGGGCTCAATCTAGCTGTAACAGGACCGATTAAGGAAGAAGAGTCTTATCGAGATAAACTTATTAAAGTCTTTAAGACAATTGCTTAAGCTCTAATATTATACAGAAAGAACCCCGACAAGTCGGGGTTCTTTCTGCTTCTGGTGAATTTAGTTGAATTCCAGCCACAGAGGCTACATCATGCCCTCGTATCCTCCTCCTCCTCCTGGCATCGCCGGCATCTTTTCCTTCTCAGGAATGTCGGTTACCAAGCACTCCGTAGTCAGAATCATAGTGGCAATGCTCGCACCATTCTGTAGAGCGCTCCTGGTGACCTTGAGAGGGTCTACAATGCCCCTTTCTACCATATTTACACCCAGTTCGTCTTTGAAGGCGTCGTAGCCTATGCCAGGCTTGCTTTCCTTTATGGCATTTATCACCACTGAGCCCTCCCGGCCACTATTTTCAGCGATGCACCTCAGAGGCTCTTCCAGGGCTCGTTTCAAAAGAGCCAAACCAGTAGCCTCATCACCCCCCAACTTGAGCTTCTTCAAGGCCGGCAAGGCATTGAGCAGGGCGACACCTCCACCAGGCAGGATACCTTCTTCCACAGCAGCTCGAGTAGCTGACAAGGCATCCTCTACACGGTGTTTTTTCTCCTTAAGCTCTGTTTCCGTAGCCCCACCTACCTTAATCACTGCCACGCCGCCTGCTAATTTAGCCAGTCTTTCCTGTAATTTCTCCTTATCATAATCCGAGGTGCTTATATCAATCTCGGACCTGATTTGTTTGATTCGAGCCTCAATATCTTTGGCCTCGCCCCTACCTTCAACAATAGTGGTATTATCCTTATCAGCAATCACCTTTCTAGCCCTGCCCAAATCTTCCAGGGTCGTCGAATCGAGTTTCCTGCCGACTTCTTCAGATATAACAGTGCCTCCAGTAAGAATGGCTATATCCTGAAGCATGGCTTTTCTCCTGTCGCCAAAGCCAGGTGCTTTAACTGCCAGAGGAGATAGAGTGCCCCTCAGCTTATTGACCACTAATGTAGCCAGGGGTTCACCTTCGACATCCTCAGCGATGATAAGCAGATTCTTGGAGCTTTGAACAATTTTCTCCAGAGCCGGCAATATATCGGTTATGGCCGAAATCTTCTTATCAGTGATGAGGATGTAGGGGTCTTCTAGCTCTGCCCTCATTTGTTCGGCGTTGGTGATGAAATAAGGGCTGATGTAGCCGCGGTCGAACTTCATCCCCTCAACAAATTCAGTCTCGAATTTCAGCCCTTTGCCTTCTTCGACAGTGATAACGCCATCTTTGCCCACCTTTTCCATAACATCAGCAATCAAGTTGCCAATTTCCTGGTCAATAGCTGATATAGCGGCTACCTGAGCTACCTGCTCTTTACCAGCCACCGGTATAGACATTTTCTTGAGCTCATCAACTAAAGCCTCTACCCCTTTATCGATCCCGCGCTTTAGAGCCATGGAATCAGCTCCAGCAGCAATGTTCTTGAAGCCCTCACTAATAATAGCCTGGGCTATAATAGTGGATGTACTGGTGCCATCGCCACACTGGTCGTTAGTTTTGGTGGCTGCCTGCTTTACTAGCTGCACCCCCATATTCTCAAAGGGGTCGGGCAACTCTATTTCTTTGGCTATAGAAACACCGTCGTTGAGAACCGAAGGAGCGCCCCATTTCTTATCCAGTGCTACAGGCCGCCCGCGTGGTCCCAGAGTCACCCTGATAGCATCAGTTAAGGTATCTACGCCGTTCTTTAAGGCTTTCCTTGCTTCTTCGCCGAAAATAATTTGTTTTGCCATTCGCTTGCCTCCTTTTCTTAACTCATCTTGGCCAGAATATCGCCCTCACGCATGATAACCAGTTCTTCGTCATCCAGTTTAAACTCAGTGCCAGCATATTTAGAATAAATAACCTTGTCCCCCTTCTTCACTTCCATGGCAATACGTTTGCCATCTTCAGTCAACCTACCCGGACCGACTGCAATAATTTTTCCCTCCTGGGGCTTCTCTTTGGCTGTATCTGGTAAAACTATCCCCCCTTTGCTTACTTCTTCCTTGGGTGTAGGTTTTATCACCACCCTGTCTCCCAAAGGCTCAATTTTAGCCATATTCCCTCCTTTCCTAGATTTACTTTAGCACTCTGCCCTTGAGATTGCTAATTTTGTTATTATATCAAGAAAAACCAAAAATGCAAGGGCTTTTACTAAAATTTGCCAAATTTTCTTGAAAATTTACACTAAAACGTGTATAATTTTGAGAGATGGACCGAGGAAAAAAGAGAAAACGACAATGGAGTAAAGAGGAGGTTCGGGCGCTGAGGCAACATCTGAACTTGACTCAGGCGAAGCTGGCTGAGGAATTAGGCACGCGGCAGCAAACGATCAGTGAATGGGAAAAGGGTATGTATCGGCCTCGCGGGGCATCGGCTACCTTGCTCAGCATAGTTGCTGAGCGTAGTGGCTTTACCTACAAAGCTGAAAGGAGGCATGATGAATCAAATTAAGGTTGGCTGCTGCGGTTTTTCCAAGGGCAAGAGGAAATATTGTGAGCAATTCTCTAAGGTTTAAACAATTGATATAAAGTGACAGGTAATTTTTTTGTGCCATGATTACACGTAATCGGATAAAATTCTCGGAAAAGCAAGCAGCTCTAATATGGCAACAAGTGGTGGGAAGGGAACTGACATCCTCGGAAGACGAGCTAGTCAGCGTAATCTATCCTGGAAGGGCTAATGATGATAACGGCCCCGATTTTCGGGACGCAGTTATTGTAAATAAATCTCATTTGACGAAAGGGGATGTAGAAGTTCACGTTAAATCCAGCGATTGGTATAGCCATAAGCATCATGTTGATGCTGAATATAATAATGTCATCCTTCACGTTGTGATGTGGCATGATTGTCATTCAGCTACATTACTAAAAAGCGGCAAGCCAGTTCCCGTGCTATGTCTGGCGAAGGCACTGCGGCACCAAGCTTATTTGCTGCCCTACCAGCTCCCTTGTTTCCAGATACTGGACCACGTGAATAGGCAAACTTTGAGAAAGCTATTAAACGCTGCCGGTGAAGAAAGGTTTAAGCAGAAAGCGATGCATTTTCAAGCTGAGATAAAGCAAGAGGAGGCAGGGCAGGTGCTTTTCCGAGGCATGATGAGGGCCCTGGGTTATGCTAAAAACACAAAGCCCTTTGAAGACCTTGCTGACAGAACGCCCCTCAATTCCATCGAATCCAGAGAAGGCTTGGCCCTAAAGCAAGCTTTGTTATTAGGCACAGCCGGGCTATTACCTTCTCAAAGATGGCAAGGGAAATTTACCAGGGGAAAAGAAGTCCAGGAATTGGAGCAAATATGGCAGTCGGTGGGTAAAAAAGTTAAAACAATGAAGGAAGGTGACTGGAACTTCTCACACATATACCCCAACAATTCTCCAGTGCGACGCATTATCGCCCAGAGCCACCTTCTTGAGCGTTACTGCGAGGGAAAACTGTTAGCAGGGATACTGCAGCTAGTGAAGGAAGCACCTCTGCCCGGTGGGCACCGCATGCTGGAGAACGGTTTGACCGTGGCTGGCGATGGCTACTGGCGGGACCATTTCGATTTTGACGTCAGAAGTAAAACAAAGATATCGGCTCTTTTGGGAAATAGCAAAGCAGGTGAAATTGCCGTAAACGTGATATTGCCCTTTGCTTTTTCCTGGGGAGAATTAGCTAATGAGGAGAAGCTAACAGAGCATGCTATAGAGCTTTACCGTAATTATCCCAAACTGGCTGAGAATTGCATAACGCAGCATATGAAAAAGCAGTTCGGCCTCAAGGAACCTTTCGATTTAACTGCCTGTTATCAGCAAGGGCTCATTCATATCTTCAGGAACTATTGCCGAGAGGGTAGCTGTAGCGAATGCCCCTTAGTCAATTAAGCATCCTCATGATAATTCCAGAATTCTGATAAATGTTATCGGTAAAAAGTGGGCACTTCTGGACTGAACAACCCGCTATATCGTGCAATGCCAATGTATTCGACTGGAATTTAGAGATACAGGGCAAAAATCAGTGAATCGAGTATTCATCAAGGTTTGTCAATGACTTATGCTCTCGCTCGTGGCGAAGCTGGAACATTCCAAATGACTATCTATCGAGCCTTTGCGTTGATAATGCTCTCGCAGGTAATGTGATATTTTCTCGGCGAGGGCTGAGAGCGCCTCTAACCATCAACCCGTCCACGGGACAGCTTTTCAGACTGGTAACGCTGAATATGCGCTCGGGCTTCAGTCCGGTCAGTGTTATTTTCCCAAGGGCTGGCATAAGGTGACGGCGGACTATTAGCTCGTATCCTTCGGCAGTCCTGGGGGTAAGGTTAGCCGAAGCGTATCCTCTAAGCCACCTCTCCAAATCTTCTGCCGGGGTAACCTTACCAGGTTTAATGAAAGTCCATTATCAAGCTGGTTCAGCAGCAATCGTAGTCTGCCTTACCGAGTACTTCAATAAACTCGATCTCTCGATGGCGTAGTCATACCGGCTTATTTCAAGCGTACTTTACTAAGTGAAGTTACTTACAGAATGGCTTTTAAATTAAGTCTTTTCAGCAGTCAAAAATAAGCTCTGAATCAGATGGCAAGTATCAGGCAAGGTGATAAGCTAGAAACAAAGACAGAGCTGGCCTTGAGATTTTTCAGTGCAGCTCATGTCAATAAAGGAGGCAAAGAGAATGGCAACGAGGGGATATTTTATGATCACTGTGGAGGAGGAGTTCTACCGAAATTATTATCAGGATGTGCTGAGAGACCTGAAAGCCGTGCCTGAGGTAGATTCCATCGAGCGAATCAGCGGTACATACAACCTCTTAGTGAAGGTTACAGCTCCTATGAGGGTAATCTTCGTCGCTAACAAAATACTACCCAACAAATGGGTCAAACAGTTCTACATCCTCAAGGTTGAGCCTTTCAAACCCCACGATTACGAAGGGCTCACTGGTGATGAGCTTGCAAGGCTTGAAGAGTTAATTCCCCAGTCCTTGGGTGGTTATGGAGGGCTCACTGTTGAGGAGCGTTTAAGGATTAAAAGATTAATTCACGAGTCGCGGGGTAGTCACGGAGCTGCCGGTATACCGCCTTGAATATTGCAATAGGAAAGGAGGTGAAAAAATGGCAACGAAGCGTTACTTGATGATCAACATGACCGAGGAAGCTTGCAAAAGTGGTTATCGGGATGTGTTGAGAGACCTGATAACTATACCCGAGGTGCAGTCCATTGAGCAGCTGGATGGTGTTTTCGACCTTATAGTGCAGGTCGAATGCCCTGCCACAGTGGGATATGCAGCAGCTGACGATCTTCTGGCCAAGGGGTGGGTGAAACGCTTGCAGGTTCTGCAGGTTGAGCCCACTGAGCCTAGTGAAATTATAAGGCCCACAGTGCTAGAGCTGACAAAAAGAGCTTAGTCAAGCTATTGTGGCAGCTCCATAGCTATAGAAATTTTTGTCAGGGAGCTTAATATGATAGTGAAGACTCCTTACAGAGAAGCAGTAGACGTCCTGGTGGACGAAGGTGGGGAAACCCTCCAGTTATGTTACCAGTGTGCCTCTTGTACCGGTAGTTGTCCTTGGGGTTTGGTGAGAGATTTCGCTATACATAAAGTAATTCATGAAGCGCAATTGGGTGTAGTTGATTTTGAGGATGAAGGCATCTGGCTCTGTGTTGCCTGCGGGGCTTGTGTTAACCAGTGTCCCCGGGGTGTGAAGTTAATAGATGTAGTAAAGGCCATACGTAGAACTGTGATGGAGCTGGGTGTAGGTAAGATGCCTAGTTCACTACGAGTCGCACTGACAAGCATTGCCGGAGTAGGCAATCCAATGGGCGAGGCAAAGGAAAAACGAGCAGATTGGGCCAAAGACATGGACGTAAAGACGTTCACTAAGGGTACGGATTTGCTGTATTTTCCCTGCTGCCTGCCTTGCTACGATCCTCTCTTAAAGGGTATAGCTGGGGCAACCGCTGCTATCCTAAACAAAGCAGGTATAGACTTTGGTATCCTGGGCGCCAACGAAACCTGTTGCGGAGAGGCAATCCGTAAAGCGGGAAACGAAAGCCTGTTCCAGAGTCTAGCCCAAAAGAACATTACTACTTTCAGCGAAAACTCAGTTAAGAAAGTTCTCGTCAGTTCCCCTCACTGTTATCATACTTTTAAACACGAATACCCCGATCTTGGAAGCGACTTTGAGGTAATCCATTCTACTCAGTATTTATTACAGCTTATCAAGGACCACAAGCTGGAGTTCACTAAAGAGCTAAATATAAAAGTCGTTTATCACGATTCATGCTACCTTGGGCGTCACAACGGCATATATGACGAGCCCCGAGAAGTCTTAAGGAGTATCCCGGGGCTGGAGCTGATTGAGTTTCCAGACTACAGGGAGGATAGCATCTGTTGCGGCGGAGGGTCAGGCAGGCTCTGGGTTGATACAGAGAAGGGACAAAGATTCTCCGACATCAGGCTGAAACAGGCTATAGATTTAGGAGTTGAAGTACTGGCTGTTGCCTGCCCCTATTGTATGTCTATGTTCAAGGATAGCCAGTTAACGGTGGATGGAGGCGAGACTGTTGCAGTTAAAGACATCGCAGAATTAGTCAAGGAGGCGATGTAACTATAAGGAGATAGATATGGGCAGAAATGGACATAGGAGAATTGGAGTCTATATTTGCCATTGCGGGTTAAATATCGCCGGCACGGTGGATGTAGAAGAAGTAGCTGAATATGCCGCCAGTCTGGACTCAGTAGTGGTGTCCCGTCATTATAGATATATGTGTTCCGATCCAGGGCAAGCGCTGATCAAGGAAGATATCAAGAACCTAGGCCTTAACCGGATAGTTGTCGCTTCTTGTTCACCAAGAATGCATGAGCTAACCTTCCGCCAAGTTTGCCAGGATAGTGGGCTAAACCCCTACCTATATGAACAAGCGAACATTCGGGAACTCTGCTCCTGGGTTCATGACGATAAAAAGATAGCTACCGAGAAAGCAAAAGACATAGTAAGGGCTGCAGTGAGACGGGTTTGCTGGAACGAGCCGCTGGAGGTTAAGGAAGCGACGTTTAACTCCAATGTTTTGGTAGTGGGTGGTGGCATCGCTGGTATACAGGCATCTTTAGATATTGCTAATGGTGAGCATAAAGTCTACTTAGTGGAGAGAGAGCCCTCCATCGGCGGGCACATGATTCAGCTTGATAGAACCTTCCCTACTCTGGATTGCTCTGAATGCATCCTTACCCCCAAGATGGCTGATGTAGGGCGGCATCCTTTTATTGAGCTTCTAGCCTACAGTGAAGTAGAGGAAGTATCAGGCTCTATAGGCCATTTTAAGGTAATAGTCAGGAAGAAAGCGCGGCATATAGACGAGAGCAAGTGTATCGGCTGTGGTGTATGTGAGGAAAAATGCCCGTGGAAGGTGGATAGTGAGTTTGAGATGGGCTTAGCAAAGAGAAAGACAATTTACATCCCATTTGCTCAAGCTATACCCAATCTGCCGACAGTAGATGCAGACCACTGTGCTTATATTCAATCAGGGGGCAGGAAATGTGGAGCCTGTATAAAGTTCTGTGAAGCAGGAGCTATAACTCCGGAGACTCTTCTTAATCAGACTGACCAAATTGTTGAGTTCGAGGTGGGCTCAATCATCGTGACTACCGGCTATGATGTCTTTGACCCCAGCGTGATGCCCCGATATGGATATGGTAAGTATGACAATGTGATAACTGGGCTGGAATTTGAGAGGATAACCTGTGCCGCGGGTCCAACCGGCGGTAGAATTGTGCTTAAGGATGGTCGAGAGCCAGAAAGTGTGGCTATCATACACTGCGTCGGTAGTCGTGACCAGAACTATCACGAGTATTGCTCACGTGTTTGTTGTATGTATGGGCTCAAATATGCCCATCTGATAAAAGAATTTACCAATGCTGAAGTTTATGAGATGTACATTGATATGCGTTGTTTTGGAGAAGGCTACGAGGAATTCTACAAGCGTGTTTCTGAAGAGGGAGTTACTTTTATAAGGGGAAAAGTGGCTAAGGTCACTGACCGCGCCATAACTGAGGAGGAAAAGGGGAAGTTGATCGTGTTGTGTGCGGATACTGTGCTGGGGAGCCTGATACGGGTTCCTGTAGACATGGTTATACTGTGCACAGCCCTGGAGGCACATTCAGATGCAGGGCAAGTCGCCAAGATCTTTACTCTCAACCGAAGGGCAGACGGCTTCTTCTTAGAGCGGCATGTTAAGCTCGACCCGGTAGCTACGCCAACCGATGGAGTCTTTATTGCTGGCTGCTGTGAAGGTCCAAAGGATATTCCTGATACTGTTGCTCAAGCGTCGGCAGCAGCAGCCAAAGTACTGTCGCTGATAAGTAAAGGTAAAATTACGCTTGAATCTGCCGTAGCGCAGGTAGATGAAACACGCTGTCTGGGCTGTGGACGGTGCGAAGAAATATGCGATTTTCATGCTCCCAGGGTCATTCATACAGACGGGCGCTGGGTTTCCACTATAAATGAGACCTTGTGTAAGGGCTGTGGCGCCTGTGCTGTTGCTTGCCCAACAGGTGCTATGTCAATCCGGCATTTCACTCAGGAGCAGATACTCAGCATGGTCGAGGCTTTAACGGAGGTATAAGATGAATAAGTTTGAACCTCAAATTATAGCTTTTGCCTGCAATTGGTGCACTTATGCCGCAGCTGATCTCGCTGGAACAAGTCGCATCCACTATGCACCAAATGTGCGGGTAATAAGGGTTATGTGCAGCGGGATGGTAAACCCTATATATGCCCTCAAAGCCTTCGAGGGAGGTGCTGATGGGGTTTTGATTGCTGGTTGTCATTATGTAGACTGCCATTATCTCAACGGTCCAGTGAAATGCGATGCAATGTTTGAAAAATTGAAGAATGTGGTTCATACCCTTGGCCTAGAGGATGAGCGGTTGAGGCGTGAGATGATATCTGCCTCCGAGGGGGTAATATTTGCCCGAGTAATTGAAGAGATGGTTGACCGGCTTAAAAAGCTAGGCCCCTCACCTCTCAAAAGGGCGAGAGAGGAGGCACCCTCACTTCTCAAAAGGGCGAGAGAGGAGGCAACAGTATGAACTTGGATGACATCATCAAGGAATCTGTCAGTAAGCTGAAACAATTAGGCCCATCGCCTTTCGGAAACGTCAAAAATAAAGTCGCACAGGTGGCAATATGATGGCACTGGAGAGCGTTGTTAAGAAAACTAGTTTAGAGGATATTATCAGGGAGAGTAAGACCTTCTATTGCCTGGAGTGCGGCAAGTGTTCAAGTATATGTCCAATTTCCCGATATGACCCCTCTTACTCTCCGCGAGCGATGGTAGAAGATGCACTTCTGGGACTTGAAGGTGATCTGATCCACAATAAAGAGTTGTTTTCTTGTTTAACCTGCGGTGCCTGCCAACTCAAATGTCCCTCCGATGTCAACTATCTTCTCTTCATCCGGAAGATGAGAGCTTTGGCCTCAAATAACGGCGAACATGGGGACTGCGCTCATTCCGGCACCATACAATCTCTAATTCGACTCATGGCAAATACTGGTGTAGAACAGAGGAGACTGGAATGGCTGTCTAATGGATACCGAACCTCTGACCAGAGCAAGGTTCTGTTTTGGGTTGGCTGTGCCCCTTACTTTGACCCTATCTTTGAAGACCTCGGGGTCAAAGTCACCGATGTTGCCAAAGGAAGCTTAAGAATACTCAATTCGTTGGGGGTAGAACCGATGCTGCTTCCCGACGAGAAATGCTGCGGGCATGATATGCTCTGGACCGGCGATGTAGAAACCTTTGAGAAACTGGCCCAGAGGAATGCAGCAATGATAAAGGAGGCGGGGGTGGAAAAGATAATCTTCTCCTGTCCCGAATGCTACCGCACATTTAAGGAAGATTATCCTAATTACGTAGAGATTGACTGCGAATTGCAGCACATCAGCGAGTTTCTGTCTGAGGCTATAGAAAAAGATGGCCTGAGGTTTAAAAAGATCAGGAAAAAGGTAACCTACCATGATCCCTGTAGATTGGGAAGGCACCTGGGCGTTTATGAGCCGCCTAGGGAAGTAATCCAGGCCATCCCGGGCATAGAATTAGTTGAAATGGAACAGAGCAGGGAGGAATCTCTTTGCTGCGGCACCAGCGCCTTTACTAACTGTGACTCATATTCCAAGCGGATAAGAATTGAGAGATTGCTTGAGGCAAAAGCCACTGGTGCTGATACCCTTATAACCACCTGCCCTAAATGTCAAATTCACTTCAGGTGTGCCATGGTAAACAAGGGGGAGGAAAAGGGACCGGATATTGAGATTGAGGTTATGGACATGGTGAACCTGGTAGCAAATGCTTTGGAGGTTTAGAACGATGAGTGACTCTGTTTTGGTAATTGGTGGTGGCATAGCAGGTATTCAAGCTTCTATCGACCTGGCCAATATGGGCTTTCAAGTATATCTTGTGGAGAGGTCGCCCAGTATCGGCGGGAGGATGGCACAGCTGGATAAGACATTCCCTACCAATGATTGTGCCATGTGTATTCTAGCCCCTAAGATGATCGAGTGTTATAGACACCGGAACATCAGGGTATTGAGTTACTCCGAAGTTGCTGCGGTAGAGGGTGAGTTGGGTAATTTCGAAGTCGAGATACTAAAGAAACCCGGATATGTTGATGAGACCAAGTGCACCGGCTGTGGAGAATGTGCCCAAGTTTGCCCGGTCGAACTGAAAAACGAATTCGACCAGGGAATCGGCAACAGAAAAGCAATATACAAGCCTTTTGCCCAAGCTATTCCCAACATTTACGTCATTGACAAAAGGGGGACAGCGCCCTGTAAGGCAGCCTGTCCTGTGGGTCTGGATATCCAGGGATATATTGCTCTCATTTCTCAGGGTAAATTTAAAGAGGCCTTTCATCTCATCAGGCAAAAGGTTATCCTACCGGCTACCGTTGGCAGGGTATGCACTCACCCGTGTGAGACAGAATGTAATCGTGGGAAAGTGGATGAACCAATTGCTATCGCTGCTCTGAAAAGGTTCGTGGCTGACCATGAACTGGATACAAGGACAGAGGAGATAGCACCTGCCCCCCGGACACAAGATGCGAAGGTGGCTGTTGTCGGTTCCGGGCCGGCTGGCTTAACTGCGGCTAACGACCTGGTTCTTATGGGCTATGGAGTGACTATTTTCGAGGCATTACCTGTTCCCGGTGGTATGCTGGCAGTGGGTATCCCTGACTATCGCCTGCCTAAGGAAATGCTTAAAAGGGAAATCGAGGATATCCAGAAGCTTGGAGTGGAGATAAGGCTTAACAGTCCCGTGGGTAAAAAAGGTCTAAAACTAGATGACCTTTGGCAAGAGGGTTACAAGGCGATTTTCATCGCCGTAGGGGCCCACAAAAGTGCCAATCTTGATATTCCCGGCGAAGGCTTTGAAGGCGTCTATCACGGTGTTTCCTTTCTAAGAGATGTCAACCTTGGGAAGAAGGTTACACCGGGCGAAAAGATAGCAGTAGTCGGCGGCGGTAATGTAGCCATCGATGCTGCCCGAACAGCTCTCAGGCTCGGCTCCAGAGAAGTAACCATCGTATATCGTAGGTCCAGACATGAGATGCCGGCAAATGAAGAGGAGATAGTGGAGGCTGAGCATGAGGGGATCAAAATTCAATACCTGGTTACCCCGGTAAGAATTTTGGGAGAGGATGGAAGAGTATCAGGTATGGAGTGTATTAAGATGGAACTCGGGGCGCCCGATGCCAGCGGTAGGAGACAGCCTATAGCTATAGAAGGCTCGCAGTTTACTATAGACGTGGACACGGTTATCCTGGCCATTGGGCAGAGCCCCGACCTTTCGCTGCTTCCTAAGGATAGTAGATTCCAGGTATCGCCCAGAGGGACATTGGCAGTTGATGATAATAGCCTGGCCACCAGTATGCCCGGGGTATTCGCCGGTGGAGATGCTGTGCTTGGGCCAGCCACCGTAGTACAGGCCATAGCAGCAGGACATAGAGCAGCCACCGCCATTGACAGCTATCTGAGAGACGAGATGATTCCACCTGAACAAGAACCACTCCCGATTACAACCATTGAGGATGTGGACTTGAGGGGCAAAGAGCAGAAAAATCGCGTGGCAATGCCTACCGTGGCCCCTAAGAAGAGGTTAACCGATTTTAGAGAGGTGAACCTCGGTCTCAGCGCAAAAATGGCGATAGAGGAAGCAAAGAGGTGCCTGAACTGTGGTGGCTGTTCTGGATGCCGGGAATGTGAAAAGGTCTGCCAGGCTAAGGCTATAAACCACGAAATGAAGGAGGAATTCCTGAGACTGAATGTCGGTGCCATTATCCTGGCTACTGGTTTCGACTTCTACGACGTTTCAAAACTTGGAGAATATGGTTATGGAAGGATAGCCAATGTTATCACTGCTATTGAGTATGAAAGATTAACATCAGCTTCCGGCCCTACATGTGGTGAACTCAAGCGCCCTTCAGATGGCAATATTCCGTCCAATATAGCCTTCATCCAGTGTGTTGGCTCCCGCGACTTCAATAACATGCCATATTGCTCCAGCGTATGCTGTATGCATGCTATTAAGGAAGCCATACTAGCCTATGAACATCATCCCGGGACAAAATCTACTATCTTTTATATGGATTTGAGAGCGGTGGGGAAACGGTTTCAGGAATATGTTACCAGAGCTAAGGAAGAATACAACGTAACATATATCAGAGGTCGCCCCGGGAGAATTGCTCTCAATACCACTAATGGCAACCCGATCATCTGGTATGAGAACACTACTACCGGGGAAACGAAGACTTTTGAGGCAGAGCTGGTGATTCTCTCCCAGGCTTTGATTCCGTCTAAAGGCATTGAAGAGTTAGCCAGCATATTGGGCATAAGTCTAGACAAGTACGGGTTCGCTGAAATTCCAGATAAGCTGTTCTCTCCTCTCGACACCACTAGACCGGGTATCTTTGCCTGTGGCTATGCTCATAGTCCAAGAGATATCCCTGACTCTGTCGTTCAAGGTTCGGCAGCGGCAGATAGAGCTGCTGAAGCTACAACAGCTAGAACGCCTAGCTTTGTAGCGGGAGGTGTTTGACATGTCTGATGTTCGCATTGGTGTCTTTGTATGTCACTGTGGCCGCAATATCGGCGCGTATATAGATGTCCCCCAAGTGACAGAGTACGCCAGAGGGCTGCCAAATGTGGTACATGCCGAGCACAACCTATTCACCTGTTCCGTGGAGGGAACCTCGGCAATAAAGAAGGCAACAGCGGAACACAATCTTAACCGGGTTGTAGTAGCCTCATGCACCCCCAGAACGCATGAGACACTCTTCAGGTCTATTTGCGAGGAGGCCGGGCTAAACAAATACCTGTTCGAGATGGCTAATATAAGAGATCAATGTTCTTGGATACATATGGAGTATCCCAAGGAAGCCACGGAAAAAGCTAAGGGACTTGTCGCGTCGGCGGTTGCCAAGGCTCGACTACTCGAGCCATTAGAAGAGATTGAGATAGAGGTGCTGCCATCCTGTCTGGTAATTGGTGGCGGCATAGCCGGGATGACCGCGGCTTTAAACCTGGCAGATCAAGGTTTCCATGTCAACCTGGTGGAGAAGGAAACAGAGCTTGGCGGCAACCTGTCGACCCTACATAAGCTTTTCCCTACCAATCAGGATGCAAAGGAATTAATTACCCCTCTCATACGCCAAGTGAAGGAACATGACAAAATAAGTACCTACCTCAGTGTAAAGGTCAAGGCAGTAACCGGGTTCATAGGTAATTACGATGTTACCCTAGACCATGAAGGTGAGGAGATCAAGCTTAAGGCGGGGACAATCATAGTTGCCGTCGGGGCTGAGGAATTCAAGCCAACAGGACAATATGGTTACGGGGAAATGACGGGAGTACTCACTCAACTGGAGCTAGAAAAGCAGATGAAAGAGGGCAATGTTGATGGACAAAACATCGTGATGATCAACTGTGTGGGCAGTCGTACCGCCGAAAGATCATACTGCAGCCGATTTTGTTGCGTAGCTGCCATAAAGAATGCCGCCCTCATCAAGGAAAACAACCCGGCGGCAAATGTGTGGATTCTACATCGTGATTTGATGGCTTATGGCGTAGACTTCGAAGACTACTACCGCAAGGCTCAAGAAGCGGGCGTCAGATTCATCCGTTATGATCTGGCAAGGCCGCCTGAGGTTATCGGGAATGGGCATGTTGAAGGGGTAAGAGTATACCATCAGCTAAGGCAAAGCGAGCTGGAGCTCCCTTGTGACAAGGTTGTGCTCACGACCCCCCTTGTTCCTCGCAGTGACAACGATGAGATAAGCAAGATACTGAAGGTCCCCTTGAGCCAGGAAGGTTTCTTCATGGAGGCACATCTCAAGTTACGTCCCGTAGAGTTTGCTACCGATGGCATCTTCATATGTGGTTCGGCCCGCTGGCCGGTAGAAGTGAGCGAGGCCATCTTCCAAGGTTATGCTGCTGCAGCAAAGGCAGCAATACCTATGAGAATGGGCTACGTGAAACCCGAGGCTATAACTGCTTGCGTAGATAAGGGACGCTGTGCGGGGTGTGGTATCTGCGCTACTTTGTGCCCGTATAACGCGATTGAGCTGAAGTCAGATAATGGTAAAAAGAGTTCGAGTGTAATTACTGCATTATGTAAAGGTTGCGGAACCTGTGCCGCCGCCTGTCCCTCTGGGGCAATATCAATGGACCACTTCAAAACTGAACAGATTGTGGCACAAATAGAAGCACTGTTCAAGTAGGCTATTCAGGATATAGATTACATAGACCGAATCCAACCGAACCGATAGCTCCGACTATGAATTATGTTCAGGATGCTCGATTGAAGTTATAAGGAATGTAAGTTACAATTAAAAGTGGAAATAGCTTGAGACGTCATGGATAAGACCAAGGTTCTGCTCGCTGAGGATCATATAGTAGTGCGAGAAGGCACTCGTGAGCTTATACAGCGTCAACCGGACATGGAAGTCGTTGGTGAAGCCAGCGACGGTGAAGAAGCAGTGGCGCTGACCGCCAAGCTGCGCCCGAATGTAGTGATAATGGACATCGCCATGCCCAAGCTCAATGGCATAGAGGCTACCAAGCAGATAAAGCAGCACAACCCGGCTGTAGCAGTGCTGGTACTCACTGCCTATCCTAATGAGGAGTACGTCTTTGCCCTCTTGGAGGCAGGAGCAGCTGGCTACTTGCTCAAGAACGTGCGGGGAAGCCAATTTATTGATGCTATTCGGGCAGTAAACAGTGGGGAGTCGGTGCTCCATCCTACAATTGCCCGCAGGGTTATAGAACGACTAACATCCCCGGCTAACAGTAGCACCGAGGCACAGGCAACCGAGCCCCTGAGTGAGCGCGAGTTGGATGTATTGAAGTTAGCCGCCAAAGGCATAAGCAATAAGGATATTGCCGAGCAATTATTCCTAAGCCCACGCACGGTCCAGGTCCATCTGGGACACATCTTTACCAAGCTGGGCGTAGCCTCGCGCACTGAGGCTGTATTATACGGCTTGAGAAGAGGCTGGTTGATGCTCGAAGACCTTCCCTGATCTGTGCCCGGTTCAAATACTTGAGGGTTGTTACGCAGATGGCTCGATATCTACCAGCCCGGGTGCTAAAGGTTGTGCGTAATCCCCATTTCTGGGCTGTGGCGGCAATGTTTGCCATTGTCACAGTCTTCCAATACTCGCAACAGACGCTAGGCACAGATTTACCATTCCCAGGTCTAAGTCGACATAGTGTAGAACGAGTTTTCCTCCTCGCTCCTGTAACTTATGCCGGTTTTTTCCTTGGCACAAGGGCAGGTATAGCTAGTTTAGCGGTGGCGTGCGCCATTATGTTGCCCCGGGCCATTTTTATCTCTCCCCACCCCGGCGATGCTTTGCTTGAAAGCGCCGGTGTTGTTGCCATTGGTGCTGTTGTGAACTTGTTGTTCTATTTGTTTCGAAAGGAAAGGAATCGCTCCCAACAAGCCCTTTCAGCACTGGAAACAGCTAACCAGGAAGTTCGAGAGTCGCAGGAAAGCTATAAGGGCTTGTTCGAAGGTGCCTATGACGCCATCTGGGTTTATGATTTGGAAGGTAACATTCAATCGGCAAACAAGGCAGCTGCCAGACTAAACGGTTACCCTGTGGAAGAGTTACTGAGGATGAACATAAGGTCGTTCCTCAGTGATGAAAGCTTACACCTGGCAAGAGAGGTTCAAGATAAGTTAACTAGAAATGAACCGGCAGCCATGCCCTACGAACAAAGGATAATTAAGAAAGATGGCTCAGAGGCAATATGTCTGCTTGCCACCAGCTTGATTTCCAGTAATGGTGAGCCAAAGGGTTTTCAGAGTATCGCCAGAGATGTAACTGAAGAGAAGCGAATGCAAGAGAATTTACGCTATTATTTGCAGCAGATTACCAAAGCTCAGGAGGAGGAGCGGAGGCGTATGGCACGAGAGCTTCATGACGATACAGCCCAACAATTGGTGGTACTCGCACGCAGGTTGGATAACCTTCTTTGTAATGCCGACCGTTTATCCCAGCAGGATATTACATTCCTGGAGGGGGTAAGACAGCAAACCGATGAGATATTGGATGGAGTGCATCGTTTTTGCCAGGACCTGCGACCCTCAGTACTGGATGACCTGGGTCTCCTGCCGGCGCTGCAATCGCTGACCTCCGACCTAACGGAGCACTTTGGAATACCTATTGCCATGGGTAGTGCCGGCTCTGTGCGGCGTTTGTCTCCCGAGATAGAATTGATACTATTCCGTATCGCTCAAGAAGGACTAAGGAACATGTGCCGGCATTCAAAGGCATCCAGATGCTGGATCATGATAGAATTCAGCAATGATAAGGTCGTTTTAAATGTTAAAGACAATGGCCGGGGCTTTAAGTTGCCGGATAGGGTAGAAGACCTGGCCGCTGTTGGCAAGCTTGGGCTTGCTGGGATGCAAGAGCGGGCCCGACTTATCGGTGGCAAGCTAACAATAGAGTCAAAGCCAGGCAAAGGGACAACCGTGAGCGTGGAGATCCCAATTTAGGACAGCCTGGGACACTTTGAGTTTAACATTTACTAGTTGGATATATAAGCGCAAATATCAAGGAAAGGTCTGCCAGGGGACACGAGGATTTGCTCACTTGTGGTCCCATTGTTTTAATAGGAATCCACTACCTGAATTCCAAGCGTCTTTAGCCAGACTAGGATAACAGCAGCAATCGTAGTCTGCCTTACCGAGTACTTCAATAAACTCGATCTCTCGATGGCGTAGTCATACCGGCTTATTTCAAGCGTACTTTACTAAGTGAAGTTACTTACAGAATGGCTTTTAAATTAAGTCTTTTCAGCAGTCAAAAATAAGCTCTGAATCAGATGGCAAGTATCAGGCAAGGTGATAAGCTAGAAATAAAGGCAGAGCCAGTCCTGAGATTTTTCAGCACAGCTCATGTCAATAAAGAGGACAAAGAGAATGGCAACGAGGGGATATTTTATGATCACTGTGACGGAGGGTTTCTACCGAAATTATTACCAGAATGTGCACTGAACTATCTTTACCATTTGAGTCCAGATATTTGCCTCTGAGGAAATTCCTTGATATTTACCAGGAGTCCCTGGAGGAGCCAGAGGAGTTCTGGGCAGAACAGGCACGTCAGCTGGACTGGTTTAAGACCTGGGACAAGGTTCTGGAATGGAATCCACCCTTTGCCAGATGGTTTGTAGGTGGGAGATTAAACGCATCGCATATATGTGTGGACCGCCATGTAAAGACGTGGCGCAGAAGTAAGGTGGCTATATACTGGGAAGGGGAGCCTGGAGATGTTAGAGTTTTAAGTTATTCCACATTATATCGCGAAGTCAACAGATGCGCCTCAGTCTTAAAGAACTGTGGCGTAGGTGATGGGGACAAGGTTGCTTTATATCTGCCCATGATTCCCGAGCTGCCCATTTTCATGCTGGCCTGTGCCAGGATTGGGGCCATTCACACAGTGATTTTCTCTGGTTTCAGTGCTCAAGCATTAGCTGACAGGGTCAATGATATACAGGCCAAGTTACTGGTAACTGCCGATGGGGGATTTCGGAAGGGGAAGGTAATCCCGCTAAAGAGTATAACCGATGAGGCCTTAACCAAGTGCCCCTCGGTGGAGAGGGTTATTGTAGTTAAAAGGGCTGGTGTTTCGGTAACCATGAAGTCACCAAGGGATTGCTGGCTGCATGACGTGCTTGTTAAAGCGGCGCAATTTGTGGAACCAGAGCAGGTGGAATCGAATCACCCCCTCTATATACTGTATACCTCGGGGACTACGGGCAAGCCTAAAGGAATTGTTCACAGTACCGGTGGCTATCTAGTCCAGAACTATTCTGCTTATAAGTGGGTTTTCGATCTTCGAGAGGAATCGGTCTACTGGTGCACTGCTGATGTTGGTTGGGTCACCGGACATAGCTCAACTGTATATGCCCCGCTGGCACATGGGGCGGCCATAGTACTTTATGAGGGGGCACCGGACTATCCTACAATTGAGAGATGGTGGGATATCATCGAGAAATACGGAGTTAGCGTGTTTTACACCTCACCTACAGCCATCAGGATGTTTATGGGATATGGAGAGGCAATGCTGAAGGAGCATAACCTCAGCAGTCTGGAACTCCTGGGGAGTGTGGGAGAGCCCATCAATCCCGAAGCCTGGCTCTGGTTTTACCGCCATGTTGGCGGTGAGAGATGCCACGTTGTTGATACATGGTGGCAGACCGAAACCGGTGGCATCATGATTTCACCCACCCCTGGCATAATCGAGTGTGTGCCTCTGAAGCCTGGCTCAGCAACATTCCCGCTGCCGGGGATAGAGGTTGATGTCGTTGGTGAGGATGGCAAGCCGGTGTCGCCGGAGCAGAGAGGTTTCCTGGTAATAAAGAGACCCTGGCCGGGGATGCTCCTCGGCGTACACGGAAACCCGGAACGCTACAAGGAATCCTACTGGTCACGGTTCCCTGGCGTTTACTATACCGGCGACTATGCAGTAAAAGACAAAGATGGATACTTCTGGGTCTTGGGAAGGGCTGACGAGGTGCTTAAAATCGCCGGACATAGAATAGGAACTGTTGAATTGGAGGACGCTGCCATCTCACATCCTCAGGTGGCTGAAGCAGCGGTTGTGGGCAAAGAGGACCCGGTGAAAGGTGAGAGCATCATCATCTTTGCCAGGCTCAAAGAAGGTATTGACCCTTCTCCGGACCTGGAAAAAGATCTTGCTGGTCACATGAGAAAAGTGGTGGGTCCTATAGCAGTTCCTGATGAAGTTTATTTCGTCCCCAGGCTACCCAAGACGAGGAGTGGCAAAGTTCTGCGGCGGGTTTTGAAAGCCGTGGCCAATAATACCAGCGTGGGAGACCTCACAACCCTGGAAGACAAAAGCTCCGTGGAGGAAATAATCAAGGTCTATCAGGACCTCAAAGCCATAAGACAAAGCCATGACGGCTTCATCCCTGAACTAATAGCACGTAAGGAGGTAAAATGGAAATTACTCAACAAGACTGGATAGTATATGAGGAGGTCAGGACAAACCTAATAGCTAAACTGACAGGACGAGTTCGTTTTGGCAGGGTGCTAGGCTTGCCCAAAGAAAAGTTAGAGTGGATTCGAAACCACTACTGCGAGCTGAGTAAAGAATTCAACATGGAAATTACTCAACAAGACTGGATAGCATATGAGGAGGTCAGGACAAACCCAATAGCTACACTGACAGGACGAGTTCGTTTTGGCAGGGTGCTAGGCTTGCCCAAAGAAAAGTTAGAGTGGATTCGAAACCACTACTGCGAGCTGAGTAAAGAATTCAACATGGGGCAATGAGAACATTCATTGTCCTTCATTATGTTGTAGGTTCGATGATCAAATAGCTTCGCATTCAAGTATGCTGCAATGCACGATTGTTATGTTATGCAATTCGTCATTTCGTGCAATTTAAGAAGTACAATACATAACCGGACTTGCCCAAGGGATAGGTCGATGAGGAAAAATGTAGCGCGTATCCTTTGGCTATCTGAAGAATACTGGGTGTAAGCTTAAAAATCGTGATCCAGCCGACAACTCCGAACCTGCGTTCACGCGGGTGAGGGCAAAGTCCTTTTAGAAACCAGGCCGGACCTGGGAATATCGTTAAGGCCGTCCATGGATTTCTGCCCCTGGCGTATCGCCTCCTCGATTGCCGTTTTAAGAGTCACGACTTCGTCATGGAAGCGTTCTAATTCCATCTCCAACGTATTACTCCCCCGATTGGTCACCACCTTCGATATTAAAATCTTAATAAAAGTTCTTCAGTCTGTCTATGGCCCAAAAGTCCTACACTTTGGCATCAAGGCTTTATTGTTCAGCTTACAAGTCCCGAGAAAAGGGCATTTCACCCTATAATCCAAGTAAAACGAATTTAATTGGAAAAAGTTGATGGCTAAATGGTCTTAGTACTAAAAACTTCAAAGCTGCGCTTTAATTATTTACCCCGGAAAAACCGCACTTTCAGGGAGCTACGTAAGAGTTTAACCAAGGCCAAGGCTGGGCACTACATCCAGGTCATAACCGCTTACCCTGCCAGCCTGGAAATGATAATAGCCACAGGCAGCCACCATAGCAGCATTATCAGTACACAAGTGAGGAGGGGGAATAAGAACCAAGATAGGCGAGTTGGCAAGGAAACGCTGGGTTAATGCCTTATTGGCTGCTACTCCACCGCTAAGCAAAATCTGTTCCACCTTCAATTGCTCTGCTGCCTCAATTGTTTTGGCAACTAAAACATCGACTATAGCCAGTTGGAAACTTGCTGCAGCATCAACCACTGAAACTCCTCCCTTGTGAACAAGATGCCACAAGGCAGTTTTCAAGCCACTGAAGCTGAAATCATGGCTTTCCTTGAGCCATGCTCGAGGGAGAGGCAAGCAAGGTATTCCAGAGCGGGCTGCCTGTTCAATCGCTGGACCACCAGGATAGCCCAAGTCCAAAATTCTGGCTGCCTTGTCAAAGGCTTCGCCAGCAGCGTCATCAAGAGTTCGTCCCAATTTCTCAAATTGCCCATGTCCCTTCATCAATACTAAATCGCTATGCCCACCGGAGACAACGAGGCAGAGACAGGGGAATTTCACTCTATCCTTTCCACCAAGTGTAGAAGAATCCAGCCAATTAGCATAGATATGTGCCTCAAGATGGTTAACCCCGGTAACAGGTAATTTTTTGGCCAAGGCAATTGCCTTGGCCACGTTAACGCCGACCAACAGCGACCCGGCCAGCCCCGGGCCGAAAGTCACGGCAATACCATTGATATCCTGCCAGGAGACTTCGGTCATTGCCTGGCTGACAACCGGGATAATAGTAAGGAGATGCTGCCTTGAGGCGACTTCGGGGACTACGCCGCCATAGCGGGCATGAATGTCTATTTGTGAAGCTACAACATCGGAGATAATTTTGCTGCCGTCTTCCACTATGGCAGCGGCAGTTTCATCACAAGAGGTTTCAATACCCAGGATTTTCGTTTTCGTCCTCATGAACTGCCGCCACTATCTTGGCATAATCCTGCACAATATCTTATCCTGGCGCCGCAATACTCCCCGAAGCTGAGGAGGAGCTTCCCTGCTTACAATAATAAGTCGCCCTTTGCCTCTCTCATTGGCTACCAATATTTGGCAGAGTACACAGCCATAAAAATGTTATATATTCGCTTCTCCTGCCTTCTTAACAGCGTATTGTACTAGAGGTGGCGAAATGAGTCCAAAAACCACTGTTGTGGTAGTCACAAGTGTGATTATTGCGCCTCCGAGTTCATACTCTGATAAGGCTTGAGCTGCCAGGAAAGCAAGACCCATGGCAACACCTGCTTGAGGTAACATGGCGAGGCCAAGGTACTTCTTAATTTTTGGCTCAGATTTGGATAGGACGCCTCCTAAGCTACACCCTGTTATCTTGCCAATACTTCTGCCAACGCAATACATAATTACAAGCGGCCACACGAGATGAAAAAGTGAGAAGTCCATCGCCATACCAATAGCGGCGAAAAACAAAACAAATATCGGCGTCATGATATTATCTATCAATTCGTTTGAGCGAGTGCCGATTTGGACATTGAGGTTAATTACGGCGGTTCCTAAAGCCATACACGTGAGAATTGCCGAAACTCCAATCATCTCCGCAAGACCCCAACACAGCATAGCAACCGCAATAGAAATAAGAAAAATGTGGTCGGAAGAGAGATGTATCTTCTTCGTGAAGTAAGAAATAGCGATTCCAATTACTCCCCCGAGTCCCAAGCCACCAAAAATCTCCCGTAATGGGTATGTAAAGGCAAATGAAATGCCTGCTTCTTCGCCCAACAACATCTTCGTCAACATAATCCCTACCGCATAAATAACTATTACAAGCGCGTCATCCAGTCCCACAAGAGCAACAGTGATATCTGTAAGTGTTCCTTTTGTCCTTAAGTCTCTTAAAACTGCTATTGTCCCCGCCGGATCGGTTGCACCGGCGAGCGAACCCAAAATTATGGAAAGAGGGAGGTCCCTCGTCAATAAATATACAAAACCCCATGTTGCTATAAATGTTATAAAAACCTGCACAAACAGTATAATAATTAGCTGCTTACCCATTCTTTTTAGAAAAGCGAAGGAAAAGCTCAATCCCACTATGTAGGCAATAAGAGCAAGCGTGATTCCGGTGATAATGACATTGAATTGTTCGGGCGGTCTGAAATTTAAAACCTGTCCTATGATAATACCCGAGAGAATATAGGCTAAAATTTCTGTTAACCTTAGCTTGCGTAGTATCCTTCCGAGTATGAAGCCAAGTATGAGAACTAAAGCAACAAGGAGATAGATATTCATACAGTATTTGTGAACTTATATCTGAGATTTCTTACAAGGAGCTGTATCGTTATTTCTCCCAGGAGTCTTTGATTTTCATCAACAACTGCCAATCTGCGGATATTGAAGGAGGAAAACTTCTTCAAGACGTCAGCTACAGTTCCTTCCGGCGAGCATACAACAGGATTATGTGTCATGATATCCTGGACTACACTTTCTTTATGCAATATCTCAGCCCTGGGAACTCCGAATATCCTTTCCTTTCTTTGCCCAGGCGGAATAATGGAACGCATAATATCATGTTCCGTTACTACTCCCACCACTTTCATTTCCTCAGTATTGTTAACCACCCACGCGTGTGCCCTAAGGGAAAGCTTGCTAATAAACTCCACCCAACTCGCGTTCTCCTCCATAAATGGGGTGTCATGCACAGGTATCATTATCTCTTTTACTTTTATCTTGTAAAATTCTTCCATCATGGTCTGTTAGGGAAAAACTACCTGTCTCGATTCGACTAGAAACTTGCAGTAAAGCTTTGTCATGAGCTTATGTTAGTATTCTAATAGAGAAGGAAAGATTAGGCAAGCAATAACGGCTTGCCTGGCGCTGTCCAGTATGTTAGCGTAGCTTTGCATTTCGGGCGTTTTGAGCATGACTTCTATTATTCTCGCCGGTGGCAAAAGTCTAAGGCTTGGTCAGAGCAAGGCTCTTCAGGTTATTGAGGATAAGAGCCTTATCCAGTGGGTGGTTGACCGCCTTGCTATCCTCAGCACAGAAATCATCATAGCGACTGCTCATGGTGAAGCAATTCCCTGCTCCTCGGCTGCAAGGATAAAAACGGTAGCCGATATTTATCCTGGAAAGGGGCCGCTTGCGGGCATTTACTCAGGTTTAATAGCCTCATCTAGTCCGCGGGCTATCGTCGTCGGCTGTGATACACCGTTTCTGAGCGTCAGCTTGCTTGAATATATGACCCAAATCTGTTCTACATTTGATGTCGTTATTCCTCGGATAAAAAATGAATTGGAGCCCCTTTGCGCAGTGTATTCCAAGAATTGTTCAGTCCCCATTCAAGAGTTGCTGGAGCAAGATGAACGGCAAATTAGAAAGCTTTTTAGTATGGTCAAGGTGAAATACATTGAAGAGGACGAGATAAACAGATTTGACCCGGAGCACTTAAGCTTTTTCAATATAAACAACCAAGACGACCTGGAGAGGGCACAAAAGCTGGCAACCGAGAGGAGATGGGGAAGCGAAGAAAAACGATAGCAGTAGCTACCATCTCAATCGCGACAAAAGCCAGATCTTAAGACGCTCATCCAGCTTGCCCGGCCATGATTCTACCTTGCGTATTTCCCCGCTTATCAACGCGGCTTTTTCCTCCGCCGCACGGCGTTCACGGCAGAGACCTTATACTCCGGAATCTTGGCTAATGGGTCAAGAGCATCATTGGTGAGGATATTGGCTGCTGCTTCACGCCAGTGGAAGGGTATAAAGACGACTCCAGGAGGCGACTTTTCCGTAATATGAACTGGTGCCTCCACCCGACCCCTCTTCGAGGTAACTACTAACAAATCGTCTTCAACAAGTCCCAGCCTTGCGGCATCAATAGGACTCATTTCAACTACACCTTTAGGATAGAGTTCATTCAGCACATTAGAACGCCGACTCATTGTGCCAGTGTGCCAATGCTCCAGCACCCGCCCCGTAGTGAGAACAAGCGGGTACTTTTTGGATATTGATTCCGCTGGCGGAATGTAATCTACAGCGTGGAACTTGCCTCGTCCCCGGGCAAAGCCATCTTGGTAAAGAAAAATGGTTCCGGGGTGTGAGACATCCGGGCAGGGCCATTGCAAACCACCATTGTCGAGGCGGTCGAAGTGAATACCGCCATAAATAGGAGTAAGGGAGGCAATTTCTTCCATAATCTGGCCGGCACTCTGGTAGTCAAATGGTTTTCCCATTTTTTTAGCCAAAGCAGATATAATTTCCCAGTCAGCCTTTGCTTCCCCGGGCGGCGTAAGAGCCTGCCTTATTCTCTGAACTCGCCGCTCAGTATTGGTAAAAGTACCATCCTTTTCCGCGAATGCAGCTCCAGGCAAAACAACGTCAGCAAACCAGGCAGTCTCAGAAAGAAATATATCCTGCACTACCAAGAATTCAAGTTTCTCCAGTGCTTGCTTGAAATGCTCCAGATTAGGCTCACTTAACATGGGATTCTCTCCCATAACATAGAGCCCTTTAATGTCTCCCTTGAGTGCAGCATCGGCTATCTCAGTAACTGTCATCCCTGGCCGGTCGCTCAATTTGCAACCCCATGCAGTTTCGAATTTCACTCTCACAGCAGGGTCATCAACCCTTTGATAACCGGGGTAGACATTGGGAAGCGCTCCTATATCACAGGCACCCTGGACATTATTCTGACCCCGAAGGGGACTGAACCCAGTACCCTCCCTGCCGATATTGCCAGTCAGTAGTAACAGGTTTGCCACGCTTTTCACATTATCAGTGCCCGTAGTATGCTGGGTTATTCCCATTCCATAGAGGATGCAGGCGCTTTTCGCCTCTCCAAAAAGGCGGGCGGCCGCCTCTATATCAGCCCGGGAAACTCCGGTTATAGCCTCGACCGCTTCAGGGGTATACCTCTCCACAAGCTGGCGCAGCTCCTCAAAACCTTCGGTGCGCTCTCGGATAAACTCCTTATCCTCAAGGCCGTCTCTGATAATCACATGCATTAGCCCATTAAGAAGAGCAACATCTGTTCCTGGCTTGTGGGGGAGTCTGATAGCAGCATTGTCGCCGAGTTCGATAGAGCGAGGATCAGCTACGATAAGTTTAGCACCCCCAAACCTGACCCTTCTCTTAATCGTCGAGCCGATAATGGGATGACATTCAGTGGTGTTAGAGCCGATGATGAAGAAAAGTCCGGTTTTCCCAAAATCAGAATAGGAATTGCTCATTGCCCCTTGACCGAAGGCGGCGATGCCCCCGACGACTGTAGAGGCATGGCATAGTCGGGCACAGTGGTCAACATTATTAGTGCCTAGCACAGCCCGGACGAATTTCTGCATAACATAGTTATCTTCGTTGGTGCACTTAGCTGAACTTAAGGCAGCGATACTATCTGCTCCGCAAGATTGCTTGAGTTCAATGAGCTTATTGGCTACTAGTTCCAGAGCTTCATCCCAGCTAGCCTCACGGAAGATTTCGCGTACCTGCCCATCGTGACTTGCTTTTCTTGCTACTCCAGGTAATCGGATAAGGGGTGTGGTTAACCTCTCAGGATGGCTGAGAAAGTCATATCCCCAGCGTCCCTTGACACACAGGCTGCCGCGGTTAGCTGGACCTTCGGGGTCACCGCGCACGGAAACAACCTTATTATCTCGAATACCCAAGTAGATAGAACAACCAACTCCGCAATAGGGACAAATGGTCTTAACCTCTTCGGTAGGCGGCTTTTCCCATTTAGGCACCAATGCCCCAGTAGGACATCGCACAACACATTCACCACATGATTTACAAATGGACTCGGCAATCGGTTTATCACCAAAGGTGGCTATCCTTGCCGAATTGCCTCGGAAGGCTATGTCAATGACATCATGGCAAACTACCTCATGACAGGCCCGCACACATTTGGCGCAAAGGATACACTTATTCAGGTCACGAATAAATGCCGGATGGCTTGTATCCACAGGAAGTAATTGAACACTTTTTCGCAACCGGTCAATATGCTCCTGCTCTATGCCCAAGTATCGAGCAATTTTAAGTAGCTCACAGTCCTGACTTTTAGCACAAGCAAGGCAATCGCCGTGATGACTGGCGCTGATAAGCTCCATAGTGATTCGGCGTGATTGATTTACCCTTGGCGTATCGGTGTGCACCACCATGCCCTCAGTTGCCGGCGTAGTGCATGAGCTCACCAAGCCACGCATCTTCTCTATCTCAACCACACAGAGGCGACACCCTCCGTAAGGCTTGAGGTCAGGGTCATAACACAGCTTGGGGATATAGATGCCAGCTTCCAGTGCTGCTTCAAGCACAGTGGCGCCTTTTCTCGCTGTAACCTGGCGGCCATTGATGGTCAGCCTAACGACATCTATTTTTGTTTCCTTCACCTTACTCGGAGGGGTCATACTTATTGCTGATCTCCATGACTTTCACTTGCGGAGCCTACTGGTACGGGTTCTGCCGAAATTGCAGGCATCTCGCCAGAAGTCTTCACTACCGCGGAAAAGCGGGGTGGGCAGACATTCAAACAGGTACCACATTTGGTGCACTTGTCTTGATCAATAACATGTACAACTCTCTTGCCACCTTTAATAGCTCCGGCAGGACAAGAACGAAGGCAAATCATACAACCCTGGCATTTCTCAGGAGCAATATAGTACGATGTAAGAGCTTTACAAGCCAATGCCGGACACCGCTTTTCTTCTATATGAGCTTTATACTCATCACGGAAGTAGCGGATACTGGTAAGCACCGGGTTAGGAGCTGTTTGCCCCAAACCGCACAAGGAACCATCTTTGACCGATTCAGCCAATTCCTGAAGCAATTCAATATCCCCCGGTCTACCTCTTCCATTGGTTATATCCTCAAGTATATCTAGCATTTGTTTTGTGCCCCAGCGACATGGTATGCACTTACCGCAAGATTCAGCTTGGGTAAAGTTGAGGAAGAATTTTGTAATATCGACCATGCAAGTATCGTCATCAATGACTACCATCCCACCCGAACCCATAATTGACCCTGCCTGGGCAAGAGACTCGTAATCAACAGGCAAGTCAATCAAACTCTCGGGTATGAAACCACCTGATGGGCCACCGGTTTGCACTGCCTTCAAGTGTTTGCCTTCAGGAATACCCCCACCTATGTCATATACGATTTCACGCAAGCTAATCCCCATTGGGACCTCTATAAGCCCAGTGCGAACAATTTTGCCTGCCAAAGAAAAGTTCTTGGTGCCCTTGCTCTTTTCCGTACCATAGCTGGCGTACCATTCGGCACCTTTCGGGAAAATAGCTGAGACATTGCTCCAAGTCTCCACATTATTGATAGTTGTCGGGTTCCCCCATAGGCCAGACTGGGCGGGGAAAGGAGGACGGGAGCGAGGCATCCCTCTCTTGCCTTCAATAGAAGCCATCAGCGCTGTCTCCTCTCCACATACAAAAGCACCGGCTCCCTCTTTTACCTTGATATGGAATCTAAAGCCAGAGCCCATAATATCGTCACCTATTAACCCATATTCCTCCATTTGCTTGATAGCAATCCGTAACCTCTGGATCGCTAGCGGATACTCAGCTCGGATATAAATGTACCCTTCAGTCGCACCGATAGCATAAGCCCCTATAAGTATTCCTTCAATTACAGCATGCGGATCGCCTTCAAGAAGCGCCCGATCCATGAATGCCCCAGGATCCCCCTCGTCAGCATTACATATCACATATTTGATATTACCGGGAGCATCGCGGCAAAACTGCCATTTAACTCCAGTTAGAAAGCCCGCACCACCACGGCCTCTCAATCCCGATTTCTTTATCTCATCAATCACTTCCTGGGGTTTCATTCTCAACGCCTTAGCCAGACCTTCATAGCCACCATTAGCAATATAATGGTCTATACTTTCAGGATCGATATTTCCACAATTGCGCAAGGAAATACGGACTTGAGGCTTGAGTACAGGCAAGTCAAAGAGATTGGGAATACCATCCAATGTCCCTTCGCCGCGAATGCCCAAAGCTAACTCAGAACGAGGGTTGCCGCTAATTAAATAATCCTTGACGATCTCAGGTATAATTTCAGGGGTTAGATTGCCATAAAAGACGCCAGGCATGCCTGGTTTTATTACTTCGATCAAGGGCTCTGCATAACAGAGACCAATACACCCGACTTGAAGGATATCAGCTTGAATATTCTGCTGGGCTAGCTCTTGATTAAGAACATCGAGTATATCTTCAGCACCAGCTGCTCGCCCACAAGTTCCCATGCCGATTAAAATACGGGGGGTTTCGCTTTGCTGCATTGCTTTCCATTGTAGTGCAGCTTGACCTTTGATTTCTTCGAAATTCACTGTCCCCCCTTGTTTAATATCTCCCCTACCTTTGTCGCTGTCATCCTCCCATGCACCTTATTGTTAATAACCACAACTGGTGCCAGTGCACAAGAACCAAAACAGGCTATCGTCTCTAACGAATATTCCAGATCCGGCGTAGTCTCACCGGCACTGATGCCTAATTGTTTTTCCATTTCACCAAGGATCTGTGCACTACCACGCACATGACAGGCAGTCCCCCGGCACACTCTGATGATATTTCTCCCTGTTGGTATAAGTTTGAATTGAGCATAAAATGTAACTACGCCAAAGACGGTGCTTTCCGGCAACTTAAGAAACTTAGCTATCTTTTTCATAGCCAGCTCTGGCAGGTAGCCAAACACCTGTTGGACTTGCTGTAAGATAGGGATAAGCTGATCCTCACTGCCTTCATAGGAGGATAAAATTTCGTTCAGGCTTTCCTCAACAGTCGTCTCCCGCTCCGCTAAAAGCACTTGGGTGCCCTGCCCTACTGAAGAATTCGCCATTTCACACCTCACTATTTACCATTTTGGTTGAGATAGCCTTGAGATAGACATCTTCAAAGTATCCAACCAACTAATTTCGCGGGAATAGCTCGAATGTTGGACTATATCACAAATATAGGCGTTAACTCAAATATAGCCTATCGTGATTGTTCAGCAATTCCTTCCGTCGTCTTTCAGCCCTTTGCTTTGTGTTATTTCGAGGTAGTGCTTCGATTACTAGTTTAAGTAGAGGGAATGTCTCTAACTAGCTTCCAGATGATAGTTTCGGTAAGCACAGTTACATCCTCAGTGGAGAGGTAATCAGAAATATTAGCATCGAACAATATGTTCCCATTGGGAGCAAGCTCCTCATCACCTCTCCATAACACTAAAGTTATGGGCACATAGTCGAAAGCATTAACTGTCACAGATACATCCCCGTAGTCTGTCTCACGGCCTCCTAACTTTGTTGCTGCCTTTATTAGCATCTCGGGATTTTTACCAAAGTGTTTTACGAAAGGGGCTATCGCCCTTTGGGAAAATGCCGGGAAATAACTAATGCCTCCCGGTAGCTGTTTATATGTCACCAATACACTGGTGGCAGGGGTGCCCTTTGCCAAAGTGAAATAGTGAAGTATCAGGATTTTGTCCTTCTGTGAAACTTCCACGTTGCTATCCTCCAACGATATTTCAGCATCAGGGAGGGTAATGTGATACGGTTGATTTAGATAATTAATGACTACCTCGTTGGACCCTACATACCGCGCACCACTTTTACGGCATTGCTCTTGTATATCGCTGATTTTGGTCAACTGCTCACGAGCAAGTTGATAGGAAAACTCAAAACCCTGCTCCCGAGAACCAAGAGAACCACGTAATGAATAATGTTGGTTTTTCATTATGGGGTAACCTTAGGGCGGGGCAAAAGACCTGCCGCCTCTACTATCTCAGGTACAGTCTCTTCCCATTCAATAGCCATGATATGAATACCCGCTACACCCTCAATTTCACGCACCTGATTGATAATATCAATGCAAAGCTTGATGCCCTCTCCAGGCACCTGCTCCTTAGGCACCCCTTGAAGCCGGGCAACAATGCTGTCGGGCACATCCATTCCAGGAACTCTGGTCTTCATATATTTTGCGGCACCCACCGACTTTATGGGAGCAACACCGGCAAGTATCTTCACCTTTTCATGTAATCCTCTATCCCTCACCATCTTCATCCATTCAGCGAATTTATCCACATTGTAGATGATCTGAGTCTGTATGAAATCTGCCCCTGCCGCTACCTTTTTAGCCAGACGTGCCGCCCTAAACTCAAGAGGATCAGCAAAAGGATTGGCAGCGGCTCCAATGAAGAGACGAGGCTCAACCGCCATCTCTTCGCCACACTGAAACTTTCTCTCGTCCCTCATGTCTTTCACTACTTTAACAAATTGAATAGAATCGAGATCATAGACACCTTTGGCCATAGGATGATTACCGAATTTCTGGTGGTCGCCCGTGAGACACAACATGTTATTTATGCCCAGTGCTGCGACACCCAAAACATCCATCTGAAGGGCAATACGATTGCGGTCGCGGCAGGTCATCTGGACAATAGGGTCTAAACCTTCTTCTTTGCCGATAAGGCAAGCTGCCCAAGATGCCATACGCACTACTGCAGTCTGACCATCGGTGACATTAAAAGCGTCTACATGACCTTTGAGTATCTTTGCTTTTTTTCTAATTACCTCAGAGTCAGCGCTTTGTGGTGGTCCTAATTCACCTGTGACAGCAAACTGTCCAGCCTCTAGCACCCTTTCCAAATTACTTTTCGTCTTCATAAGTCCCTCCTAATCTTGCCATTTGCTATACTCCTAACGCTTCTATCACCTTCTTCGTCCCCTTCAATTCCTGTAGCAGGTCAATGGCTTCAACCTCTAAACTGCGTGGTCTTACTGCTTTACTCCAATCATGCGGTTCTTGTATTTTCAAGAGCTCATCAAGTTCACCAAGTTTTCCTAATCTCTTATATATCATGACCCAAGCGCAGTCACGTGTAGGATCTACTTCACACTTGCCATCTGTAGCTGTCCCGCCACACGGGCCATTCAACAATCCTTTGGGGCATTGTACCAGCGGACAAATACCCGCGGTCCTCCCAAGTTCGCATTCACCGCAGGCCTGACATTCTTCTTTGAACTTGCTAGGTCCTCCACTGGAAAACCCAAGGGCGTTGTTTGCTGGATAAATAGGCTTTACGATACCCATTTCCTCTTCCAAATATCCTCGCACCGCTTGCGCGCCATCACCGCAACTCTGCATTAATATGGCATCACACTTCTCTATCTCCTCCCTGTGCTCCTTCAAAAACATAGAGGACATAGGAAGGTAGCAGGTAAATACGGCAAATGGCAATCCAATTTTACCTGCAATCTCCTTCCCCTCCTTCGTCAATTTCTCTGCCATCTCATCCACGTCTTTTATGCCACCTGTGTGAAAGATTGTGGCACATCCTCCACACCCCATCAGAAATATCCTTTTCTTACCTTCAAGATATCCTAGAATCTCCTCAAAAGGTTTTTGGACTTGTGCATTCATTTCTTTCCTCCTCAATAATTTATATATCCGACATGTGAGCCGGGGTAGCTCTTAAGGGCTGCCTCTCTCACCCACAATGACATTAAGAAAGCCTCTTCACCGGAGGCCCTGATGTAAGGCTCACACTCCAATTCTTCGGTGTCACAAGCCTTTCCAATTTATCAAGTTGTCCTAGTTTGGCAAGGCGATCGACAATCTGTTGCCAGACGCAGGGTATATCTGGATCAACTTCACATTTACCACCTTGTGAGCCGCCACAGGGACCATTAAGCAGATGCTTAGAACATCGGGCAATGGGACAGAGTCCACCAGTAAAATCCAGCACACAATCACCACACTCAAGGCAGCGCTCCGCTTCTTTCCACTCGGCATGAGCACCACCTGAGGACAGAGTGTTGCAGCCAGGATGTACTACCTTATTCACTAATTCCGCTACAGTCTGCACTCCAGCCCCATCGGTCAGAATCAGGATAGAATCGGCAGCAGCAATTTCCTTTTTATAAGCTCTGAGTTTCAACTTGGTTAACGTGCTATCACATAGCATATCAACAACTACTGAACCCGAGACAGCTTTACCCCGTTCCTGCAAAGCGTTTTTCATTTCTGCCACTTGCTTTTCCCCGCCACTCCCCCAACCCTCAGCACAACCTTTACAACCAATTAGAAAGATACTCTTATCCCCTTCAAGATAGCTCAGGATTTCTTCAAGTGGTTTTTGCTCCGAAATCAGCATTTCGTCTCTCCTTTAGGATTTGTATTATTAAGTTCTGCCAAAATGGCATCTATTATCTGAGGCATTTTTTCTTGAAGCTCCGGAGATAATTCCAACCCCCAGTCAACTTCCTTAGGCTCAACTCCAATAATGACAGCCTCATCTATCCCGATAAAATCAGGCTGCCAAAGCTGCATTAACATTAAGCTATCCACTAAGCCCAAATCGTGAAGGGATAGAAATGGCTTTCGCTCTAGATTTATATCTTCAAGATGAAAGCGGTAGATTTGTCCTGGCACTCCCTCACCCTTAACAGCATCCACTATGATCAATTTATCAGCGTCCTCAAGAAACTGCAGTACATCGGGGCATGTCCCCCCATCCATTATTTTTACATCGGGGAGAGGGATCCCCTCCAAAGCATGTGCCACATGACAACCAATCCCTTCGTCTCTTAACAAGACATTCCCTATGCCCAGAACAAATTTCCCCATTCCTGAACTTTCCTCCAAATTTTTACTAACAAACCCTGAATTTCCCCAGGTCATGCCCTTTAAGACTGAGCAAATGCACAGAACAGGCGAGACAAGGGTCGAAGGCCCTCACAATGCGCACTATCTCAAAGGGATTAACCTCATCCTTTATCTTGGTGCCAGTGATAGCCTGCTCCAAGGGTCCAGGTTGGTCTTTATCATCCCTGGGAGAAATATTCCAGGTAGAAGGGGTAATGACCTGGTAATTAGCAATCTTGCCTTCTTTTATTTCTATCCAGTGTCCGAGGGCACCCCTCGCCGCACCGACAAGTCCCATCCCAGTAGCTCCTTCTGGGAGTTCGTAGCTTGTGTAAGCTGGCTCACCGGGCTTGAGCTCTAGAACCCAGTCGGCCATAGCATCGGCTATGAGTTTGGTCTCCAAGGCTCGAGCAAGATTTCGCCCCATGACAGAAAACATCTTGTCGGGGCCTATATTTGCCTGGGATAAGGCAGAATCAACCAGGTTCTTGACTCCGGTATTGCCAGCGACATAGTTGACCATGATTCGAGCCAGTGGCCCGACTTCAAAAACCGTCCCGCCATAACGGGGTGATTTTAGCCAGGAATAAGCTCCCTTCTTTTCTTCATCAAGAACAACGTCTCCCTTAGAGGGATGTTTGCCGCTGATAGAATCGGCATACCAAGAATGCCTCACCTCTTCAGTGATCTTAGTTGGATCACATTCATTAAACTTAAGACTGGTAGAGGTAGTCCCCGGCTTAAAAAATCTTTTCCGCTTGGTGAGGTCCGCTTCCTTTCCATCCAGTTCATAGGAGCCATAAGCAAGCAGGTTCCCACAGCCACTACCAATCTCAAAATAATCTGAGTAAACGCCGGCCACTGCCAGTACATCTGGGAGGTAAATATTATCAATAAACTCCTGGATCTCCTTCAACCTCCACAGGAAGGAGGTCATATTGTCAACCGTGGGTACAGAGGCAACTCCACCGGGCATTACGCCCATGTTGTGAGGCATCTTACCACCGAACAGGGCAAGCATCTCCTGGCTTTTACGACGCATGTCAAAGGCGGCAACATAATGGGCCACCGCCTGCTCATTGACCTCCTCGGGCAGACGATAATCACCTTCATAACGAGGTACAAAGGGTCCCAATTCTCCACGCGCAATAAAGCTCTTTATTGAATTTAAGGCGGGATTATTCCCTTCATACTTTGCTAATTTAGCCACATCTACATAGTCAAGAGCTACCAGGTGATAAAAATGAAGAATGTGGTCAGCGATATGGGCTGCCCCGAGGACGATATTGCGAATAATTCTGCCGTTGTCGGGTATTTTGTCGGCGATGCCAAAGGCACTATCCAGATTTAAAGCAGCGGCAATAGAATGGCTTGTCGGGCAAACTCCACAAATACGTTGAGCTATCCGCTGGGCATCACGGGGATCCCTACCCCTCATGATCAGCTCTAAGCCGCGGAACAGTGTCCCTGAACTTCTAGCCTCTTTCACCTTACCACCCTCAACTACTGCCTCCACCTTGAGATGTCCCTCAAGACGGGTAACTGGATCAATTATGATCTTGCCCATTAATTCAAACCTCCTCTGGCAAAGCAGCTTCGCTAGTTTTTTCATAGAGCGGGGCTATGTCGAAGAACCCGGGCTCGGTGCAGCCAATACAAGTTGCACCACAGCCTACACACCAACTAACTTTATTGTTCCATAACCTTAGAGGACAATCGGCATGGGTTATAGGTCCCCTACACCCCAATTCATAGTTGCACCCGGGATCGCCGAACTTCTTAGCAAACTTATTCTCATCATAGTAGGCTCGCCGTGGGCAGTTTTCGTGGATTGTTTGCCCATAGAAGGCCTTAGGACGCCCAAGCTCGTCCAAATCCTCCGGCTTCGGCAGACCGGAAAGCAGAATGCTTGCCACCGTACCCACAAACCAGTCAGGGTGTGGTGGACAACCGGGGATGTTTACCACTGGAGTATTGATGCCTTTGGCCTGGAGAATCCCACTGACGCTGCGACACTGAGTAGGGTTAGGTTGGGCAGCGGGAATTCCCCCAAAGGCAGCACAGCTACCCAAAGCGATGACCGCCAGGGCATCCTTGGCCAATGTTTCAACCCACGATTTCATGGTCATTGGCTTCCCATCCTTTTCACCAACCACCCCATGGATACCACCCTTAGCAGTGGGTATAGCCCCTTCTACAATCAGGATGTAACCTTTCTTTTTCTTCCGTGATGTATCCACCATAACCTCAATGGCAGACGCTCCCGCCCCCGCCATTACAGTAGGATGGAACCTTAGATTTATATGACTGCCCGGGAGCACTTCGTCAACTAAGAGGTTTTTAATAGAGGGATTTATAACATTGAGAAGAGAGACTGAGCACCCGGTACATCCAGCGGCTTGTAACCATATCGCCGGGTATTCTTTTGTATCCATGAGTCCTTACCTGCCTTTCGACTTACTTTCTCAAATCCTCCACCGTGGAGGATATTTTCTCAATCATAAAGGTAAACGTTCAACTATCTCTTTGACCTTTAATTGAAGGGGAGATTCCCGGGGAAGTTCGGTTACGGGCCTCCCTTTCATTTCCAAACCTGCTATATTGGGGTCTTCTGGAATCAGAGCAATAATCTGAAGGCCAGATTCGTCAATTGCCTTCTTTATCTCCGGAGATAATTCACCCTTGACACGGTTGACTATAAGTCCAAGTTCACCTATCTTTGTTCTCAATTCTCCAATGAGTTCCTTAATTCGCGCTGCTGCAGTAATACCTCTCATCGTGGGGTCAGACATAATAAGCAAAACATCCACATCTCTGGTTGTTTGGCGGCTAATGTGTTCCATGCCTGCTTCGCAGTCCATGACAATATAATTATATTTATAATCTTTCACCAGCTTATCCAAGGAGACGCGCAGGAATTCATTGGGCGCACAATAGCATCCTGGCCCTTCCGGACGCCCCATGGCTAAAAGGTCAAAGCCTTCGGACTCTACCAAGGATTCCAGTATCTTGCCAAACAGATATTCCTGCTTGGCAATGGTGGGGCTTAAACGACCCTTGGAGATATCCTCAGTCATCTTTTCCCGTATTCTACCCACAGTCTTACTATCATCCAGAGGCAGACCCAGCGCCTGGTTAAGATTGGTGCTAGGGTCAGCATCTACAGCCAGTACCAACCCCTTTTGAGAAAGGAGCTTGATGAGTAAGGCAGCAACACTAGTCTTACCTGTACCCCCTTTTCCTGCGACAGCAACCGTTTTGGTCATTTCCTTGCTCTCTTTTCAGACAAATTTGAGGAAGGCAACGAGCTAACAGGCGATACCTTCACCACTGCATTATACTCGGGAGGGCAGACTTCCAAGCATGTACCACACTTAGAGCACTTTTCCTGGTCTATGATTTTAACTTCCCCTTTACCTCCCTTAATTGCTTCTGTGGGACAGGTCAACACACAATGCTCACAGGCTCTATCACACTTATCTGGAAGGATATAATAAGCAGTGAGTTCGGGACATACTCTGGCAGGGCAACGCTTTTCCAGGATGTGAGCTTCGTATTCATCACGGAAATAACGCAGGGTTGTGAGGACAGGGTTGGGAGCTGTTTTTCCTAAGCCACAAAGCGACCCTATCTTAACATCCTCAGCTAATGAGAGGAGAAGGTCAATATCCTCTATTTTGCCTCGGCCAGCCGTGATGTCCTCCAAAATGTTTAGCATTTGCAAAGTCCCTAAGCGACACATAGTGCATTTGCCGCAGGATTCCTTGGTAGAGAAATCAAGAAAAAACCTCGCAGCATCAACCACGCAGTTATCCTCATCCATGACAATCATACCCCCCGAGCCCATCATCGAGCCAGCCTCTCGAAGAGAATCATAGTCGATAGGGATGTCGAGCAAAGTCTCGGGAAGACAACCCCCCGAGGGTCCTCCTATCTGTACTGCCTTAAATTGCTTGTCTTTAGCAATTCCTCCACCTATATCATAAATAAGCTCACGCAGTGTTGTTCCCATAGGTACTTCGGCCAATCCCGAATTGGCTACTTTGCCTGCCAGGGTAAACACCGCCGTGCCTTTGCTTCCCTCAGTGCCATTGGAGGCGAACCAATCCGCACCTCGTTTAACTATCAAAGGAACATAGGCAAAAGTTTTCACATTGTTTAATAAAGTGGGCCTACCCCACAAGCCAGACTCTGCGGGATAAGGTGGCCTGGGGCTAGGTGTGCTCATCCTCCCTTCAACAGCCGCTATCAGTGCTGTTTCTTCACCAGAGACGAAAGCACCAGCTCCTGCTGCTATTTCGATATGGAAACCAAAACCACTCCCTAAGATATTATCTCCCAGGAAACCTAGTTCCCCGGCTTGCTTTAAAGCAATCTGCACGCGCTCAATAGCTAAAGGGTATTCAGCACGGACATAGATATACCCTTGCTCGGCACCTACGACGTAACCGGCAATAATCATGCCTTCGATAACCTGATGGGGGTCGCTTTCCAGAACAACCCGGTCCATAAAAGCACCGGGGTCTCCTTCATCGGCGTTGCATACTACATATTTTGGCGTGCTTTTAGCCTTACGGCATAGCTCCCACTTTCGATGTGTAGGAAATCCAGCCCCTCCCCGCCCCCGCAGCCCCGACTTTTGCAGTTCCCCAACTATTTCCTCAGGCGGCATCTTTAACGCCTTCTCCAGACCGCTATAACCGCCATTAGCGATGTAATGATTTATATTCTCAGGATTTATGTAACCACAGTGTCTCAATATGAGGCGAAGCTCATGTTCGAACCTGGGAAGTTCTGGAATGTAAACGCCTTCTTCACCGTCTCCTTCAAGGGTACCTAAGGCAAGCTCGAGGCAAGGGTCATCGCCCACAATATAGCCTTCCACAAGGCGGGATACAGTCTCCGGAGTTACATTGTGATACACGACGCGAAGAGAATCAGGCTTACATATAGTAACCAGGGGATCGGCATAGCATAGTTCTATGCAGCCAACCTGGATAATCGGGACTTCCAAGCCTCTCCGTGTTAGCTCCTTATTAAAGGCGTCAACTACATCCAGGGCACCGGCTGCCCGACCACAAGTAGCTGTGCCGACAATAATGTAGCTGCCCTTCTGCAGAGCCGCCCATTCCGACTGCGCTTTATTATTAATTTCCTCAAAAGTCATGGTAAACACAAGATAGAAACAGAGATAGATAAGGGATAGGGACTCTGCCTCAACTCTTCTCTTTCTGAGTGTCTTGCTTATACGAGGCCAACACCTCTTCCACCTTAAAAGGCGTCATCTTAGGATGAATTTTATCCTTTATCACTATTACGGGAGCCAGCATGCAGCACCCGATACAAGCGACCCTTTCCAAGCTAAAGTTACCATCTTCGTCAGTCCTGCCTACTTTAATATCTAACTCACGCTCCAGGGCCTCCAAAATAAGTCTACCCCCCGCTAAGTGACAGGCAGTCCCCATACAAACCGTGGTGTGGTACTTACCTAACGGAACAAAACGGAACTGGTTATAAAAGGTAGCAACCCCCCAAACCTCAACCTCTGGCATCTCCAAGAAGTCAGCAATTTCTTGCATAGTTTTCTTGGGGAGATATCCCAGCTTTGTCTGAACTTCTTGCAATAGCGGGATTAAATTTTTTTTCTCCTTTTTATGCGAGCTTAGAATCTTAGCTACCGCTTGGCTAGCTTGTTTTTCTGCAATCATTCTTTAAGTTGCTTAGCAAATCCAGGCAGGAAGGCCGCTATTCCAGTCGTTTCCCGGGGACCGATTATTATCTCCCATTCGAGGTTCAAAGCATCTTCGAGCTCGCCTTTGATTCTGGCCACTTTCCCCGGGATAATTATCTTTCTATGTTCCACCTTATCCTCGATGCCACATTTCTTGATAAATGTTCCTACGGAATCGCCGCTAAACTTACCTGCTGCCCAGGCAGTGAGGACACCAAGCCCTTCCGCGTCCTTAACACAAACGTAGGCGGGAACCTTGGTAGCCTCGACAGCCGATGAGACAAGGAAGTAGGTCAAAGCCCAATTTGAAGTGACGAGTACTGGGGAGGATTCGTCAGGTTCTCCCACTTCATAATACTTCTCCTCTACTGCCATAGGAAAACGAGGATCGGTATAAATGTTAAGCCGTTGAACTAGAAGAGGAAGCAGGGAGTGTTGGTCGAAATCAGAAAGGACAATAATGCCGGCCCATTTATTTATAAACGCCGAGCCCGCTATGATTTCCTTCAGTCCATCTTTGACCATGAAGCAAGGAAAGGCAATAGTGGGATAGCCAAGAGGCCTGAAACCCTGCTTTAGCGCTGCCCTTCTGATAAAGGTTTGGTCTCTTATCGCCTCCACTAAATTTTTAGAACCAGGGTCTAAAACCACTTCCTCAATCCCAGCATCTTTTAACTTGGTAGTTAGAGGAACAAGTTCCTCAATACTCCCTCCACGAAGGCCAACAGGAGTAAGATTCTCTTTAATCTTTGGAATGGCCTCGTCAATGTTTTCCTTCGTTATGGGGTAAAGAAGTGGACGTCTATCCGCACATATATCCCGTGCCGCAAATAAGACATCCATATCTTCTGAGATTAAGACCATACCCAGGTTTGTTGAATCATAAACTTTCTTCACCAAAGCCAAAAACTTGTCCTTGCTCCCCGATTCAAAATAGATTGCCAAAAGGTCTGCCTTTAGATTTACGCCGACCCAGGGGAATTGCATTTCCCTTATCTTCTTTATTTTTCCCTCAATTTTGGCATTGTCTTCCTTGTCTGAGATAAGGAGGACAATGCCTGGCGAATGGACAAAGGTCTTTTCATGACGGTATATCACTTCTTCATTCCCGATTTTGACAGCGTTCTCCCCAGAGCCTATGGTAACAAGTTTTATCGGTGGTGCCAGAAGATCCAGCAGCTTGGCTTTTGTCTCTTCGGAGAGGTAAGGACATTTGTCTACAGTAGCTCCACCCGACGCTAGCTTCATGGCAAAAGCAAAACAAGTAGGGAAGCCACAGTCCTTACACGGTCTCCTTCCGGGAAGCAACTTTACAATCTCAGAACCTGCAACTGGCATAGCAAACCTCCTCAATTAAAACTGGGACAGCATTATGAATTTCACCTTTTACCTCTGACATTTACGTTGGAAGCTCTACTTCCCCTTTTATCCAGGGATGCCCCACTTTTTCTAAGAACTCTAGAAGCTCATCCACGTTTTTAACGTCTTCCTCTGTGGCTATTTTATCGTAGAGTCCTTTCGCTTCCAGGACATCTTTAAACCTTTCCTTTATCTCCTTGGGCATCCACACTATTCTGGCCAGGCCACCGTCCGCCTGGATGAATTTGGGAGACCTTAGTTGCTCCAGTCCAGTTCCCAATCTTCCTTCTATTTGTTTTCCTCCAGAAGTTTCACCAGCCATGTGGGAAAATGTCTCTCCTACTACAGTTTCACTCTTGAAGTCTCTGTTCACTACTCCAAAGGCATCCACCTCAGGAATGTAATATACAATTGCTTCGAAACAGCCACAAGATGTATGGGGGTGCTCAAATGCACTATAGAGATAAACTCTATCGTAGTTTCCCAGAGACTTTTCAGCTTCAATTGCATTCGCTCCTGAATATTCACCTTTTATAGCATCTATAAGCTCTCCCTTCGGTATGGCAAATATGGGTCCCTCAGGGTCAATCTTGGCAGCAGCTCTGCCGTCAAACCAGTTTATCGCTCCACAGTTGGCAATTCTATTTGGAGTTATGATAGAGATATGGGTTGGGGCGAAGCTCTGGCATAGAACACAGCCGTAGAAAGTATCCACATCCTCATCATTCAAGGTCCTTGCCCGCTCATCCCTGGCGGCATAAACTTCCAAAGCGTGGGGAAGAAGCTCCTCTATCTTTTTTTCATCGGTGATAATAGTGACTTGGATGCTCTCGATGATTGGCATCTCTGATGTATAAAGCAAGATATAAATTTCTCCCAATTCCCGCAGGGAATTAAAGCCCTTTTTATAGCAGTCTTTATTCATCCTAATCCATACATCCTGCCTCTGATTCATATGATACCAGCCCTCAGTCATATTGGTGAACATGTGAATTCTTCTCTCAATGATTGCTTCGGCATCCTTGTCCAATTCACTCCCGGCAACGTCTACCAGAATGGCAATAGGATAGCTACCACCGCCTTTCTCTGCATCATAAGGTTTCAAATCACCGATGTCTGGGCCAATAATTTCTACTTTCTCATTCTCTATTTCATCAGGGCTCTTAACTGTTGCTAATTCAAACTTATGTGCTGCTTTTGGCCCACCGAACTCGATGTAGAGGTCTTGTTTTCTTATCACCTCTCCTTCATACTGTGGTCCCATATCTACATGAAATTCGCCTTCCATCTTCCTTTAGTCTCCTTTCTTTAAATTGGCTATCAAGCTTTCTAAGAACTCCTGCCACTTCGCATCCTTCTTGAAATTAGGGAGCGAGTAATTGGCATGGGGGAAGTAATACTTGCACAGCGTCATAGTCTTTAAATGAGGTGCAAAGTGTTTGAGTGTAGAAAGGCTTTGGTTACCAAGATCCGACCTTATGCCGAAGAAGATCACCAGGTCATGGTTTCCCTCCTTCTTAACTCCCTGCCAGTCAGGGTCCTTAAGAGCATTAGCTATCTCGACGGTATCGTAAACGCAATCTGGCTGTACTCCCAACTCCACGATTTTCCCTCTAGTCTGGGCTGTCGCACATATTGGAATACCAGCCGCTTTGGCTATGTCCAAAGCATACTCCATAAGTAATTTTCCATCAGGCAGAGACTTTAACAATAGAGGACCAACTACAAGAAGTGGCCTTTTAGCCTTCTTAATCAGACTGGCATACTCCACGGGGTCTTCGATCAGCCTGGCCGATTTGATTCCCGTTAAGACGTTTACTCGGTGGCGTGGTATTACTGCACTCATTTTTCTCTCCTTTTAACCATTTTCCACTACGACTAGTGTATCACTGCATCCACAGGAACCTTGGTGCGATAGGTGCCAATAAGGGTAGGCAATCCAATGGGCTCTCTAGGCTGCCAGCCAATTTCCTGTAAGTGTGCTCGCACTTCCTTTTTATAGACTAGCGGTATGTCGGCATCTCTGCGGACAAAGAGGTGTAAGTCTTCGGGAAGACCGGGTCCAATATACTTCCTATACAGGGAAATATAGTGGTTCAGCTTTATCGCTCTTCCCTGAGGAGTATCGTTTCTTCTTATGCAAAGCTTAGCAATCATGGGCATAGCTTTCTCTTTAGTCTCACATACATAAGCCAGGTGCTCAGGTGCTGGCTCCACAGTATCCACAATCTCCCTTTTCCTGGCATCCATAACCTTCCAGTCGTCCTCTTCCTTCCTGGAGAGGAATAGTCTTCTATACTTGGAGGAGTGAGGTCCCAAAACAACAGGAACACCCAGCCTGTTAAACCCTGTGCCAATGGAAGCCGCCTTCTGGGACATTGCCCCCCAGGCCACACCGCAGGCGCCCACCCTATTAAGGACATAATCAGCCATGACCTCGTAGTTGCCTCTCAAGGGAAGAGCAGCAAAGATATTGGCTATTTTTATCGCCGCTCCAGAGATGTGAGCATTGGAGACACAGGAGCCAATGTTCACTACCCCTCCAGCATCAAAATTCGGGGGGTATTTTTCGTACACTGTCAAGCCATCCTCGTCCTTTTTCATTCCGGCAACCATAGCAGCACAACCTGTGAGAACCACGATATACTTTCTCCTGGCGAATTCATCCACCATGTCGGCAATATCCTCTATATTGGGGTAATTAGAACAGCCTACTAAGGCAATAACTCCCGGGATTGTGCCCAAGGTTATAGGCGCACCAACGTTCCTTATCTCGGTATCCATAACCGGACCGCGTCCAGCCCTGCATTTCCAGGTCTCCATGCTTGCTGCTGTCTGCATTATCTTAAAGATGGGAACATTATTGGGGCACTCCTCTTCACATTTACCGCAACCAATACACTGCAGAAATTGCTGCCTTATTAAGTCAAAGTTCCCTTTGGCGACCTCAGTTATCCCACCGCCAATATTAAAGAGGTTGGGACACACCTGCTCACACATTTTACAGTTGGTGCACTTCTTAGCAAGCTCTATGGCTTCTTCCTCCGTTACCCATTCCTTCTTTCTCTGGGGAGCTATTGCCATAGCAACTTTAACTGCTACCTCGGCCGCTTTGGGGGAATCCAGGATGGCGAACTGCTCCTTGTTATCCACCATTCGCCTTACTATCTCATCTGGATCCAGGTCAGTGGCATCCTCAAGTCCATACATAGCCTTGTCCAGGCAGGCGATCATTGCTGAACCCACCTTGGCTGCTTCCTGAGGCGTATCTGTTCTGATGCACTGCTCGTCAGTCATTATCACATCGGCAATGCCTGTCCTCATGAAGAAAAGCGCACGGGAAAGAGGACCAACTATTTTGGCTTTGTCCGAATACCTGGTTGTTTCCAGTGCAGTGCAGCACAGGCCGCAGACCTCCACCTGGTCTTCAAGGTTGTGTTCCCTGAGGTAGTCAATTACCACCGTCGAGGTAGCTGGGTTATGCCCCGATACCAGGATCACAGGCTTACTCTTATCTATTGCCCCCCAGCCCATATCAACAAGAGGTGTCTCAGCAACAGAGGTGGGATAATTGAATCCAACTATTTGTGCGATATCAGCTATTTCCATGCCTACATGGTCCAGCATGCTGGCATGCAAGGCCTTGGATTCATAGTCCAGAGCGTTTCCTTCTTGCCCCGTATGGCAAGAATCAAGAAGATGAGCAATCTCCTTGAAGACATACTCTAGAGCTATTTGAAGGTCTCCGAGAGTCTCAGGCTTCAGGCCTACAACTGTCCTTATATTTGGTGCTTCTACTTCGATAGATGTTCCTAAGTCTATCTTTTTATCCGGACCGTGCCTTTCAATCAAGAACTCCAGAATGTGCCCACCATGAGCAGCATGAGCGGAGCATCCCATCAAGCAGGCGAGAAGTACAAACCTTGCTTGTTGGGTAGCTATATCAATACCACAGGCGCCTCTTCTTCCTTCAGTTAGGTCACACTTACCGTAGGTACAGAAGCAACACAAATCACAGAATGGTGCGTAAAAAGGCGCATATGTTTTCAATAACCTCATGTCCCATTGTCTAAGGTCAGGCATCTCCGGCATCGGAGTGGGACCTACTGGCTCCCAGGGAATCTCCGCTTTTATCTTTTCATGAATTTCTTCTAATTTCCGTGTTATTTCTTTTACTTCTGCCATATTTACCTCTTCTCTATCGTTTCTTTTATTAATTTCAAGGTCTCGGGATGCCTTAAGACAATAATATTCGCTCCAGCCAAGAGAAGTGATAGCGCTGTTATTCCTTCCCAAAGCAATCCCTGTTCCTTGTTTTCCTTAGCCTGTTTTGTCTTCCAGCACTCCCCACCAAGATTGGCAATAATCGGCATCATTGTCATATTATCCTTGGTGATTATCCCAATCTGCTTCACCCTTTCCATCAGAGAAAAGCTGTATTCCATACCATAGCCTAATGCTGCGGATTCAGGATCGATGACTATCTTGTCAACGGGGAAAAATTTGCTGAGCTTTACATTTAACTCCTTCAGCAAATTGATGTCTAACGGAGTCTGGGCAATAGCCGTGTGTCCATGGTCCAGAATCGCTTTGCCCACTGCTTCGTAATTTTCCTTAATAACGGGGCCTATAAGGAGGTTCATTCCATCACATACTTCAGCGACCTTGGAAAGAACCTCAATATCCTTCTTTTCATCTCCCGAGCCATAGACAATCAAAGGCACATTTATTGCCTCGGCTACTGCTTTAGCTAATTCCGCTGCTTTGTCAGCAGGAGCATCCTTGACCGCCGGGTCGGTACTCATAAGAAAAAACGACACGGCATCTACAGCAAAGTCCTGGCATTTCTTAGCCCATTTTACAGGGTCGGAAATTACATCCTGAAAAGGCTCGACCAGATGCTTTGGCCAATCTTGAGGCTCCATATCAAGCACTTCCAGGGCAAACTTCGCCGGATTGGGGTTTGAGCCCTGGTCAAAAAAATGCAAGGGGAGGATATTCTCCCCCCCGATCTTCAAGCTCTTCTCTCCTTTCCCGATAGTTACCTCTCTAACTACCCCAGTATATGCTTCAACTGGTGCTTTATATTCCATTCCTTACCCTCCTTAACTTTCAAGCCAGGCATCGGAGTACAAAGTCTCTCCCATAAGGACCTTGACCGTCTTAACATACTCAATTTCTTTTTGCGATAGGGAAGAAAGGTCTATATCTTCCCCATCCATGGTCTTGTAAATAAGTTCGACAATTCCCGGCATCTCTCCCCTGGTCAAGCTCATAAGCTCCTTATCCAAAGGGTCAGCAATGGCAGAATAAAGCTTATTCCTTTCAAGCATGACCATATACGTGCGATTAAGAGGCGGCCTGAGTTCATCTGGCACGCCATTGGATGTATTGGAAAGCCCTACCGTGGATTTAACCCCAGGCAAAACATCTTCAAGTATGTTGATAAATTCTAGATTTATCACAGTGAACCTCTGCCCTTCTCCAGCGGTGCTGATGGGAAGGAGTATGGGGTCAACCCAGATGTTCTCGTTAGGAATCCCCAATTCATTAGCATGGGCAACCGTGTCCATAATACTCTCTATCTTGGACTCGACATCCGGAGGCATTCCTTTGTCCGTCATCACCGAAATTACCACATCACAGTTATATTTTTGAGCTAAAGGAAGCATTTGCTCTTTTGAGAGGCTCTTTCCTGAGGCAGAGTTAAGCAGGGGCTTCCGCTTGCAAGCTTTCAGGCCTGCCTCCATAGCCACAGGATTCAGGGTATCTATGGACAAAGGTAAATCGGTAGCTTCCTGAACTGCGTTGACCAACCATTGCATAGTCTCTTCGGTGTCTTTTTTCATGGGCCCAACATTTAAGTCAATATAACCGGTCCCAGCTTCAGTTTGGGCCTTAGCTAAATCCTGGATTACTTTGGCATTTCTATCCCTTATCGCTGTGGAAATTGCCTGAGCTATGACATGTATATTTTCGCCAATAATGACCATATCGAGTACCTCCGATTTATCGGTTGGGTATCCGGGATAAACCATTGCAATATAGCAAGGAAAAAGCAATTTGTCAAAACCCTTATTTTGCTGTCAGGAAGCTAGAATGTCACCCTTTTATCTTGAAGCAAGAATTTCACCACATGTTCAGGGTTAATCCAGGGTTAATCTATGAAAAGCACAGGCTCAGTCTTCTGTTTAGAAATATAGGGTAATTCGCAGTATCTTCAAGTCAGCACATTGCGAGGACTATATGTGTGTGATATAATAATCTGTAAGCTAGAGATTTTGAAAAACTAAACTATTAAGACCGTTTAATTATCACCCTGACCTTAACTGAAACGAAAAGGAAGGGTCTCTGATTCTTCGGTCGCCCTGGCGATCCCAGAATGCCAGGGAGATTATTAAACAGTCTCGACGGATAATAGGAGGTGGCAATGAAAAATAGAAAAATCCTTTTACTAGCTTTGCTCTCTATCGCTCTGGTCTTCAGTCTGGTTCTTCCTACTTTTGTCATGGCTAAAGGACAGGTAACGCCCGTGGTCGCCGCAGGCAGCGGTCACACACTAGGGCTTAAGTCCGACGGCACCGTGGTCGCCATGGGATCGAATGGCTGGAGGCAGTGTGATGTCGGCGGCTGGACGGACATCACCCGGATCGCCGCAGGCGCGTATCACACAGTGGGACTTAAGGCCGACGGCACCGTGGTCGCCATAGGATGGGACGTCGATGGGCAGTGCGATGTCAGTGGCTGGACAGACATCGCCCAGGTCACTGCAGGTTATGACCACACAGTGGGACTTAAGGCCGACGACACCGTAGTCGCCGTGGGGAACAACTACTATGGGCAGTGCGATGTCGGCGACTGGACGGATATCATCCAGGTCGCCGCTGGCGGTGGGAACAAGCTCGCTGGCAGGACAGGGCAGACGGTGGGGCTTAAGTCCGATGGCACTGTAGTCGCCATGGGATATAACGACGACGGACAGTGCAATGTCGGCGACTGGACAGACATCTCCCAGATCGCCGCAGGCGGCTTTCACACAGTGGGGCTTAAAGACGATGGTACCGTGGTTGCTACGGGACAGAATAACTACGGGCAGTGCAATGTCAGCGGCTGGGCGAACATTATCCAAGTCGCTGCAGGTGGTAGTCACACAGTTGGGCTTAAGTCCGACGGCACCGTGGTCGCCGTAGGATACAACTACCTCGGGCAGTGCAACGTCGGCAACTGGACGAACATTGTCCAGGTCGCCGCAGGCGGCCTTCACACGGTGGGGCTTAAACCCGACGGCACCGTGGTCGCCACAGCCTATGAGACTGAACTTGCCAAATGGAATCTGAAGCCTGCCAAACCAATTAACTGGCCACTCCTTGGCGGGATTATAGCAGCGGTGGTAGTAGTGGGACTGGTGATTTTCTTCGTGCATAGAAGGAGAACTACTCAGACCAAAAGAAGCTGAATTGAGCTTCCGCCCATAAGGATTGCACGTTGGCAGGAAGGATATGGGAAAATTGTGCCTGACCAAGCAGGCAAATACTAAGCGCCTTTATTGTCTTCCTGGCTGCAAAACCTGATGACCTCAGCGAAATTATTGATTTTCGTTAGGTTGGTGCTTTCCACAAAGCCGTCATAGGTGAGGTTGATCCAGGGCTTGCGATACAAGGCACTGAACTTATCTGACATCGCAGCCACAATTCCACCGGGCATACAGCCATGGGGCATTACCGATATCACACCAGCAAACTTAGGATTCTCCATCCATTCGACTCCACTACCTATACTGAGAACTGCCTCACTTCCGCATTTTGGGGAAAGCCACTGGCTTGTCCATCTCAGCACCTCTTCCGTTGAGGGCTCCCTCACGTCAACCAGATCCTGGAAATGTTTGACTACCTTGTGGTCGTCATGCTCCCAGACACGCTTTATCACGTAGCTAATCAATGCCTTCAGGAATTTGCGGTCCCTGACAGCATCCTCAACATGCCGGTAGAAGATATATTTCACCCATTCCCCTATGGAAGAAACGACGACCTCCAGCCCAGCCTTTTCACACTCCCTGACCAGGTCCTGGTTGCTAAATCTGTTGGAGCGCAGAAAGATTTCGCCATTAATGCCCACCAGAGGCCTGCGGGGCAGTTCAGGGTCAATGAGAGACCTGAAATCAGAATTTACCTGGCTCAGGATATCATCAAAACTTTCCTTCTTACGGACGCGACCGACAATTCTGCCCAGATATTCGTCAAACAGCTCGTCTGTCGAGCCTGGTCTCTTTTCATAAGGGCGAGTACGCCAGAGCGACCTCTGGAGATAGTCAATGGCAACGGAGCCCTTCCAGGCGAGGCGGGCAAAACGAGGGCTGATCTCAGTATCCCGATAAGCATTATTCGACACAGTGGTCCGTATGGGAATGTCAATGCCCACATCTCTAAATATCTTGATTTGTTCCAGGGCATATTTCCCAAAGCGGCAGGGACCGTACGCCCCGGCCATAATTGCCTCGACGTTTTTCAAGTCGGTGCCATCTTCATAACAGAACCTCAGAAAGTCACCCAGGGTTACCCGATAAGGCAAACATTCCACGCCCGACGTTACCTTATCGGCATAGAATAGATTGCGTTCATTAGCCTCAGGAAGCACAACTGCTCTGAAGCCGCTGCCCTCTAGAAGCGCACCTACAAGCTCAATGTGCGGCGCCATCCTGGGAATAATAAAGGTCTTCGTGGTATCAATGACGGGCGGAAATGCTCTCCGATAGATATCTTCTTTATGTGGCGCTTCCTGCTTCCCGGCAGAATGGGCAAATCCCTCAATGGTGTCGACGAAGGCTTCGAGGCGGGTAACGATACCAGCCTCAGCGGCATGCTCGTCTATTTCCAACTGTCCCAGAGGCTTGCCCCCCATGATATCTTCTACAATGTGGATTATGAAGGAGTTCGGGCCACACCCGAAGTTTGACAGCCACAGCCCATAAAGCTGGGGGTCTGAGGCAGTTATATCAGCGCCGGCTATATATTTGTTCTCATAGAACCAGTAAGGACGGTCGGAGTAATCCTTGGCATTCACCGACTTTAGAGGCAGGAAGTCCAGCGGTATAGGCACCACCCCAAGCTGAGCGAGCTTCTCCGCTATGCCCAGATTTGCCCCGGCATCCTGCGACATATAAGACCTGGCGAAGAGGACTACACCCAACTGGCCGCTTTGGCGCAGTTGCTTTAATAGCTCCCTGCCCAGAGCTGCCTGGTCAGCCTCGAACCTCTGCTGAGATTCAATGCCAGCCAGGGCCGCCTTCTTGCCTTTCTTTCTACTGAACCCCATCTTCACGGCGACATCCGCGAGGTTCTTTATCACATCGGCATCGCCTTGACTGAAGTCAAGTATGGGTATCAGTATCCGCTCTCCCAGGTTGACCGTCTGGCGAATTATGAACGGGGAGGCCTGGACTAAGGGACAGGAGTATTTCTGGTTCTCATCCCCATCTTTTCTACCCAGGCGAATGGCACAGGGGTAGAGGATGTAATCCGTATCCTTGAGCATCGCCGCGTGTCCATGGAGGAGCTTCATAGGAAAACAACTGTCGGTGTAGCCTAACTCGATGGCCTGGTCCATGATTGCGTTGTTGGTCTGGCTGGTAAGGACAACCCTGGCATCGAGGGCGTTGAGGAACCCGATAAGTAGCGGAGCATAGTCGTACACCAGAAGTCCTCTGGGAATGCCCACCACAGGCCCTGTGCCGGCATCCTTCTTATACTCCCTAAAGAGCAACTGTTCCCGCTTA
>CAYYUO010000002.1:0-44303 GCA_964474965.1 uncultured Dehalococcoidales bacterium
CCGGCATGAAGCGATGCCCTTCCACATTTTTGAGTATGCCACCCTCTCCCCTGACTGCTTCAGAGATGAGGAAGGGGGCTACTCCGGGCAAGCGAAGAACAGTGGGATGAAACTGGAAAAATTCTATATCGCTTATTTCGGCACCGGCTTCAAAAGCCAGAGCTATCCCGTCGCCAGTAACCACATCGGAGTTAGTGGTATATTTAAACAACTTCCCGGCACCACCAGTAGCCAGGATGAGAAACTGGCAGCCATACTCTTCCGCAGAGCCAGTTCGGCAATCAAGAGACCTTACACCAGTTACCTTTCCGTTCTGGACTAAAATTTCGCTAGCCAGGCAATTTTCCAGGATTTTGGTGGGAGTGGAGCGCACACGGCGACTTAAGGTAACCTCGATATGCTCCCCGGTGGCATCTCCGCCGGCATGCATAATGCGCGGCACGCTATGAGCTGCCTCTCTGGTCAGGGTAATTTCGCCGTCCAAAGTGTCGAAGGGCACTCCGGATTTGATTAAATCAGCAATGCAATCGGCAGCCTCATCGGTCAAAATACGCACTGCGTCGGCATCACACAGGCCATCCCCAGCAGCCATAGTGTCTTTGAAGTGGAGTTCGGGAGAATCATCCTTGCTCATGGCAACAGCAATGCCGCCTTGAGCATATTTGGTGTTGCAGTCATCTATGCTCCCCTTAGTCAGGATAAGTACGCTGCCCCGTTCTATAGCAAGCAAGGCAATATAGAGCCCGGCAATGCCACTGCCAACTATAATATAGTCGTAGTGATTCATTTACTTTACCTTCCCTTCGTCAAGAGGGAAACACAGGTGCAGAGTCACATAAAGATTGAACAGGTTTCAAAAACGCATCACGTTCCCAACTTGTCTGACGGTGACTACCTGATGCTTCTGGCTCCTGATGTCAGAATACTCCCCCACCACTTTCCTCAACTTCTTGTTTGCCAAGTATGCTGCCTCTAGCAACTTTCATTGTTGCTCCCGACTCTATCCTCAGAATTGCAGTATCTTCACCCAGACTTTCAATTTGTCCATAAATCCCGCCAGCTATAATCACCTTTTCTCCCACTCTCAGTTCCTTCATCATTTCTTCGTGTTCCTTTTGTTGCTTCTGCCTCGGTCTGATCATCAAGAAATACATGATGGCAAAAATTGCTACCAAAAAGATAATCATTCCCCATGTTTCCATCGTGTACCCTCCTTTAATTAATTATTTTTTAACCTCGCCTCTCAGCGACCAGGGACTTGTTTTCTCGATCTGGATTCTTGCCAATTGGCCCAGCCAGTCGCCAGTATTTTCGAAGAATACCAGCTTATTGCTCCGGGTGCGCCCAAACCATTTCTCCTTCTTCTTGCCTTCTACCAGCACTTCCACCTCCCTGCCTTGAAGTTGCGAGTTAAGCTCGCTGGCTATAGCCTCTTGTAACTCTTCAATCTTATGGAGCCTTTCCCTCTTCACCTCCGGAGGAATATTATCCTGATATTCCTGCCAGGCAATTGTGCCAGGGCGAGGAGAGTAAGCCGCCACATGAACGACATCAAACCTCATTTCCTTGAGCAAAGACAAGCTGTGCTCAAATTGCCCCTCCGTTTCTCCGGGAAAGCCAACGATTATATCTGTGCTCAGAGATATTCGAGGGATCTTACGGCGAATGGTATGGGCAAGTTCTCTATATTTTTCCACAGTATATCCTCGCCTCATAGCCCTCAGTATATCATCATCACCAGCTTGAACAGGCAGCTCCAGATGCTCACAAACTTTGTTCAGAGAAGCTATAGTGTCAATGAGCTTCAGGCTTATATCCTTGGGATGATTTGTCAGAAAGCGAATCCTGACAAGGTCATCTATGCTATTTAATTCGTTCAGCAAATCAGCAAGGTCGGGATGCCCGGGCAAATCGTGTCCGTAAGAATCAACATTCTGCCCCAGCAAAGTTACCTCTTTTATGCCTCGTCCTACTAGCTCCTCCACTTCGCAGACTATTTCCTCCAGAGGGCGGCTCACCTCCCTTCCCCTCCGGTAGGGAACAATGCAATATGAGCAAAAATTATCACAGCCCTGGATGATGGGGATAAAAGCACATGGCGAAGGAGCCCTGCGATTGTCATTGCTATAAGCCGGAGCCCTGAGCGAAGCGAAGGGGTAGCAAAGTAATCTCTGCTCAATAGGTATGCCTTGCTTTTGCTCCCAGGCAATTAGCTCCCGGTAATCACCGGGCTTAAATAGTAGGTCAACATGAGGAAATCGTCTCTCCAATTCCTGGGTGTCGGAATCGACAAAACATCCGGTAACAAGTATCTGGAGATTGGGATTTTTATTTTTTAGGCCTTTCAATAAACCCAGGGTGCCTAAAACCTTATTCTCAGCGCTCTGTCTTACCACGCATGTATTGAGAATCACTAAATCGGCATTGAAGAAAGAAGTCGCTGCCTGACAGCCAGCGGAATCTAGGTAGTCAGCTATTTGCCGGGATTCTGCCTTGTTCATCTGGCAGCCTATGGTCCAGATAAAATAGCGCGGCATAACGCTATTGCCTTCCTTCCTATTTTGGTTGCAAGGCTCGATTTTGGTTTCTTGTTCAACTTTTGGCATTTCGGTTTCCACCAATTATAATTGAAAATACCTGATTTAGGAAAACCAGAGCCTTTTCCAATATGAGCTGGGCTTGGGGAGTATTGATTTCTAACACAAGGTGAGCCTGAGATATTAAGGTAACTCGTTTATGGTCAGGACATATAACTAATTAGGGACGACAGACAATTACATTTGAAACTACTAAATTTCTAAAGCTGAATTTTAAACACCCCCTGGTTTAGCCAAGAATTTAGCTTGCCGAGTAACTTCTAAATTATCCCCTTCTGTTTAAGCTCCTTTAGCTTGGACGGTCCCCACCCTAGATACTTGAGATAGATATGCTCATTATCATAGCCAACCGGCCGGCATACCCACTTCGTTCTTATTGGATTTTCTGTCATCTTATGTTGTGCCTGAGCTACGATAAGCTCTCCATAGACAGGATCTTGAACTGGGGTGAACATGCCTCTATCCAACCAGTTGGCATCTTTCATGGCCTCCTCCGGGGAACACACTGGGGCCACCACTGGAGTAACAGGCGCCAGGCGCCCTTTCTTGCCATATTCGATGGACATACTTACAAGTTCTTCGTTGGTATACTTCTGCGTCTCCTCAAACATCAAAGGTGCCCATTTCAATTGCTCCTCTTTCTGTGTAAAAGGTGAAATGCTGATCCAGCTGGCGGCACCCCATTCATCCCATTTTCCCAGCATGTCAGCAAAGGCTTGCCACATCTCCAACCTCAAGCCACCCAGGAAAACGGCGCCATCCTTGGTTGGTGCGAAGCAATATAGCCAGCCGGCAAGGTCCAGGCTGCCAAAGCGCTCACTAACAACACCAGCTCCCTGATACCATAGCGCTGCATAATCATCAAAACGGGCGTAAGCCTCAGCACTAGCTACATCTAAAGCTTGCCCCTCTCCAGTTATTCCTCTCCAATATAAAGCAGCCAGAATACCGACCGCCATGAATGTTCCTGCTGCAGACCAAGCTATCCAAGGGCCGGCCTTGGTAGGAACCGCCCAAGGACATTCATCATAGCTCTTTCCCTCAGGCAGCATTTCTCCCGTAGCCGACTGTATTCCTGACCTGGCCTGAGCCATGTTATCGTAGTCTGGCATTCGACTCTGGCTCATAGCTCCAAATTGCCCATAACCTGTTATGGAAGCAAATATCAGCCTTGGGTTGATCTCCTTCAGTTGTTCATAACCAATACCCCAGTCATCCATAGTACCTGGTCGATATGTCTCTATGAGCACATCGGCATGCGTCACTAGTCCTTTGAATATCTCCCTACCCTCGGGTTTATTAAGATCGAGGGTTATATGAAATTTGTTCCTGCCCTCGGTCAAATAGTTAAGCCCCTCGCCCTTATACAGTATGCCATATGGTGTGCAGGTTCTGAGGAAATCGCCTCGAGGGGGTTCTATTCTCAGAACTTCGGCCCCAAACTCGGCTAAAAGTGAAGAACAGAGACAGCCGGCGAAACTCTTGGAGCTTAAGTCCAACACGGTTATATCATCCAAAGCATCCGGCTTTGTATGAGCAATTCGGGGGTCGTCTCTTTCCCTTACCCAGTCTGACCAACTCTGCTGTTTTGTCTTGGATGTTCTTGCTGCCTTTTTCATTGTTGTTAGCGAAATAAAGCTCAGTCCTCAGCCGTAATTACTCCAGCCTTGCCGTCCCACTCAGGTGGCGGTCGGCAGCCCTGCATATCCGCCCATTTGCCCAGGGCGCCGCACCGATACAACTCCTCGATTTCGTCTTCACTCTTGCCCAGAATGCGCTTCATTATGTATTCGTTGTCAAAGCCGACTGCTCTCAGAGACCGCTTGACTTTGGGAGTGCTCTTGGACATCGTCACGGGAAATTCATATTCGGTAAAAGGACCAACAAAAGGATCGTCGATGTCAATTATGAAGCCCCGCTCCCGGAAATGAGCATCCTCCACGACATCCTTGTTACTATAGACGCGCGATGCAGCGAATCCATATTGCTCAGCCAGTTCCTCGACCTCATCAGGTTTCTTGGTTCTGACCCAAGTAGCAATAATCTTGAGGATGGCAGCTGCGTTTTCTTCCTCTAGCCGAGTCAAGTGGTCTTTAAATCTGGGGTCTTCAGCCAGTTCTGGTTTGCCCATAGCGGTACACAGTCCCTTAAACTCCTCTGGAGCCGGTGCTGCAATAGCCAGGAAAGTATCATCAGTGCAGCGGAATGTATCGGCAGGACATATGGATACGTCCCTGTTTCCTGCGGGCATAGCTCCTGTGCCGGTAATTTGTTGGTAAGGCCACACCCACGACATCGCGCGCATGATATTCTCACTTTGTGAGAGTTCGATGTATTGTCCTTTGCCTGTCCTGCTTCGATGATGAAGGGCTGCTAGCACTGCCACTTCCCCCATTAAAGCACCAAAAGTGTCACAGACGTACAATCTACTCTTTAGAGGTGGCTGGCCGAGAAAACTCGACATCCAGGCATAGCCAGAAAGTGCTTGGGCAGCACCATCGTTGGAGGGCCTGTTCTCCTCAGCATATTGCCCCCATTGACCAAAGCCCGTCTTTGCGATATAAATAATATTTGGCTTAATCTCCTTGAGTTGCCGGTAACCTACGCCCCATCTTTCCAGCACGCCCGGTCTAAAATTGTCCTCTACAATGTCGGATCTGGTTGCCAGGTCTCGGAAGATTTGCTGTCCTTCCTTTTTGTGCAAATCCAAGCCCAGCCAGTATTTGTCGGTATTGCTGTGCATCATGGGTGGGGACTGCCCCCTAAAAAAGTAGCCGAAGGGAGTCATTTGACGCATTGTATCTCCCTTGGGTGGTAATTCGCACTTAATAACCTCAGCGCCCATCGCCCCCAGAAAGCCTGGCCCGGCTGGGCCAAGTATGATAGTACAAATCTCAAGCACGCGTATACCCTTTAGCGGCGATGGTTTGAAATGCTTATTTTGCCGGTAGTTTTCCCACGTCTGTTGTGCCATAAATGTCCGCTCTCCTACTTTACCTTCACTCTGCGTCCCTGCACAGCAGAACTCAAATTACTGGAGTTGAGACTACTGTATAGAAATCTCTGTGCCTCTGCACGGCATCGCGTTCAATGTACCAAAATTGCAATCTGTATATTTTACCGCCTTGGCAGTATTTGTCAATAAGCCCCGTTCGGCAATGTGCTGAAATCAGCTAGGATTATTCACTCTCATTTTCGAAAGGTTTATTAGTTACTCGAGCCTCCAACCGAGTCTTGTGTATAACACTGTGCCGACAAGGAGAAGTGCGAAAGAAAGAGCTATAGTCAGAGCTATTTGACCGGAAGTTAAGGGATTATATGCAATCATATCTGGTCCGGCCAGTAAGTGTACGATCGATGCCTGTGCCGACGAAATGGGATAGACTCGAGCAAATGTCTGCAGTGGCACCGGCAGACCCTCGTACGGAAAGAATAGGCCTGATATGGCAGATGTTATTACTGCAATGCCGACCCCTGTCATAATTGCGCCCTGAAGGTTCTTAATCAATGTGCCGGCCATAAGCCCCACTCCAGCAGAGGCACAGATTACCAGAAAGACGAAGCCAATCGCCTGTAGAATCTCGACTCCAGCTCCTGTGAAACGTGCGCCGACTGCGGTACCAATTACTATAACCAGAGCTGCTGCCAGTAAAGAAAGGGTAATAACAGCAGAGATTCTACCAATGAAATCCTTGTAAGGTTTTATGGGCATTGATATGAGTTTGGAAAGTAAACCGTTCGCTCTATCGCCGGCGATACTGGCGGGAAGGTTGGACATGCCGGCTATCATCAGCGCAAAAACCATCATTGAAATGGCAATAGAACCCTTGATATAGGGAACCACTTGTTGAGGGGCGCTACCTGTAAATGAGAAGCTTCCAATGAGTACCCAGATTATCGGCCAGGCTATGGTCCAAAACAGTGCCGCCTTCTCCCTGAGCAGCTCCTTGACTGCCTTGTTATAGGCTGCAGATATCTGCCTCAATTATCCGGTTGCCTCCTGTAAGTTCCTTTCGGTCAGTCTGAAGAAGACGTCTTCGAGGGTGGGCCTCGCCATTTCGATACGCATCACCTTATGCCCGGCTTGGTCAAGGCTTCTTACCACATCGGCCAGTACCCTGTCGCCATTGCTTGAGTAAATCTTGTAGCCGGTCTCCGATTCCGCCACCCTCCCGTCGATGCTGAAGCCCTTCAATACTGAAAGCACGCTATCGTTCTTCACAGCCGTCTCCACGGTTATCACATCCTCGACGGCATGTTTCCTCTTGAGCTCATCAGGTGTACCTTCAGCTATCATTTTGCCATTGTCAATTAAACCCACTCTTGAGGCTAGCTCGGCGTCGCTACCAATATGAGTAATCAGGATAATACTGGTTTTCTTATCCATAATTTCTTGAATCATACTGAAAAAGGCTCTTCTGGCAGCAGGGTCGAGTCCAGTCGTCGGTTCATCCAGGATAAGGACCTTTATACCAGGGAAAATCGCTGTGGCAACTTCTAATTTCTTTCTCATCCCGCCAGAGTACTTGTCCACTCTCTTATCTGCTTCTTCAGAAAGCCCGATATTTTTTAGCATTTCAGCCACCAGCTGATTTGCCTGGCTCCGGGAGTATCCCAAGAGATTAGCGAAATACACCAGGTTTTCTTTTCCTGAAAGCTTGGGCGAGGAGAAATTCTCCTGGGGTACATAGCCTATGAATTCCTTAGCCTGTGCCGGCTTATTTCCATAGACTTCAACAATACCGCTATCTTGCGTTTTCACCGCAGCAATTATTGAAGCAAGTGTAGTCTTGCCAGAACCATTTGGCCCCATCAGAGCATAGAACTCGCCTTCTGGCACATCAAGGTTAACTCCATCAAGCACACGTCGGCTATCATATTTCTTGACTAGATTCTCTACGTGTATTGCAAGCACTTAGAAATGCCTCGATTCTGTAATCGAATTCGGTGGAATGTTCATGGAATCTTCACTGACACAGCTAAGAAGTATTATACCCTATGAGTCGACTTATTTATATAGACTCTATTTGATTCAAAGATATCATTTTCCACGACGGTGCCTTTAGGTTCACAACCTCGCCCATAATAACTTCAAGCAAAAAGCTCTTTTACCATCCTGCCCACGTATCTGGCAATGGCAAGGGAGGCGGTGAGCCCTGGTGATTCTATCCCGATTAGGTTTATTAAGCCCGGAAAGCCGGTCTTCTCCTCGTGGGCAATGACAAAATCCTGGAAGGCCTCGCCTGGCCCTTGCAGCTTAGGCCTTATGCCAGCAAATTCGGGGTCTAAATCTTCAAGTTCGATATGGGGAAGAAATCTTTGGACCGAGTTATAAAAGGCTTCCCTCTGGGTCTCATCGACCCCATAATCTATTGCTTCAACATAGCGGGCGTTGGGGCCAAGCCGCACTCTACCATCGAGCCCCACGGTCACATGAATTCCATGTCCAGCTTGCTCTGGGGTGGGGTAGATGAGCCTGTTTACAACATTTCTATATTTTGAACTTAGACTAAAATATTCGCCTTTACAGTAATGGAGCTTGTAACCTGCTTTAGCTACGTCTATCCCAGCAAGCTGGGCTATCCTGTCAGAGTTTAAGCCAGCAGCGTTTATCACAACTCGGCTGATAAAGGCAGAGATTCCTTCCCGATCCCTTATTTCGACTCTGTACTTTGCCCTCATCCTCTCTATTCCTACTACCTCAGTACCAAACACAAACTCAGCTCCTTTTTCCCTCGCCTGGCTGTAAAGAAACTTAAGCAGGTTGTAGGAATCCAAAATTCCGCTGGAAAGGGATAATAACCCGGCTCTAGCTTCAACATTTGGCTCGAGCTTTTTGAGTTCTGTTCGGGAAAGAAGCATCAAATCTTCGACGCCATTTCTTCTTCCTTGCTCGTAAAGTTTCTCAAGCTGGGTAGTCTCATTTTCGCTTGTCGCCACAATAATCTTCCCTAGCTTTTTATAGGCGATATCATGACTGTCACAAAGCTCGTAAAGCAAGCTTTTCCCTTCGACACAAAGCCTTGTCTTTAAGGAATCCTCGGGATAGTAGATGCCGGCGTGAATGACTTCACTATTTCTACTGCTGGTCTCAAGCCCGAAACTATGGTTTTTCTCAAAGACGAACACTTCTTTTTTTCGTTGCGCGATTTCACCAGCCGTAGCTAGGCCGATTACTCCGGCACCGATGATTGCTACATCAATTTCAGCAAGCATTTTTAGCCAGCCTTGGGTCTAGTCTATTTTGACGAAAGCCGATGTCTTCCGGTGGTATAGAGATGCTTAGTACCAGAGTTTCACCCTCGGTTCGGAGACTGTGGAGGATGTCTAGTGCACTCTTCAGGATTTAGTGAGGCTCGAGTACTACTGATTTACCATCCATTGTAGCTCTGCCAGTCCCTTCTAAGATGAACAGGTATCCCCTCTCTTTATCCTAGAATCTTCTCTGCCTCTTCCCTATAAGCATCCATTAGATATGGTATTCCGGTGACTTTGGTGCATTCTTCGGTCAAGGACATCAACTGATGCCGTGTAATAGCTGGCACGCTGAAACACCTTGCCCCAGCCATTAATTGCTGTAAACCTACTCTAATCTTTTCGCTGAAACTGTATATTCCTACGGCACCCAGCGGGATATTCTTCATTTCACCAGCACCTACTATACCCTTGACGTCTTCGTAGCAGACGAAAATCTCTTCAGGGGTTGAACCGAATTGACCAACTGTATTTGGTAACTTGCCATCCTTAAGCCACTGCTCAATATTCTTACCTACCATACCCGGAATCATCAAAGCCCGTCCCATGCAGACTGCTTTAGTAAAGGGTGCACCAAGTGCAAGAGCCTTGAATACTCCATCTTCACTACTGAATCCACCAGCGAAGGCGATATCGGGTACTCGTTCGCCTCTATCGGCCAGCTTCTGGCAAAACTCGTAAGCAGCAGCATGTAGGTAGAGACTTGGCATGCCCCACTCTTCCATCATTCGCCAAGGGCTCATACCGGTACCACCACCAGCGCCATCTAGTGTAAGCAAATCAATCTTGGCATTCGCCCCCCACCTGATGGCCATGGCCAGTTCTCGCAACCCGTAGGCACCAGTTTTCAAAGTAATACGTTTGAATCCCAAGTCCCTGAGCCTTTTAACTTCAGTATAAAAACCTTCTTCATCGATAAAACCAAGGCGGCTGTGGCGTTCAAATTCCTTGAGAGAGCCGTCCTTAAAGGCTGCCTGGGATAACGGATTTGAAGGGTCAGGCGTGATAATATAGCCACGCTTTTGAAGCTCTAGTGCTCGTTCTAAACTGTTGACCTTGATTTCGCCGCCGATACATTTCGCACCCTGTCCCCATTTTAGTTCAATGGTGTTCAAACCGTGTTTTTTGCTAACGTATTCAGCAACACCCAATCTAGTATCCTCTACATTCAGTTGGACCAGGATTTCGCCATATCCTTGATGATAACGTCGGTAGACCTCGATTCGACGGTCCATATCCGGTGCTGAAATAACCTTGCCATTGGAATCAAGCTTAAGCTGAGGGTCGATGCCGCAAACATTCTCACCACAGACCAATGTAACCCCGCTGATAGCAGCGCCAATAGCGAAATGGTCCCAGTTCTTACGGGCTATCTCTGTGGAACCCAAAGCCCCGGTAAAGATAGGAACCTTCATCTTGACTTTAATGTCCCAGCCGTATTCAGTCTCAGTATTTACACTTGGGAAAATAGCCGTATCAGGGTCACCGATTACCCCAGGTGGTAACCCTTCGGCCCCTAAAGCATATCCTTGGATATTCAGATGCGAGTAATCAACCGGATAATCCTTGTCACCTCCGGCAGTAACTTCACCGTAGGGTCCGGGATAGATTAGTTCCCTACCACGGAAGGTTGCCTTGAAGACCTCGCAGTTCCCGGTGCAACCGTCAAGGCAGCGGGAGCAGAGACCACTCATAGGCACTACACTTCTGGAACGATTGGCGGTTCTAGTGGCTTCATTGGCGTTTGGTCGTTGCAGATTCATTCTCTAACACTCCTTAATCTATTATTTCTTGACGGGTATCCCCTTTTTTTGCAAAAAGCTCTTAGCTTGAGATATTGAAATTTCTCCAAAATGGAAGATTGATGCCGCCAGTAATGCTGAAGCCTTCCCGGTTACCACAGCCTCATAAAAATGCCCCAATTTACCCGCACCACCCGAGGCAATGACCGGGATGCTGACGGCTTCAGCTACAGCTCTGGTCATCTCCAAATCATAGCCTTCTTTTGTGCCATCGGCATCTTTGCTGGTGAGCAAAATCTCCCCAGCCCCTAGCTTCTCCACCCTCTTTGCCCACTCGACGATGTCTATCCCTGTAGCCTCGCTACCACTTTTGACTACCACCTCTAATCGTGGAAGACCAGTTCCAGAGGGGTTTTTTCGTCCATCGATGGCAACAACGAGCTTTTCCTTGCCAAACTTGTTCGAGGATGCTTTTATCAACTCAGGATTTCTAACCGCAGCCGTATTTATCGAAACCTTGCTCACCCCAAGGTCAAACAAGGTCTGCATGTCCTCAAGGCTAGCGATACCGCCTCCCACGGCAAAGGGAACCGTAACCACCTCACAGACCCTTTTTACCCATTCAAAACGCGTCTTTCTACTCTCCACGGTGGCGAAGATATCAAGAAACACCAGTTCGTCAGCGCCTTCTCGGCAATAAGCCTCCGCTGCCTCTACAGGATCTCGAGCATCCCTCAGATTCACGAAATTTATTCCCTTGACTACCCTGCCATCCTTAACGTCTAAGCAGGGGATGATTCTCACTATATTCATTTCATAACTCCCAGAACTTAACTAGGTCTTGGTATTCCATTACAGTACTCATAGCATGATTTTCCACTTCTATGCCAGATTCAACAGCAGTAGCTATGGGATTAAGCCCCCCTGTGAGTATCATGCCTACCTTATTCAATTCTACAGGAACTTCACACAATGACTTGCTCACCTCGCCCATCATAAACAATCCACCTAGATTAGCTTCTTTTAATCCAGCAACGACCTTTTCTGCTTCGGGTTGGCATATGGCCGGTATTTCTCGGAAGTTGGCTAAAATCCTCCCCTCCCCTTTTCTAGCCACTTGACCAACGCTAGTCATCTTACTGGTAATGTATATCTCTGAGGGGTCTAAGGATGAGCCTGAATATTGGATAAGCTCCACAAATCGCAAAGGTTTGTGGTTCTTAATTTGCAAAATACCGCCGAATTTGGAATCCATAGGAATGCCCGCTTTAAGCAAAGCACCATTAATTATAACGCTACAAACAGTGGCCAGACCTATTTTGCCCTGGGGCACAATTATCCCACCCAATTTTTCACCCTGGCGAGCCACAGCCACAAGGTCACTGACGCAGATCCCGGCCTGAAAAACGCTTTTCATGATTTCGATCGCCTTCTTAAATTGCTTCTCAGAAAAAAAGGAGACATTAACAGGAACTTTGCCCTGACGCTTATCTAGGTCGAAGTCTGTTTGATAGGCCAGAAGCTCAATCTTAAAAGCAACAAACCCAACCTTGTCGCTAACTAAAGCACTTTCTAATTCTTCAAGGCCTAGCTGTGTAATCAACCTCCCATCCCTTCCCACACTCTGTGTAAACCCGCGCGCATCCATTAGCTTAAGGTGATACCGCACCGCCCTTTCGCCTAGCTCAACCCCGTGGTCCTTCAAACTCTGCGCAATAACCCTGGCTCCAAGAGGCTCCGGCGAGTCCCTCAGAATTCTCATGATGGCGATTGTCTTTCTTTCTACGTCCTGTGCTTCGAAACCCACGGTAAAACTCGGGTATTCTGGGTAATAGGAAACCGTTTTCCACAATACCAGAGCGAAGCCATGCTTGTCAACTACAATCCGTTCCTATTATTTTTTCAGTATACCGATTAAACGCTTGCTTAGTTCCGGCGCTTGGTGTATTATGAGCCTTTCAGGAAATCGACAAGATATGAAGGTGGGGGTTCTCGCTCTACAGGGAACGTTCATAGAGCATATTGGCATTCTGCGACAATTGGGTGTGGAAGCCCCTCCAATTCGCCTGCCCCATGAGCTCAATACACTGGATGGGCTTATTATCCCCGGCGGGGAAAGCACTACCATGCTGAGGCTCATGGAGAGTTTTGGGTTGATTCAGCCCATAAGGGAGATGGCTCGAGATGGTTTACCTATTTGGGGGACCTGTGCCGGGATGGTCTTGCTTGCCAAGAGTATCTCCAACTATGAAATGGAGACTCTAGGCCTCATGGATATGGAGATCAGGCGCAACGCCTTTGGCAGCCAGATTGATAGCTTTGAGGTGGATCTGGAGATACCGATTGTAGGCGAAGAGCCATTTCATGCCATTTTCATTCGAGCCCCGATAATCAAAGAGGCTGAGCCGGGTGTAAAAATTCTGTCCCGTCTCCCTGATGGCACCATCGTCGCCGCTAGGCAAAATAGGCTGCTGGCCTGTGCTTTCCACCCGGAGTTCACCGATGACTTAAGATTCCATAGCTATTTCTTAAGTATGATCAGCCAAAAACTGTCCCACAACTCCGAGGATATAATCCTTCACGGGAGCCAGCTTGGGCATTGAAAGATGTTGAGCTCCTGGAAATTGTAGAAAGGTAAGTCTCTTGTTTCGAATCGAGGTCTCAGTAAAGGCTGGGTTCCCTGACCCCAAGGGAGACAGGCTGGAGATAGACATCCGTGACATCGGCATCACGACTGTAAAAGAGGCCAGGGTCAGCGACGTATATCTTCTGGGGGGAAAACTGGATGAGGCGGAGGTGAGAAGGATCGGGCAGGAGCTACTGGCTGACCCTGTGGTTGAGGACTTTTCTTGGGGTGAGGGGCCTTTATCTCGTATCGAGGGTGAGGATTTCCACGTTATTGAGGTAGCCTACAATCCTGGCGTGACGGATCCCGTGGAGGAGAGCGTCGGCAAGGCAATCCGAGACCTCGGTATAACTACGGTTACATCAGTGAAAACCGCCCGTAAATATTCCTTACGGGGCGAACTTTCAGAGGAGACCCTTCAATCTATCTGCGATAAGCTGTTGGTCAATAGCCTGATCCAGCATGTGGTCACGAAGCGGGAGGCGGTTGCTCTTCCCTCCACAACCTACAAATTTGCCTTAACTACTGTAGATTTGCTTAACATGGACGATGACGGTCTGATGGAGGTGAGCAAGGATAGGCTCTGGTTGAATCTAAACGAGATGAGGCACATCAAAGATTACTTCTCAGAGCTGGGCCGCAATCCCACCGATGTGGAGCTTGAGACTCTGGCACAAACCTGGTCTGAGCACTGCATCCACAAGACCTTCAAGAGCAGAATCAGGCTAGGTCAGCTTGTTGTCGACAACTTGCTTAAGAGCACCGTGATGAAGGTCACCGAGGAATTAAAAAAGCCCTGGTGTCTTTCGGTTTTTCGGGATAATGCCGGCGTAATAGATTTCGATGGCCGTTATGCTGTCTGTTTTAAGGTAGAAACGCATAATCATCCCTCGGCTGTGGAGCCCTATGGAGGAGCAGCTACGGGGATAGGCGGTGTCATTCGCGATATCCTGGGGACGGGACTGGGGGCCAAGCCCATCCTGGATACCGATGTATTCTGCTTTGCTCCTCCGGATTTCCCCGATGATAAACTCCCCCCTGGTGTGTTGCATCCCCGCCGTATTTTCAAAGGCGTCCGCGCCGGTGTGGCTGACTACGGGAACCGACTCGGCGTACCCACGCTAAACGGTGCTATCCTTTTTGACGAGCGATATATAGGAAATCCCTTGGTCTTCTGTGGGACAGTGGGTCTATTGCCTGCTAGCATGAGCCAGAGGGGCCAGCAGCAGACTGGAGACTTGGTGGTTCTGGTGGGGGGCAAGACCGGACGTGATGGCATCCATGGCGTTACCTTCGCCTCGGGAGAACTTACCAAGGAATCGGAGGCTATCTCTGCCAGCTCAGTTCAAATTGGCGATCCCATTACGGAGAAGAAGCTGATCGATGTCCTCCTCAAGGCGAGGGACCGGCAACTATACCGGCGGATCACCGATTGTGGAGGGGGTGGACTTTCATCGGCGGTGGGGGAGATGGCTGAGGAAACGGGCGTGCGTGTTTACCTGGAGCGGGTCCCTCTGAAGTATTCGGGGCTCTCCTACACCGAGATATGGATATCTGAATCTCAGGAACGGATGGTGCTGGCTGTGCCGCCAAACACGGCCGACCAGTTGATTTCTCTTTTCCAGGGCGAGGGGGTGGAAGCTACCATCATCGGAGAGTTCACCGATACTCGACGGCTTGAGCTTTTATACGAAGGCAATCTGGTTGGCGACCTTGATATGGAGTTCCTGCACAAAGGGCTGCCTCAACTGGAGAAAGAGGCTGTCTGGGAGCTGCCACAACATGCAGAGCCGGACTTTCCTCAGCCAACTGACCTGCGTGAAGACCTGTTGCGTATTCTGGCCTCGTGGAATGTTTGCAGTAAAGAATGGGTGATACGCCAGTACGACCACGAGGTACAGGGTGGTAGCGTTCTCAAGCCCCTCACGGGGGTAAACAATGATGGCCCCAGTGACGCCGCCATCGTCAGACCGATACTCGATTCAGATATGGGCATCGTCGTCGCCAACGGCATCAATCCCAAGTATGGGGACATCGACCCGTACTGGATGGCCGCCTCTGCTATAGATGAGGCGTTGCGGCAGGTTGTGGCTGTTGGGGGCAGCCTCCAGAGGGTGGCACTGCTGGATAACTTCTGTTGGGGCAATCCAGATAAGCCGGACAGATTGGGGGGTCTGGTGCGAGCGGCACAAGCCTGCTACGATGTTGCTCTCGACTACGAGACTCCCTTCATCTCCGGAAAGGATAGTCTCTATAATGAGTTTGAGACCGAAAAAAAGAGCATCTCCATTCCGCCCACGCTGCTCATCTCTGCGGTGGCAGTGATGGATAATGTGGAGAAGGCAGTTACAATGGATTGCAAGCGAGAGGGCGACCTGGTCTATATCATCGGCACCACGTGGAACGAACTTGGCGGCTCACAATACTATGGCATTCATGGTTATGTGGGGAACAGGGTACCCAGGGTTGACTCCAAGGAAGGAAAGAAGCTCATGGATGCTCTCAGCGTCGTCATGGAGAAGGGTCTGGTCAAGGCCTGCCATGACCTGAGTGAAGGGGGCATCGGGGTGGCTGCCGCCGAAATGGCCCTCGCCGGAGGTTTAGGGATGGTAATTCATCTAGGGCAGGTGCCGCTGGGCGAAGCAATGAATCGAGACGATTATGTGCTCTTCTCCGAATCGAATACCAGGTTCTTGGTAGAGGTAGCCCCGGAGGACAGGCAGCAGTTCGAGGTTATGATGACTGGGATTGATTTTGCCGTCATCGGTCAGGTTACGAGCAAAGGAAGGCTTGAGGTCTACGGTCTTAATAAGGAAATAGTGCTTTCGGCTCTCATTACTGAACTCAAGGAGGCTTGGCAGAGACCTCTTCGCTGGTAGGACTTGACATGACAATTAAGGTAAGGACACTGATACTTCGGGCTCCTGGGACAAACTGTGATGTGGAAGCTGCCTTTGCCTTCGAACAAGCCGGGGCACAGGTGGACTTGACCCATGTGGATGAGCTTATCCATCGGCAGAAGTCTCTCTCCCATTACCAGATAATGGTTATCCCCGGCGGTTTTACTTATGGGGATGATATCTCGGCCGGGAAAATTCTGGCCAACGAACTAAGACTCAAGCTAGGGGACGAAATTCAAAAGTTTGTTGACGATGGCAGGCTCATTCTGGGGATCTGTAATGGTTTTCAGGTCCTGGTGAAAGCTGGCATGTTACCTAAGTCGGGGAGTGAAAACTCGCAATCGCTGACTCTAGCTGGCAACGATTCCGGCAGGTTTGAATGTCGCTGGGTCTACCTCCGCGCCAATAAAACAAGCCCATGCATTTTTACACAGGGAATAGACCTTATGTATCTCCCGGTTGCCCATGGAGGGGGCAAGGTGGTAATTGAACCGGGGGCGCTAGAAGAGCTAAATGTGGCACTTTACTATGCTGATGAGACAAGAGACATTCGGGCTGGCTACCCTCACAATCCCAATGGTTCAGTGAACAATATAGCTGGCATCTGCGATGCTACCGGTCGCATTTTTGGGCTGATGCCACACCCGGAGCGATTCATCCGTTGGACGCAGCATCCAAGGTGGACCAGAGAGCCCTGGCGGGATTATGGGGATGGCTTCCGCGTTTTTCTGAACGCTGTGGAGTGGGCCAAGAGCATCTGAATAAAAGGCTGGTCTATCCTGCGTTAGCCTCTGTATACTACGGAAAATACTTATTAATGTTTGCTATACTATTTGTCGCTATAAGGAGGCAGAGTGCTAAGAGTTGGCATAGCTCAGATTAATTCCACTGTAGGCGACCTCGGTGGTAATACTAGGAAAATAATGGAGTCCATTGACCAGGCGAAGTCGCTTGGAGTTGACTTGCTCACCTTCCCTGAGTTGGCTATAACCGGCTACCCTCCTGAAGATTTGCTGTTTAAACCACAGTTCATTAAACAAAACAAAGAAAACCTTAACAAAATAATCGAGCACAGTTCAGATATAGCGGTAGTGGTGGGCTTCGTTGATAGTGATGGCGATATATACAATGCTGCCGCGGTGCTCTATAACAAAAAATTGGTTGGTGTTTACCATAAATTTTATCTGCCGAACTATGGTGTGTTTGATGAGGATAGATATTTCCAGGTAGGAAGGGAATATCCCGTTTTCATCATTTATGGCATCGGCATGGGCATAACCATTTGTGAAGATATGTGGTACGAAGCCGGGCCGGCAATTGTTCAAGCCTATGCTGGAGCCACGGTGCTTATTAATATAAGCGCCTCCCCATATCATGCCGGAAAAGGGCTCTTTAGAGAGAGGATGCTTGCTACCAGAGCATCGGACAGTTTAGCTATTGTTGTCCATAATAATTTGGTGGGAGGGCAAGATGAGCTTGTATTTGACGGCAATAGTTTGATTATCAATGAAAGAGGAGAGGTCATTGCTCGTGGGAAGCAGTTTGAGGAAGACTTTATAGTAGTTGATTTGGATGTAGAGTCGGTATTTCGCTCTCAGTTGCATGATTCTCGAAGAAGGAAAGAAACGCCATGGGTTAAGGAGAAACTAAAAGAAGCTACCAAGATAGAGGTTTCAAGTGAGTATCCGGCAATTGCCAAACCTCCTTTGTCGCTAAGGCGAGTCGGCAGACTGGATGAGCTTGCTGAGATTTACCAGGCCCTTGTTCTCGGCACCAGAGACTATGTGCGCAAAAATGGCTTTGAGAAAGTAGTCATCGGTTTATCCGGTGGGGTTGATTCAAGTCTGGTAGCTGCCATAGCAACAGATGCTCTTGGTGCTGACAATGTCATAGGTATTTCCATGCCCTCTCGCTACTCATCACCGGGCAGCAAGTCGGATGCCGAAACTTTAGCAAGAAATCTAGGAATAGAGTTCAAGATGATATCTATTGAAAAAACGTTTAGTTCCTATTTGGAAACACTGGCGGAGCCTTTCCAGAATACTCAACCGGATGTCACCGAAGAGAACATTCAGGCAAGAATCAGGGGCAACATTCTCTTTGCCTTATCCAATAAGTTCGGCTGGTTGGTGCTTGCTTGCAGCAATAAAAGCGAGACAGCTACAGGCTATACTACTCTTTCCGGAGACATGGCTGGGGGGTTTATTCCTCTGAAGGATGTGCCTAAGACATTGGTCCTCGAATTAGCCAGATATAATAATCGCCAGGCCGGTAAAGAGGTGATACCATCTTCTGTCTTAACCAAAGCACCATCGGCTGAACTAAGACCCGACCAAAAAGATATCGACACCTTGCCTCCATATGAAGTGTTGGACCCTATTTTAAAGGCTTATGTGGAAGATGACGTGACGATTGACCAGATTATAGCCATGGGTTTTGACCGTGACATAGTTACAAAGGTGGCTCGCTTGGTAGACAGGAGTGAATATAAGCGCCGCCAAGCTGCCCCCGGTATAAAGATAACTCCCAGAGATTTTGGCCGGGATAGGAGATTGCCAATCACTAATCAATTCGGGGAGGAATAGCTTGAGGAAAATCGGTGGTATCTTGCTGGCAGTCGGCCTGGGCATTTTGATAGGCTGGGGGCTTTACTGGTTCTTTCGTCTGGCTTTCTTATCATTGCCCTTGCCGGTTAAGATTGCTATTGCCGCGATAGCTGTAGGGCTTATTATTCTTCTGGCATCGCTAGGTTGGGAGAGGTATCGAGCATCCAAGGAGGAAAAGGAAAAATTCAAGGAGGTAGAAAAATGATTGTGGTTACCACAGAGCAAATAGAGGGCAAAAGGATAACAGAAACCCTGGGTTTGGTCAGAGGCAGCACTATCAGGGCCAGGCATATGGGGCGTGATATTATGGCTGGCTTGCGCAACATTGTTGGTGGTGAAGTCAAAGAGTACACCTTAATGCTGGCACAGGCTCGGGAAGAAGCACTGCAAAGGATGATTGAACAAGCTGAGAAGATGGGTGCTAATGCCATAATATGTACCAGGTTTGTAACCTCAATGGTGATGTCTGGAGCTGCTGAAATGGTAGCCTATGGAACAGCGGTGAAAGTGGCGTAAGTTTGAGTTGGCTATGCTCAATGCTCAGAGCAAAGTTAGCTTCTTCATATTAGTGCATATCCCCCTTTTTATAGCCTGATTTAACCTTCTTCAGGATAGCAGTAACCGGGCTATATTCTAGAAATTTCAGGTTAGATTTTAGACGATTCAAATTGATAATTGGACAGGGGGTGGATTTTATGATATCATACCCTAGCTTATGACAGGAAAGGAGGGTGAAAATCTCACAAGGAGGGTAGTAGATGCTGTGAGCTGAGCAGGATGAGATTAACCTGGGGCTGTCTATCTACTTTCTTCTCACAATAACTGGATCACCCTGTGCATAATGCAAAGTTAATTTTGTTTACATCCTAGTTTTAGTTTTTTAAAGGTTTCCAAATTACCAAGAATTAGTTTTCGCTACGCTCGAAGTTGCCCTCGGCTGAATGTTCGTTACTCCCATATTTTGTCCTATACGAGGCAAAAACGTTAACGCGCAGCATGCCGGATGAAAGGAAGGTTATAGTAGTATGATTGTCACTAACGATAGAGTCGATGTCGATATTGAAATCGACAAAAAGCAACTGTGCCACTACATAGGGTACAATGATGGACATAAGCTGTCAGCACGTATTTCTTCTCTAATTGATGACTATGCAGAGCACGCTCACTACCTTATTAACCCTTTGCATTCGTATGTCATCAAGGATGTGGAATGGGCTCGAGGCTCCATCTCCTTGATTGAAGGTTCGGTTATCTTCAAAAGCCGAATTATCGCCCGGTTGCTGGAGCGTTGTTCCCAGGTGGCGATATTCGTGGTGACAATAGGCAAATACCTGGAGGAGACAACAGCTCAACTAGCCAAAGACGGGCTAATACTCCAAGCGACTGTTTTGGATGCAATAGGGTCAGGTGCTGTGGAGAAGGTGGCGGACTTTGTCCAAGACAGAATAAAGGATATAGCCGAGGCTCAGGGACTTGTCACCAGCCAGCGCTTTAGTCCCGGCTATTGCGACTGGAACGTAGGTCAGCAACGGATGCTCTTCTATGCCCTAACTGGTAATACGTTAGGGATTCGCTTGACCGGGGAGTGTCTAATGGTTCCCCAGAAGTCAATTTCGGGCATTATCGGTATCGGATCCTCAATCAATGATGTAGAGAACTACAACCCTTGCAAGACCTGTACTAAACAAGATTGTCCAGGAAGGAGGTAAACTCGAGGATAATGACCCGCAAAGGACTGGAGGGAGGCAGTTTTAAAGTTCTAACTGAAGATTCCATATTGAAGGTGCACCAGACTGTGATGCAAGTGATTGAAGAGGTAGGCTTTGAGGTGCAGTCGGAAATGGCACTGGAGCTTTTCGAGGGAGCTGGAGCCAAGGTAGATTGGGGAAAGCACTTGGTGTGGCTGAAGGAAAGCAAAGTCAAGGAGCTTATTGAAGCGGCACCATCGGAAATTAGACTCTGTGGACAGGATGAAGCACATGATATTATTTTGGGCGGCCGGCGAGTGTATGCTGGAACGGGTGGCACGGCACTTTATGTCTATCAGCCTGATGTTAACCAGAAAAGACTGGCAAGCATGGAAGACCTGCGATGCATCGCCAGATTGGTTGATAAGCTGGATAACATCCACTTTTTTCTGCTGCCGACATATCCCAATGAACTGCCTTTGGAACAGGTAGATGTGAACCGGTTTTTCGCCGGACTGGACAATACCACCAAGCATGTTATGGGGGGTGTTTATACGCTTGATGGTGCGGAACAGGTGATACGGATGGCACAAATCGTTGCCGGCTCTGCTGAAAATCTTCGCCAGCGCCCCCTGATATCCATGATAGCATGCATCATAAGCCCGCTAAGGATAGACAAGACATATGGCGATATGATCGTGACCATTGCTAGAAATGGCATGCCTGTAGCTTGCCCCTCCGAACCATTGTGCGGTGCCACTTCACCGGTTACGCTCGCTGGAACCCTGGTAGTCCAAACCGTAGATTCGCTATTGGGTGTAATGCTTACTCAGATTGTAAACCCGGGGACACCGGTCCTCTTCGGTTCGGTCGCTACAAATACTGACTTGAGGGACCTAAAGTACCTGGCAGGTTCAGTTGAAATGGGTTTGCTCAACGCAGCTGGCGCACAGATGGCGCAGTTCTATCAACTTCCTTTCTATGCTACTGGTGGCATGACCGATTCTAAAGTTCTCGATGCTCAGAGTGGCTATGAGTCTGCTTTGACCAACTTGCTCTGTGCACTTTCAGGAGCTAACTTCATTCATGATGCTGCTGGGCTTATGGAGTTCGCAATGACCGTGTGTTATGAAAAGTATGTCATGGATAACGAGATACTGGGCATGGTGATGAGAGCCGTGGATGGAATCAAAGTGGATGATGATACTCTGGCCTTTGACCTCATAAAGCAGGTAGGACCGGGAGGTGATTTCGTAGCTGCCCGACATACAAGGCACTTCATGCGCAGCGAGCACTACCAGCCGTCTCTGAGCGACAGAAATAGCCAGGAGGAATGGCTAGCCAAAGGCGGAAAAGTGACATGGGAAAGAGCTTCAGAAATTGTAAATGAGCTTCTGGCTAAGCCTAAATACAGCCTCCCCTCACCGATAAGACAGCAGGTATTATCACAAATCAAGGGGATAATTGCTTAAAATATGCTTATAATCGGAGAAAACATAAGTGCGACAGATTTCAAAAGTACCGATAGAAACCGTAAGATCCAATATAAATTCAAGTGAACATGTACAATGCTCTAACTGATGTCCAACAAGTCATGCAGCTTAATAGATTAAAACTGGAGGATGATAATGCCAGAGGACATAATTAGCTTAATCCAGGAAAATGTTATCCAGGGAAGGGTGACCAAGGATGACGAAGGTATGGATGAAGGGATGGTAGGTCAGCCCGGCGTTACCGAGCTTGTTGAGAAGGCCCTTGCCTCTGGCTTGAGTATTAAGGACATAATCACTAAGGGGCTCTCTGGTGGTATGAACATTGTGGGGCAAAAATTTGAAGCGGGGAAATACTTTATTCCTGATATGCTAGCTTCGGCACAGGCAGTTGGAGCAGCCATGGAAATACTTGAGCCATACCTTGCTGGGAGTGGTATCAATGCCAAGGGCAAGATAATTGTGGCTACGCTAAAAGATGACCTTCACGATATTGGCAAGAACATAGTATCCATTCTGCTTCGTGGGGCAGGATACACTGTCAAAGACCTGGGAAACAATGTTGACATTCAGGTCATTGTAGACGCAGTAAGGGAGGAAAAACCACAGTTCCTGGGTTTGTCCGCCCTGCTCACCAGCACCATGGCCCGCATGGCGGATGTGATACAAATGCTTGAGGAAAATGGGCTTAGGGATCAGGTTAAGGTTGTAGTCGGCGGAGCACCTGTCTCAGAGGAGTTTGCTAAAAGCATCGGCGCTGATGGATATGGCGCGGATGGCTTTCAGGCTATAGCTGTGGTGGAAGCTCTCAATTCCGACACGGAGAACTAGAATAGCAATCATTCTATTGCAGACTTATTATCTGAAGGAAGGAGCTGGTGCCAAGAAAAGGAATACTTGTCGATAAGCCATACGAGAGGTTGACGAGGGAGCAGGTGGAGCTAATTCACCAGGCTTCCATGCAGATACTGACTGACCCCGGGCTAATAAGCTTCAACCGGGAAGCAGTGGATATACTCCATAGTCATGGCGCAGCGGTTGAGTCCATCCCCGGTGACCATCAGAGCTGGCAGGTAAAGATACCAGAGCAGGTGGTATTAAGTGCGATGAACTCAGCTCCCAAGACTGTGAAATTGGGGGCTCGGAATCCAGATAATACCCTCATCATGCACGGCGACGAGCCAAGAGTGTACTTAATCACCGGCTCGGAGACCAACATCTGGCTGGATGTCGATTTCCCTACCTATGTGAGTAAGACTGACTCTACCAAAGAGATTAGAGTGCCTGAGTTCAAGCCCAGGCGGGGCACAGTTGATGACCTATGCCAGTCAGCCCATGTCTGTGAGCACCTGGAGATGGTAGATGGCTACATTCGCACCGTGAATATCCAGGACCGCGACATAACCGAGGATAATAAAGACGTCAATAAATTTTTCGCCTCGCTCAATAACAATACGAAGCACTTCATGAGCGGGTTGACCAGTTTAAAACAGCTTGACAACGTGGTGAGGATGGCAGAGCTCATCGCTGGAGGCAAAAAGGCGCTTGAAGATAACCCCATCATCTCGTTTATCACCTGCCTGGTTAAGAGCCCGCTCCAGTTTGTAGACGATACAACAGGTACTTTCATTGAAGTATGTCGCCGAGGATTGCCGATCGTTGTGTCATCATCACCACAAGCGGGCACCACTGCACCTATCAAGGAAGCCGGTATCATGGCTCAGATAAACGCGGAGGTATTGGCAGGCATAACGCTGGGGCAACTGGTAAAACCGGGAACCCCGGTACTCTACGGCAGCGTACCGGTCAGAGCCAGGATGGATACCTTGGGTGATTCTTATGGCTCTGTCGAGACCAGTCAGTACAACATCGACTGTGTTCAGATGGCACGTTTCTACAGGCTCCCCAACTACTCTACTTCCGGCGTCTGTGACTCGAAGATACCTGGCCAGCAATCATCGATAGAGAGGCTTTTTTCGGATATAGTGGTCACCATGTCAGGACCTCAGTTCTTGCACTGTGCCTTTGGTTTGCTGGATTGTAATTCTGTCTTCTGTCTGCTTCAGGCGGTCTTGGACGATGCCCATTTCAAGATGATAGAGTTTTTCTTGCGGCAGCCACGGATTGCCCAGCCGGAGCTGGAAGCAATGCTGAAACAGATACGTGAGGCAGTGGCTACGCCGCAAAAACTATACATAGGCTATATTCGGCCCCTGTTGCGCAGTGGTGAAATATCTGGGCTATATCCCTTTGAGGGAAATGGTGAGGCTGATGATGTTTTCGAGTTCGCCTATGAACGGATGAAGAAATTGCTGGCAAGACCGGTGGAACACATTGATCAGGAGACAACTGCCAGAATATTCGAAGAAATTCCCGGTATATTACCACGACTTAACATTTATGAAAGAGAGCGTTAGCATGAACAAGGATATAATTGCGACAATTAAGAAGAATGTGATACAGGGAAGAAAGACGCAGGAGGATGTGGGGATAGATGATAATCTCGCCAGAACACCAGGCGTGGTAGAACTCGTGCAACAAGCTCTTGAGAGTAATATTTCGCCGCAAGTGATAATAACAGAGGGCTTGACTGCTGGGATGCAGGTGGTCGGTGAGAAGTTTTCTACCAAAGAGTACTTTATTCCGGATATGCTTGCCTCGGCTGAAGCGGTAGGAGCGGCGATGGATATTATGAGGCCAGTGCTGGAGTCAGCGAACGTGGAGACCAAGGGGAAATTCGCCATCGCTACAGTGAAGGGAGATATCCACGATATCGGCAAAAACATCGTTGCTATCCTGTTGAAAGGCGCTGGTTACGAGGTGCATGACCTGGGAGTAGATGTGCCTACGGAAAAGGTTGTGGAGATTATCAGGAAAGAAACCCCCGATTTTCTGGGGCTTTCTGCATTGCTGACTACTACAATGGTGGTCATGGGAGAGGTAATTGAGGCGCTGAAGGAGAATGGTCTTAGAGATAAGGTCAAGGTCCTGATTGGAGGAGCAGCGGTCTCCGACGAATATGCCCAGGAGATAGGAGCTGATGCCTATTGTGTGGATGGCTTCCACGCTATTAAGGTGCTTGATGCTTTCCAGGAAGCGAAGGCATAGTGCAAATGAAGCCATTTTGAGAAAAGGAGAGCAATTATGGCCGGAATTGCGGGAATTCAAGGCGCTGACAATGGCGAACTGAATAATATGCTTGAGAGGATCAAGCATAGAGGTCCGCACGAGACCTGGATAAACCGGGAACAAGGAATCAACATGGGGTGCTGCGAGCTGAATGTGGGAGGAAATTCGAAACCCGGGGCACATCATGCGTCTGATGGGCAAAGGGCAATTGTGCTTGATGGACGTATATATAATCAAGAAAAGGCAGACATGACTGATGCCGGGGCGGTGCTCTACTTATACGACATGTTTGGCACCAATTTTGCTCAGAAATTGCATGGGAACTTTGCCTGTGCTATTTCTGACGGAGACAAGTTGATACTGGCTCGCGATACTCTAGGCATAAAACCCCTTTACTACGGGCACAGCGATGGAAAACTAATCTTTGCCTCAGAGTTGAAGAGCCTGGTGGGCATATCCGATGATATCAAGGAATTCCCACCTGGTTATGTATACTCCCATGAGCTAGGATTTCAGCAATATACCTGCAGGGCCGTAGAAACCCCCGAGTTTCAGAGTTTTGAACAGGCCAGGAAGGTGCTAGCCAACCTGCTGGCAGTAGCCACGGAGAGACGGATGAGGGACAACTCTATTGGCGGGGTCTTTCTAAGCGGAGGCCTAGATAGCAGCCTCATAATGCTTCTGGCCAAAGAGGTTAAGCCGGATATCGAAGCCTTTACCGTAAGTATGGAGGGTGGAACAGACCTTCCCCTAGCTCAAGAGGTGACCAAATACCTGGGTGTTAAGCATCATGTCTTGATGTTCAGCGAGAAGGAGATAATGGAGATATTGCCTCAGGCCATACACCACATAGAGATGTTCGAGGAAAGCTGTGTGCATGGAGCAATTGCCAATTTCCTGGCAGCGCGATTTGTCAGCCCTTATACTGATTGTGTTCTCACCGGAGAAGGGGCTGACGAGTTTCTCGCCGGATACGATGGTCAGTTCAGGCGAGGAGAGACACCTGAGGAGGTTGCCTGCATAGTTGACCTGCTTAGCTATGTAGCTCATAACACCGCATTACAGAGGCTGGACAGATTGATGGCGGCACACTCCATGGAAGCCCGCACGCCTTTTGTTGATGCCAAAGTAGTTGACTTTTCTATCAAGATACCCTTGAGTTGCAAGATCCATGGCGAAAAGCAGATAGGAAAATGGATCCTGCGCAAGGCATTTGAGGGTCGTCTGCCCGACAGCATCATCTTCCAGACAAAACGTTTTTTCGCCCAGGGTTCGGGAGTAGCCAGCATCATGCGCTCGCTGGCTGAGAAGCATGTTTCTGAAAGCGAACTGGCGGAACATAACAGTAAAGAGGAGAATCCATATTTGTCTTCTACAGAGGAGCTGTACTACTATCGGATATTCAAGGAGACATTCCCCCAGCCAGTGTTCGACCGTCTAGTGGGTAGGTGGGATCCCACCAGAACAGATTTCTTTAGACGCTACGTAAGGAGAGTTTAATGTCAGCTAGAAGAAGGCTGAAGCTTTAAATGAAAGAAGGTAATAGATATGTGTGGTATAGCAGGATGTTTTGGAATACAAGATACAAAGACCATAAATCGCATGTTGGATGCACTGCCTCACCGTGGTCCAAATGACCGTGGACTCCACACTTTCGATAGCACCGTTTTTGGTCACACCAGGCTGTCTATTGTCGACGTGGTCGGAGGTCATCAGCCAATTTTAGCCAATGGTGGTAGAACAGGAATCATCTGCAACGGGGAAATCTATAATTTTTGGGATCTAAGACAGAAGCTCATACCCAAATACCAGTTTAAGACATTGTCCGATACGGAGACCATTCTTCATCTCTACCGGGAAAAAGGGCCGGAGTGTGTGAAAGAGTTGGACGGGATGTTCGCCTTTGCTCTCTTTGATGGTGACGATTTCATGCTGGCCCGCGACCCAATTGGGATAAAACCGCTCTATTATGGCTATGTCGGAGATAAGCTTTACTTCACCTCAGAACTGGGAGCTATGACCCTGGCCGGTGTGGAGGAAGTTCACGAATTCCCCGCCGGGTACTACTACACTCCCAAAGACGGTTTCGTGCAATACTACGAAATCCCGCCGATTGAGGACCACCTGCTGACAGAAATAGAGGAGACCTGTAAGCTGATCCGAGAGACCTTTATCCATGCAGTTAAGAAAAGGCTACTGGCAGACAAGGAAGTCCATGTAGGCTCCTTCTGCAGTGGCGGCGTAGACAGCAGTCTGGTGGCTGCCATCGCCGCTGATGAAATCCCCCATCTCCACACCTTCGTAGTAGGTATGAGGGATGAATCTGGGGACGAGAGTGATGACCTCAAGGCCTCTCGCATTGCAGCAGCGCACATCGGTTCAACGCACCACGAGTTGATCTTCACCGAGGAGGAGTATTATGAAGCGCTGCCAATCGTCATCAAGAAGCTGGAAAGCTACGATCCCTCCCTTGTACGCTGTGCCGTTCCCTGCTACTTCACCTGCAAGTGTGCTGCAGAGTATGTGACAGTAGTACTCACCGGAGAGGGGGCTGATGAGCTCTTCACTGGCTATCACTACATGAAGCATTATCCTATGGATATGCTCAATAAGGAGGCCAGGCGTTGCATCGGAAACCTCCATAACATTAACCTGCAGCGCGCCGACCGGATGGGGATGTATTTTAGTCTGGAGTTGAGGGTGCCTTTCCTGGATGTGTCTATGATTGACCTTTCCATGCAGATTCCCCCCGAGCTCAAGATTCGCGAGTCCGAAAAGGTAGGGGATAGAATCGAAAAGTGGATCCTACGCAAGGCTTTTGAGGACACGAATTATCTCCCCGACGAGATACTGTGGCGTTACAAAGTCCAATACACTCAAGGAGCGGGCTGCGAGGACCTGGGAGAAAAGCTGGCTGAGAGTGAGATAAGCGAAGACGAGTTTCAACGCATCAAGGCGGAGAATCCCAAGGCGACTATCAATAGCAGGGAGGCGGCCTATTACTTCAAAATCTTTCGTCAGTTTCACCCCCAGGACTCGATACTCGGTTCTATTGGAATCTGGACTGGGTTTGATTTTGCTGAGGAGAGAGAACGAGTTCGTGGCACCATGGATGGTGACCTGAAGCATACACGCTAAGGAAAGGAGGAATAGGGTAAGGCTACACAGGGCCTGCTTTCTCGTATCCCATGAAATTGAGCATCTTGGGCTCTGGGGGGTGCATGATTATTCCCAAACCCCTGTGCCAATGTCGCATCTGCCAGGAAGCCAGGAAGAAGGGTGTTCCCTACGCGAGAACAGGACCTTCTGCTTTCCTTCATGATATCAACCTCCTGATCGACACACCTGCAGAAATTGCAAGCCAGTTAAATCGTTGTCATATCCGTCGTATCGATTATCTGATATTAACTCATCTGGACCCGGACCATGTGGAAGGATTGCGCGTTGTGGAGCAGATTACGCTTGATTTTCGCAGCTGGCGTGCCTATCCAGAAAAACAAATTTGTTTGCTACTCCCTGAACAGCTGGGCGAACGAATAAGGGAGATCCGGTCTCAGTACGGTTCCTTGGTCGATTTCTACCAGCAGAGCGGTTTTGTCAGGCTCATGCTTTTTCAGGGGGAAGTCCAGATAAATAACGTTCAGATAACTGCCATCCCAGTGGACCGAGGTTCCCAGTTAGCCTTCGTTTACGTCTTTGAAAAGTCAGGGCGCAAGATCGTCTATGCTCCCTGCGATTTCAAGCCTTTCCCGGAGTATCGAACTGAGGTTCAACAGCCCGACCTACTTGTCATCCAGCCGGGGATATTCGAGAGTGGTCTGAAACATCACTTCAAATACCCGGCAGATCACATCTCGAGAACTACTCTGTACACCTTCGAACAAACACTGGAACTGGCGGCACGCATTGAGGCGAGAAAGGTCTTGTTTGTTCATCTTGAGGAGTACTGGAACCGCAGCTACGATGACTATTGTGCCCTAGAGTCGGACGGCATCAGGTTTGCCTACGATGGCATGCAGATAAACGTGTAGCGGCGCATACGCAGTCACGAACGTTGCTCTCCCACATGGTGGCTTTGTCTGCCCCCAACGCTTTACAAATTCCGCCTCACAAGATTGGTAAATATTTCTTAAGCTCGTAGTCAGTTACTTGACTTCGGTATTGATCCCATTCGATCTTCTTATTCTCGATGAAAGCATCAAAAACATGGTCGCCAAGGGATTGTCGCACCAGTTCACTCTTTTCCGTGAGCTGGATTGCCTCCCAAAGGCTGCCGGGTAGAGTGCCTATCCCTCGTCTCTCTCTCTCCTCCTCGGTCATTTCATAAACATTTTCCTCTACTGGGTCCGGCACTTCATATTCCTTCTCGATTCCCTCTAATCCAGCAGCCAGCATAACGCTAAAGGCAAGGTAGGGGTTACAAGCAGGATCAGGAGACCTGAACTCTATCCTGGTAGCCTTTTCTTTGCCCGGCATATATTCTGGAACTCTGATCAGGTCGGCCCGATTTCGCCATGCCCATGAAAGGTACACGGGCGCCTCGTATCCCGGAACCAATCGCTTGTAGGAATTGATCCACTGATTGTTGACCGCAGTGATTTCGGGGGCGTGCCTTAATACTCCCGCGATGTAGCACTTGGCCAACTTAGAAAGATGGTGTTTATCATTTTTATCAAAGAAGGCGTTGGTATCACCTTTGAACAGCGACTGGTGGACATGCATGCCGCTGCCATTGATGCCGGAGACCGGTTTGGGCATAAAGGTAGCGTAAACTCCCTGCTGTAAAGCTATTTGCTTGACTACCAGGCGGTAGGTCATCACATTGTCAGCCATGGTCAGGGCATCAGTGTACCTCATGTCTATCTCATGCTGGCTGGCGGCGACCTCGTGGTGGGAATATTCAACGGATATGCCCATCTCCTCCAGGGTAAGAACTGTTTCTCGCCTTAGGTCAGTAGCGACATCCAGCGGTGTCATGTCGAAGTAGCCCCCTTCGTCCAATCTCTGAGTTCCCTTTGAATCCTGAAAGTAGAAGTACTCCAACTCCGGGCCTACATAGAAGGTGTATCCCATGTCAGATGCTCGCTTCAAATTCCTCTTCAGTACATATCTGGGGTCCCCTTCAAAAGGCTCACCGCCGGGTCTCTGGATGTTGCAGAACATTCTGGCTACGGCATGGTGCACCCTCGGTCTCCATGGTAGCAGCTGAAAAGTGTCCGGGTCAGGCAAAGCCACCATGTCACTCTCGTCAATCCGGGCAAAGCCCTCAATAGAGGAACCATCAAAGCCCATTCCTTGTTCCAGAGCACCTTCCAGTTCCTCTACAGTAATGGCAAAGCCTTTCAGAATACCCAGAATATCGGTAAACCAAAGCCTGATGAACTTCACATCATGCTCCTTAGCCATCTTGAGAACGTACTCTTTGCTTTCTTCATTGCTTCTATTTTCCATTCTTGCTCTCCTTTTTTGGTTTTTAATCTCCTTATTATATAGCGTTGTCGCCATCCTCTCCAGTCCTGATACGCACTGCGTTATCAACAGGATAAACGAATATTTTGCCGTCTCCCATCTCGCCGGTTCTGGCACTGCTTGCAATAGCATGCAGAATTTTGGACACATCCTCGTCCAGCACAACAACCTCGATCTTGAGCTTAGGAAGGAAGTCCACCCGGTATTCTCCTGCTCGCCATTGCAGCAATAGTCCCTTTTGTCGGCCCCTGCCGCTTACCTCGCTAACTGTCAGGCCGAAATAACCATTTTCCTCGAGAACCATTTTTACATTTTCCAGTTTTTCTTCCCTAATAATGGCTTCCATTTTTTTCATCGCAACAGCCCTCCATATGCCCTTTCCCCATGCTGCGAGATATCTAAACCTACTGTTTCTTCTGTCTTGCTGACTCTTAGCCCTAGAGTAACGTCTACTATTTTGCCCAAAACCCAACTAGCACCGAAGGCAAAAGCCCAGACAGCAGCAACTCCGGCGAACTGCCTGGCGAGCTGTAGGGCATTGCCCAGAAGCAAACCATCAGCACCAGCCGAATTAATGGCTGCGCTAGCAAAAATACCGGTGGCCAGAGCACCCCAGGTGCCTCCCATACCGTGAACCGCCCATACGTCCAGGGACTCGTCTATACCACGCTTCATTCTGAAGAGCATGCAGTAGTAGCATATCACTGCTGCCACAATACCTATTGGTATTCCTGCCAGTGGTGGCACGAAGCCGGCTGCGGGGGTTATCGCCACCAGTCCAGCAACCGCTCCGGTGGCAATGCCAAGGAGACTGGGACGCCGTTGACGCCAGCTGAGTATCATCCAGGTGAAGGCAGCCGCGGCTGCTGAAATGTTAGTGGTGACAAACGCGCTAGCGGCCAACCCTCCCGAGGTCAGAGCACTGCCAGCATTGAAGCCAAACCAGCCAAACCAGAGCAGCCCGGCGCCAAGCGCTACCATGGGAATGTTATGAGGTTCCATAGGCTCCTTCCCCAGGAAACCTTTACGAGGACCAAGCAAGCGAGCTAAAGATAAGGCTGAGACGCCGGCAGCAATATGAACTACCGTTCCGCCGGCAAAGTCAAGTGCCCCCAATTTGGCCAGCCAGCCACCATCACCCCAAACCCAGTGTGCCACGGGGCAATACACAACAGTTAGCCATAGCACGGAAAAGATCAAGATGGCGCTAAATTTCATTCGCTCGACTACTGCCCCAGTGATTAAGGCTACGGTGATTATGGCAAACATAGCCTGAAATATCATGAAAGCCAGATGGGGAACAGTGCTGGCATAGACAGCAGATGGCTCCTGTCCTACCTGTCTCAGACCCACCCAGTCAAGCCCACCAATAATGCCTGCTTTGTCAGGACCGAAGCCCAGACTATAGCCATAGAGCACCCAGATTATGCCCACAACCGCTAAGGCAGCGAAGCTCATCATCATTGTAGAAAGAACACTCTTTCTTCTCACCATGCCGCCATAGAATAGAGCCACGCCTGGTGTCATTAGCATGACCAGCGCCGATGAAACTAGAAGCCAGGCGGTATCAGCGGCATTGACAGACATTTGGAATCCCCCCATATTTCATGTCCACAATTTAAACCCCCTATTGTTTCCAGAATATTACAGACAGGTTAAATCTGTGTTACAGAGAAAGAAAATGAAAAGTTTGGTGTACTTAAGAATGCAAGGGGGAGAATGGCTAGAAGTTTTCTCGTAACCTGTAGCCAATATTCCTAACTGTCTCGATGAAGGTATGAGTTGGGTCCTCGATCTTGCTTCGCAATCTCCTTATGTGAACATCTACTGTTCTATCACCACCGTAATAGTCCCATCCCCAGACCTTATTCAGCAAAGCCTCCCGGGTAAAAACCTTTCCTTTATTGCTCGCCAGGAATTTGAGTAGCTGGTATTCCCTAAAGGTCAGCATTATTGGCTTGCCATTAAGCGATACCTCGTATTTGTCTAAATCTATAACTAAGTCGCCACATCTAATTATATCTTCGCTGTCTATATCCCCTTTTTGCCTCAGAATTCGCTTTATTCTGGCTGTAACCTCATTTACCTCCCAGGGTTTGACCACAAAATCATCTACGCTGGAATCGAGGCCATTGAGTTTCTCTCCAGACATAAGAGCGATGAGGGGTAAGTTCATGTCTTGCCTTATACTTTGAGCCAATTCCCACGCTTCTGAACCAATCGGCGCTTCATCCGCGTCTAGCAACATCACCCCAAGGGATTGCCCCACAATTTGTTCGATTGCCTCATCATTATAGGGAACAATTAGGCAATCAAATCCACTCTGAACAAGTGCCGCCCTCAGTTTCTTTGCTTGTTCGCTTTCGTTAGCTATGATGAACACTCTAGGCAAAGCTGGCTTCCTTATATTAATTTAGTAAGCGTAGAGTCGGCCATAGGGGCGGAGGTAAAGTGGGAAGAGTTTGATAAATTTGTGTTTCAGTATCTCCTCGGCTTGGTAGTCGAAGTGATGAGCAAATTCACCTACGAGTGCCTTTAGAACCAGGTAATCGTTTTCATCCGGTTCAGCGACACCTACCTCTCTGCCTAGTTGAAATTCCTCGATATCACCTCTTATATATATAGCGCCGCCGTGCATGCCTGTGCCGATGAAGTTCGCCTTATGTCGCTCTCCCTCTTTGAGATTTAGCCCCAGAAGAATTAGAACTCCGCCTGCCATATATTCACCCAAAAAATCCTGTGCTGTGCCACCAACAACTACCATTGGCTTTTTGTCTTGGTATTCCTTCATGTGGATACCTGCCCGATAGCCAACATCCTCCCTGACGAAAATTTTACCCCCCCTGGCTGATAATCCAAGAATGTCCCCGGCATGACCGTGAATGATTATTTCCCCGTTGTTCATAGTGTTCCCGCAGCCATCTTGGGCATTGCCGTGAACAATAATTCTGGGACTATTCATGAAAGCACCTAAATCATTACCCGGGGTGCCGAATATCTCAATCTCGACTGGCTTGTCTAAGTCCGTGCCGATGTATCTCTGTCCGTAGACGTTTCGCAACTCAATCTTTTGAGTTCCGTTTGATACCGCTTGCCTCAATTTGGCATTGAGTTCTCGGTAGAAAATGCCCTGGGCATCTATTGTTACAGCTTCTTTCATCTTAGCGTCCTGCCATCCTTACTCCCAGAATTTCTAATTCGGTATCGGTAAGCCCTACGCCTCTCAGATGAAGGCGGTTGCCACGGAGACTTTCTAAGGCGTTGATACCCATGCCACCCAGTATGTCCTTAAGCTCGAGGCTCCAGCCGCGGAGGAGATTGGACAGCCGCCTAGCTCCGATATCAGGATTGACCCTCTTGGTTAACCAGGGGTCCGTGGTGCAAATGCCCCAGGCACATTTTCCGGTGTGGCATTGCTGACAGGTAGTGCACCCCAGAGCGATCAGAGCAGCAGTTCCAATGTAGACGGCATCGGCGCCCAGAGCGATGGCTTTAGCTACATCGCCACTGTTTCTGATTCCGCCTGCGATTACTACAGAGGCCTGATTTCGGATACCCTCTTGTCTGAGGCGGTCATCCACGGAAGCGAGAGCTAGTTCAATGGGAATGCCAACGTTATCACGAATTATCTTAGGTGCAGCGCCCGTAGAGCCTCGCAGCCCATCGAGAACTATAATGTCTGCTCCTGCTCGTACCATGCCACTGGCGATAGCTGCTGAATTGTGAACAGCAGCAATTTTTACGGCTACTGGCTTGCTATAATTTGTGGCTTCCTTTAAGGCATAGACAAGCTGTGCCAGGTCCTCGATGGAATAGATGTCGTGCTGCGGAGCTGGGGATAAGGCATCTGTGCCTTTAGGAATCATTCGGGTGCTTGATACTTCGGCACTCACCTTCTCGCCGGGGAGATGACCCCCGATGCCGGGCTTAGCCCCTTGACCAATCTTAATTTCCACTACCTTGGCTATATTGAGGTATTCAGGGTGAACGCCAAATCGCCCCGAAGCTACCTGGACTATAGTGTTGTCTCCATATTTATAAAGCTTGGAGTGGAGCCCACCTTCACCTGTGTTCCACAGGGTTCCCATCTCAGTAGCAGCTCTGGCTAGGGACTCATGTACATTCAGGCTTACTGCCCCATAAGACATAGCGGAAAACATTACAGGGACCTCGAGTTTGACCTGGGGGGGTAGTTCAGTCTTAAGACCATGCGAGTCAAACTCTACCCTGTCGGGTTTCCGCCCAAGATAGGTAGTTAATTCCATTGGTTCGCGTAGAGGGTCAATAGAGGGATTGGTCACCTGGCTGGCATTAAGAACCAGATGGTCCCAGTAAATGCGGTAGCTTTTATCATTCCCCATTCCGGTGAGAAGCACTCCGCCGGTCTCGGATTGCTTGATGATATCTTCGATAACCTCAGGGCTCCAGTTGTAGTTCTCTCTGTAATCCAGTGGATTTCTTCTGATAGTCAAAGCCTCAGTGGGACAAAAGACTACGCAACGGTGGCAGCCAACACAATTCTCCTCGCGGCTCCTTAGTTCATCGTCCTCAGTATCATAAGAATGAACATCAAAGGTGCACTGGTTGACGCACACCTCGCATCTGATACACCGGGAATCGTCTCTCTCCACTATGAATTTTGGCGGCAAATACGTCTTCATCTCATCCTTTTCTTACAGGTATGCCTTTTTCCGCTAAGTAATCTTTCGCCTGACGAATGGAATAAATCTGATAGTGAAAGATGCTAGCGGCGAGAACGGCGTCAGCTTTGCCTATGACTAAAGCCTCATAGAGATGCTCCAAATTGCCGGCACCACCGCTGGCAATGACCGGCACCATCACTGCCCCACTAATAGCGCGGGTTAATTCCAGGTCATATCCAGTTCGCTGACCATCAGCGTCCCAGCTGGTGAGGAGCAGTTCTCCAGCACCAAGAGCCACAGCCTGCTTAGCCCATTCAATGGCATCGGTTCCAGTAGGCTTCCGTCCCCCGTGAGTGCAGATCTCCCACTTAGCAGCAATACTATTGTTTAGTCGCTTAGCATCGATAGCCACGACAATGCACTGACTGCCAAATTTATCCGCCCCTTCAGTGATAAGCCTGGGATTCTGCACGGCGGCGGTGTTAATGGATACCTTGTCTGCCCCTGCTTTCAGCATGCGACGCGTATCTTCGATGCCACGCAAACCTCCGCCAACGGTAAGGGGAATAAAAACCTGCTCGGAGACCCGTTCGACGATGTCAACCATGATGTCACGCCCCTCAGGGGTAGCACCGATATCCAAGAAGACAAGTTCATCAGCACCCTCCTTGTAATAGAAAGCAGCTAGCTCTACAGGGTCGCCCGCATCTCGAAGATGAGTAAAGCTGGTGCCTTTAACTACTCGCCCTTGAGTGACATCAAGGCAAGGGATAATTCTCTTAGTTAGCATTTGCGTACACCTTCTATTTCCGCAGCTGAAGCTTTCGCAAACTCAAGTGGCTTCTCCAAACTGCCTACGATAGGCTCCCCGCCCATAGGAATCCAGGCCCGGTCGAGGTCGGGAGAAACCAAGCGAATAGCTGATTCTTCAGAAGAAAGGTAAAGCACCGACCCTTTCACTCCCACTGTGAGAGGACGTAACCTTATCCTGTCAGTAAGACCAATCATCTCCCCTCGATGGGCAATGATCACAGTGAAAGGTCCATTCAGCAGAAGACTGCCATAGACTTGGCGCAAGGTTCGAAAGAGTCTTTGCTCCTCTGGGGAACAGCGCTCTATATAACTCCAGAAAGGAGGTGCTAATATCTTGGCTACTATCTCCATGGGAAGGCCATGCCTTCGTATTAAAAGGTCAACGGCATAAGCCACCACCTCGGTGTCGGTCTGCATAGTACAGTTGTAGCCAAATTGTTCTAAATACCGTCGATTTATTCCGTAGGAAGAGATTTCACCATTATGAATCACTGTCCAGTCCAGGATATTGAAGGGATGTGCTCCACCCCACCAACCAGGAGTGTTGGTGGGAAATCTGCCATGGGCTGTCCAGAGATAACCCTCATATTGCTCCAGACAGAAATATTCTGCTATCTCTTCAGGGTAACCCACTCCTTTGAATACTGCCATATTCTTGCCGCTGGAAAAGACGAAGGCTTCCTCCATCTTTGTATTGATTTCCATGACCCTATCCACGACATAGTCGTCCTCTGATTGCCCGTTGCTCTCGTCGGTTTTCACTTCGAGGAAGTAACGCCATACTAAGGGAGGGTTTACTATACCGGGCGTTGGCTTAGTGGGTACCTCCTTGGCATCAATTACATGAAACTTGTGTCTGAGGAAATCCTCCACTTTGGCTTGCCCCTTCCGACTCAGATACATTATGTGGAAAGCATAATAGTCGGCATATTCAGGATATAACCCGTAAATAGCAAACCCACCCCCCAGGCCATTACCGCGAACATGCATGTTGGCGATAGCTTCTACGACCGGCTTGCCCGAGAACACTTTCCCTGAGGTATCCATCATTCCAAAGATGGAACAGGCATCGATCACCTTATCATCATGATAGGAGTCATTTATCCTGCTTAGTTCTTTCAACTTAAATGCTCCAAAGCCAGATAGCTACTCGCCGGCAAAAGTTTCCTCCCCAGTTTCAATAGGCGGTGTGGGTTGAAGAATTATATCTGGTGACAATGCCAGTCGCTCTTGCCACAATGCCCGGGGAAAGAATGCCAGGCCAAAATCATCGGCCAAAAGCGACTGCTTAAAGCTCTCTACATTGACCCTGTCCCTCATAAGGCCGAAAATTATACCCGACCTTTCGATATTTCCTACAAATATCATTCCCATTATGAGGTCATTTTTCAATATGACCTTTTGATATATATTGTCTTCTTGTTTGCTAATAGTTTCATAGCTGTCGTCGTTGGGCGCTGCAGGCATACCTGCGGAGGCGATATCAATTCCAAAATAATTAAGCGAATTGATAGCTGTGCTGCCGAGATATTCATCTGTAACGCCAGCCATGTTAAGGCCAGCAATCCTGCCTCCAATATAGGCATTAGGCCAGATGGGGGTAAGTCTATTCTCCCCGTACACGAAATCGTAAGCTTCAGCTACATCTCCACAGGCATAGACACCTGGGTGGTTTGTGGCCATATGACGGTCTACTACTATGCCTCGGTTTATTTCTAACTTAGCATCTAGTACAAGCTCCGGGCGCGGTGATACTCCAATAGCCACTACCACTAAATCGCAGGGTATAGCAGCCCCGTTATCCAAAATAACCTCTTCAACTCTCCCTGTTCCATTGACCTTAACCACAGTCTGCCCCGCAACGATTTCCACGCCGGCCTGCTTAAGAACTTCTTCAGCCATCGAGGATGCCTGTTGGTCGAGTATAGTATTTAATATGCGCTCTTTCATTTCCACTACTATCACGTCAACCCCTCTTTTTATTAGAGCTTCAGTTACGCTAATTCCGATGAGCCCGCCGCCGATAACTACCGCCTTTCTGGCGTTATCCAGGAATCTGTCAATCGCCTTAGCATCATCAAGGTTGGTAAATGTGAAAACACCTCTCTTGCTACTCCCTTTCATCCTGGGAAAGATGGGGTTCCCTCCTACGGCGAGTAGGAGCTTTTCCCACGCAATCTGCTCGCCGTTTTCCAATTGAGCGGTCTGGTGATTTAGCTCTAAGTGGGTCACTTTCTTGCCCGGGAGAAAAATAATATTGTTCTGGTCGTAGAAGTCGAGGGGACGGAATAATATCTCCTCAAGAGTTCGTTCTCCCGTAAGGTATTTTGAGATAAGAGGGCGTGAATAGGCAGGATAAGGCTCTTCGGAAACGATGGTCAGAGCGCCTTCCTTATCCACCTGGCGTATGGCTTCAGCAGCTCCAATGCCGCCAGCCGAATTTCCTATAATCAAGTATCTGGTTTGCATTTATTTCTAGCTCGTGCCCAGTGCTATCTTCAAAAAGTTAGCATACATCTTTAATCCATCCTCACCACTTTTCTCGGGGTGAAACTGAGTTGCGATCAAGTTATCCTTGATTACCATGCTGCACATAGACACACCATAGTTTGTTGTGCCTGCCACTACTGACATGTCTTCAGGCTCGGCATAGAAGCTGTGGACAAAGTAAAAATTGGTTTCATCAAGTATGCCCTCAAAAACAGGGTGGGTAAGTCTTTGTTTCACCTGATTCCAACCTATATGAGGGATTTTAAGTCCTTGGGGCAGCCTTCTTACCTTCCCTGGAATTACGCCCAAGCACTCGTGCCAGCCTCCTTCTTCAGTTCCTGAAAGCAGTATCTGCAGCCCTACGCAAACGGCGAAGAGCGGTCGCCTTCGTTGTATCAGTTGCCGAATAGCATCGGTCATACCTAGTTTCTCTAAGCTATTCATGGTATCGGCAGCGGCGCCGACACCGGGGAGGATAACTGCAGCAGCATCAAACACTTCACCCGGCTCGCTTGTTACCCTCGGCTGGTAACCTAATTTCTTAACGGCATTAGCGACACTACGCAAATTTCCTGCACCGTAGTCGATTATAGCAATCATGCAGATTCCTCTCCTTTGTTCGCTTCCCGGAAGCTAATTCTCGACAGTGACTTCCACAATGTTTTGGCGGGCGATGACTTTCGCCTCATCACCTTTTTTGACAAAGACATGCATCAATCCCAGTACTTCATATTGTCCATTTTCTAAACTGGATGTTTCCCACCTGACCGGGAAATTCTCACGTCTATCTTCAGACTCCCCTATCTTAATCCAAGTATCTGTATTCTTCTTCCGATAGTACCAGGGATTAGTCACCCGCATGATAGGTCCCGAGATACCTAGCTCTGCCAACTCCTTACCCAACAGGTCTTCATCAAACTCCTCGCGCAGCCGAACATTGCCAGAGTACTTTTGCAACGTCTCTGAAGGCATAAGATAATGTGGTCCCCAATTATATGACATGATACACCTCCTTTAGATTGATTAAGCCAATGGAACGATAATATCCATTGGATCAAACCAATTGCCTGGCTTTCTATGTTAGACTCTCATTTTGTACCTCCACGTAGACTAGTGCCTCATTGGGGCAATTTGTGACACAAACTGGAATATCTTCTCCTTGGCAGAGGTCACATTTAAGCACCTTCTTTTGTGCCGTGTCTTGCTTTATCGCCCCGTAAGGGCAGGCTACTATGCACGTCCAGCAGCCAATACACTTTTCCATATCAACGCTGACCATGCCACTTACAGGGTCTTTGTGCATCGCACCGGTAAGACAAGAATAAACACACCAGGGCTCGTCGCAATGGCGACATTGAATGGGAAAAGAAATCTCTACATTCCTCTCCACACGCACACGGGGCAAAGGACGTGGAGTCTCTTTTTTAAATGCCTTGATTAGGTCCTTAGACTGGGATTGCTCTACCTGGCAATAAACTCGACACAGGCCGCAGCCAATGCAGACCTCTTCATTAACATATATTCTTTTCATGCTCCAAATACTTTAGGTAACACTGGACTCTGGATCTTAGCGAGTTTCATTTCAGTATAGCTCATATGGGCAAGATAGCCAAGTGGTTGGTGTAGACGATTGAAATTATATTCTATGTCATTGTCGGGCCAACTGCGCAATTAACTTCCGAAGTTGAGATTACATTTCGTACAAGTAAGATACATGGTGTAGTATGCCCTATTAGTCACTCAAGAAATTCCCTGCTATAATTGACAACAGCTATGCTAGCCAAGGTAAAAAGCGCTGCCGTGGTGGGTCTGGAGGGAGCTGTGGTGGAAGTAGAGGTGGATTTATCACCAGGCTTACCTTCTTTTACCATCGTTGGATTACCAGACAAGGCAGTCCAGGAGGCAAGAGAAAGAGTAAGGTCAGCCATAAGAAACTCCTACTACAAGTTCCCTAACAGGCGTATTACAGTCAACTTAGCTCCAGCCGACTTAAAAAAGGAAGGCCCCGCTTACGACTTACCCATAGCCATAGGCATACTGATGAGCTCAGGACAGCTAAACGCCGACCTCACCCACAGTATCTTTTTAGGGGAACTCTCTTTGGATGGCAAGCTACGCCATACCCATGGGGTATTGCCCATGGTGTCTTTAGCCCGTGATAAAGGCTTATCTACTGTATTTGTGCCTTGTGATAATGCTAAAGAGGCCTCCCTTATAGACAACATACATATATTTCCTGCGGAATCGTTAGCGCAACTGGTTGTGCATCTTCAAGGCGAAGTAGACATCCCGGAGTATCAGAGTGAGCTAAATTGGGAGCAGGAATTTCACCCTAGTTATGCCTCCGACCTCAGTTATATCAAGGGTCAAGAGCATGCCAAGAGGGCTCTGGAGATAGCGGCGGCAGGAAGACACAATATCCTCATGTGTGGCCCACCGGGAAGCGGCAAGACCATGCTGGCTCGTTCTTTGCCCTCGATACTTCCCCTGTTGACTATGGAAGAGGCTATCGAGGTAACCAAGATTTACAGCGTTAGTGGATTATTGCCGCAAGGCACCCCCATCGTTGTAGAGCGCCCTTTTCGCTCCCCGCACTATACTACTTCCCATGCTGGCTTGGTGGGTGGAGGGCAATGGCCAAGGCCCGGGGAGATAAGCCTGGGGCACCACGGGGTACTTTTTCTGGATGAATTTCCTGAGTTCGGGCACACCACCCTGGAATCACTGCGCCAACCGATAGAGGACAGGACAATTACCGTCAGCCGTGCTCATGGCAGTGTTACCTTCCCTGCTAGCTTTATGATGGTTGCAGCTATGAACCCCTGCCCCTGCGGATATTATGGCGACCCGTTTAAGGAATGTAAATGCTCGTCAGGAGAAATCTCCCGCTATCATAAAAAGATAAGTGGACCATTACTGGACCGCATTGATATCTTTGTCGATGTTCCCCATATTGATTATGAAAAACTCACTGAAGATAAGCCTGGGGAAAGCTCGGATAAAGTCAGGGCCAGAGTCAAGGCGGCGCATGAAATACAGCTTGGTCGTTTTCAGGGGACGAAGCTGAAGTGCAATGCCGATATGACGCCCAAGGAGGTGAAGGAATTCTGTACGGTGGAATCGGCAGCTCAGAGCCTGCTTCGCGCCGCCATGAAGCAGCTTCATTTCACCGGCCGTGCCTTCCATCGCATCCTTAAGCTTTCCCGCACCATCGCCGATTTAGAGCATAGCGACATCATCAAAACACACCATATGGCGGAAGCTCTCCAGTACCGGCATAAGGAAATAATTTAAACCTAAAACTTGGTCCTGAGGCGTGAAGGAATCCTTTCCTTCATGATAATAATTTCAAAACCCCGCCAATAACCAGCAGTATAATACCAATGATAAGGGAAATCCTGCCTCCTATTTGCCAGGCTTGTAGCCAGAAACGCTCGTGTTCATGGGTTATAGTCTCCTTAATATCTCTTCGGGTTAGCAAAATAGAATTGTAGTATCTGTTCTTTTCCCTCTTGTTCCAGAGAATAAAAATGATCCCCAGAAGAAGGAAACATCCTCCCAGCACTAAGATAATTTGGTAAGTAGCCAGAGACATTTTACTCAACCTCCCCCCTCAAGAATTCAAAAATTCTGAGATGACTCTACTTAACCTCTACAGTCGCTCCAGCAGCTTCTAATTTCTGTTTTGCTGTTTCAGCCTCTTCCTTGGGGACGCCTTCTTTTACTATCTGTGGAGCAGCTTCTACCAAATCCTTAGCTTGCTTTAATCCCAGAGTGGTTACCTCACGCACCGCCTTGATAACTTCGATTTTCTTCTCGCCGAAGCTCTTTAAGGTGACGGTGAATTCTGTCTTCTCCTCCTCCGAGGGTGCCTCTGCTGGCTTGCCAGGGGCAGCTGCCGGCGCTGCTGCCGCTACAGGGGCAGCACTAATTCCGAATTCATTTTCCAGTGTCTTGACCAAATCAGCCAGGTCCAGCACTGTCATAGTCTTAATGGCAGCGATAATTTCTTCCTTGGTCAAACCCTTGGCCTCTTTCTTCGCCCTTGGAGCTTCCTTGCCCTGTTCTTCCTTAACTTCTTTCTGTGGCTTTGGAACTTCCTTTCCCTTCTCTTCCTTAACTTCCTCCTGTGCAGTTGGAGCTTCTTTTACCTCCCCTTCCTTAACTTCTTGCTGCGCTGTTGGAACTTCCTTGCTCTCCTCTTCTTTAACTTCTTTCTTTGCTTTTGAAGCTTTCTTTACCTCCCCTTCCTTAGTTTCTTTCTTTACTTCTTCTGGTGACATGATGTCCTCCTTTGTTATGCGCTCATGGTTTGAGCCCTGTTTTGTAGCACGTTCAATAGCCCCAGCAGGGGACGGTTAAGGATATTATGTAAATTTCCTATGGGGGCTTGTATTTGCCCGATTAGTTTGGCGATTAGAACTTCTCTAGGTGGCAAACTAGCCAGGCTTACCACTTCCTCCGGAGGCAGCACTTGGTCCTCCAACAATCCTCCTATAATTTGTAAAGGCAATGCCGCAGATTTGATATATTGGTTAAGAGCTTTAGCCGTATTAACTATGTCATCGCCGAAGGCCAGGGCCACAGGGCCTTCGATTATATCTCTCAGTTGTGGCTTACCTGCCTGGTCAGCGGCACGATAGACCAGAGTGTTTTTGACAACATGATACTCGACACCTGCTTTTGCCAGAGCATTACGCAACTCGGCCATTTGTTTAGCAAGCAGGCCTTGATAATTAGTAGCGATAATAATATTGCTCCGCGACAAATCGTCGGCTAGATTGCTTACTATCTGCACCTTCTTTTCTTTTAACATATAGCCCTTTCTTTAATTCCCTCACGTCATGATAGAGGAAGTCTATAACAAAAACCCCTGTGCCAGTGAACACAGGGTTAACTTAAGCCTCGGCAGGCAAATCATTTAAACCCTCAGGGTACCTGCTGTCACTGGCGTCGGGCTATTATAACACAAGGAATCAATTAGTCAAAGAATACATCGACTGCAGAAAGCATAAGAAAAGGTGAACCCCTGTCAGGGGGGCCACCTATCGCACCTAATTACGTCACACCCTATAGCTTATACATAACTTTTTTGGGAGTACCTCCTTCTTGTTTTTGCTAACAGAAAGAGTACTCGTTGCCGTTAACTATTTCCACACTTTTTGAGTATACCCCTTGGGAAAACGCATGGCAAGAGAGAACTTTAGTCAAATGTTGCTATAATTATTATTCACTTTGACTTGACATTGGCTTCATACGAGTGCAATAATATTTCCTACGATTGAACATGGCGTTTCTCCGAGCCAGTCTGTCTAACGGGTAATCCTATGATAGATAGCTGATAGGGCATAGCCGAAAGCGGAGATGCCTCCCGTGTTTGGGAAGGAGAAGTGTCTTAGAGAAGAGAGACACCGGAGTTTTTTTAGGCGTCTTATTTTTTGCTAGTGCCCCCCTATCACTGACGTGGTGGGAGAGGCAAGGGTGGTCTTGTTAGTCATATGCCATCAGGCGGGAAAGTACCAGCAAGACCAAGCTAAGAATACACGTCGGACTCAAAAAGAGATACCAGAAGGGAGTAGCCGTGATATTACCAAGATTCAAGTTTATCGAGCCGGAAACTCTGGAAGAAGCGTTTGAAATCATGGAGCAAAACAAGGGGGATACTGCATTTCTCGCCGGTGGTACCGACCTGCTGGTCAATCTGAAAAAGAAGGTGGTTCATCACAGTGTAATCGTCTCTCTGGAAAAGCTGGCTGAACTGAAAAATATAGAGTACTCCAATGAAAAGGGCCTTACTCTAGGAGCCATGACTAGGATCAGTGATATCGAAGAATCCCCGGTGCTTAGAGAGAAAT
>CAYYUO010000003.1:0-44185 GCA_964474965.1 uncultured Dehalococcoidales bacterium
GCAACCTCCTGGTAATATATGATGACCTCGATTTGCCTCTGGGCAAAATTCGCCTCCGGCAGAGCGGAGGCTCAGGAGGACACAAGGGGATGAACTCTATTATTTCAGCCCTGGGAAGCGAGGACTTCCCCAGAATCAGAGTGGGGATTGGACGCCCCCGGGCGGAAGAGCAATCCATCAACGAAGAGGCTATAGTCAATTATGTGCTCAGCGATTTCTCCCCCCCGGAAGAAGCAATAATTAAGCCTGTAATTGTCAAGGTATCTGAAGCCATCGATTGTTTTCTTACCCAGGGAACAGAGGCAGCAATGAGCAAGTTCAACTAGCCTCTTGACGGCTTAAATATATTTGCTATAATACTGAAAAGAAATATTATTCATAGAGTCGCTGATTAAAAGAGGCGTACAATAAATACTAGTGAGCGCACCACGAAGAGAATATTGGTGGTCGAGGACGAACCGGCGATTGGCAATATGTGCCAAAGAGTCCTTACTAGAGAAGGACTTGAGGTGAACATTGCCGTCAATGGAAGGGTAGCCCAGGATATGATAGAGGAGAGGCAATATGACATTTGTCTGATTGATATCAGGACGCCGAAAATGAACGGTACAGAACTCTACAAATGGCTGCAAAAAAAATATCCGCAGTTGGCAAACCAGGTAGTATTCACTACCGGGAGTTTGCTAGACGAGAAAACCATGGCTTTTATAGAGCAAAGTGGTAGGCCATTTTTACCCAAACCATTTACCCCAGATGAGCTAATAGCAGTAGTGCGAAAAGCTCTAAAATAAAATAGATAGAAAAGTGATGGCTTTCTATTTTGCCAATCTTGCCCAGCCCGGAGGATTAGCCATATACCCGCTTTCCTAACCCGTTGTCGGCCTAAGAGGGAGACTCTTCCAGCGTGGCATTAGCTACATTCTGTACACTCCCACGATAATAGACAATCTCAACCTGGTCACCAATCTGATGAGAACCTATGGTTGAGGTCAGTTCTGCGGCAGTGCTGATATCCTCGTCGTCCATCTTGGTGATAACATCACCTGCTCTTAGTCCAGCCTTACTTGCCGGGCTACCGCTGGTTATACTGGTGATGAGCGCTCCCGCGTTGACTGACAGGTCGTAGTAATGCTGGATAGTGGAAGTGACGGTGGTCGCCTCCACTCCAAGCCAGGGGCGAATTACTTTTCCTTCGGTTATCAGGCTCTGCACTACGGAGACAGCAGTATCAGTACTTATAGCGAAGCCAATATTCTCGGCATTGCTGGCGATAGCCACATTGATGCCGACCACTTGCCCTGCCGTGTCTAGTAGCGGTCCACCGCTATTTCCTGCGTTAATAGCCGCATCAGTCTGAATAATGTCATTGAGCACCACTCCGGTGTTCTCTTCAATAGAGCGTCCCAGATTGCTGACCACGCCGGTAGTCCAGGTAGGACCTCCCGGCAGGGCCAGAGCATTGCCCACAGCTACCACCGGGTCAAGGACGCTAAGCTGCTCCAGAGAGTTGCTCAGGAAATGTAAGTAGGCAAGATTACTGGCGTCAATTTTCACTACCGCCAGATCAGTTTGTGCGTCTGTACCCACTACAGTTGCCGCAAAAGCACTTCCGTCACTAAGAGTTACGGTCACTTTTTGGGCACCCTCTACCACATGGTTATTGGTCACAATATAGCCGTCGGGGCTGATTATTATCCCGCTTCCCGCTCCTGTCTGCGGGACTGCCTGCCAGAACCAGTTGTAGCCCACCGTTTCGGTAACGATGGAAACCACGGCGGGAGCCACCTCTGCTACTAACTCCTGGGTACTAAGCTCGGAGCCAATTCCTTCGTCAACATACAGATATTCTGAGGCGGAACTGGGGGGCTTAGCTAGGATGCAGGCAACAACCAGGCTGATACTAACAAGCAAAACGACGCCTATTACAATGTACTTTTGCTTGGTCAATTTCCATACCCTCCTCTTATGAAAGCATAGTACGACTTCTTGTCGAATCTCTCCATTAGTTGAGTCCTGCTCTTTGTATTATTTCTTATTCTCACTCTTTTCCTTCACTTCGGTTTGAAGTCTATTTTTTCCGAACCTGAGTCTTGGCTATTGCAAAGGAGAGGGGAGAAGATTCACCCCACCTCCAGACAAGTTCTGCCCCGGCGGCTTATCAATCGCCTGTTTCATCGGAAGCATCAGTGGCACGCCCCCCTATATAGTAATCACTTCACAAAATATCCCTTTATGTAAAATTCGGATAGCATTAGAGGCCTCCATTTGGAAGCCTCTAACACCATAGTAGAAAGGAAAGGAAAGGAGAGAAGAAGGAGGTGTAGGTTGTCATATATTTACTTTATTTTTATTTACTTCTCCAAACCACCCAGTTTGCCTTATGTTGCCAGAATGGGTCTTTTCGCCAGCTAAACGCGGACCTCCCAAGTCTGAAGACCACCACCCCACATATCGGTCTCCTTTACCTGATATATACATCTCATTTCCTTTTCCAGTTAGTCCCCATCAGTACAAATCAAGCTTATCACAACAACATGAATCTACCATGAACCGGGAGTGAATGGCAGAAAAAGCATACAATTGGGCGGCCATTTCATTTCATGTTCATCTTGGTGTAATATGATGTGTTTAGGGAATCTGTCATGCGAATTTTGGTTGTTGATGATGACCGGCGACTCTGCGCTATCATCAAACGCGGGCTTCTCGAAGAAGCTTACGCTGTCGACTTAGCCTACGATGGAGAGGAGGGAGAATATCTTGCCGAGGTCAATCCCTATGACCTCATTATTCTAGATATCATGATGCCCAATAAAGATGGCATCGAAGTTTGCCATGAACTTCGCGCCAAGAATGTTAACACCCCCATTCTAATGTTGACGGCTAAAGATACTGTGGAAGACCGGGTTAAAGGGCTAGATACAGGAGCCGATGATTATTTGGTTAAACCTTTTGCCTTCAATGAGCTTCTTGCCCGAGTTCGGGCGCTCCTGCGGCGAGAGGGAATATCCAAATCGCCAGAGCTTCGGGTAGGAGACTTAACTTTGAACACTCTTACCCGCCAGATCTGGCGAGGACAAAGACCTATTGAATTGACTACCAAGGAATACGTCATCCTGGAGTACTTCATGCGCCATCCCAACGTGGTAGTTACGCGGACCATGATCGAAGAGCATGCCTGGGATTACGACTTCGATACCATGTCTAATCTGGTGGATGTCTATATCCGCAGATTGCGGCGTAAGATTGACAACGAGAGGGAGGATAGCCTGATTCAGACGGTGAGAGGAGCCGGCTATCGGTTGAAAGCATCATGAACTTCATTCACAGCATCAAATTCCGATTTACCCTATTGTACCTGTTGGTGTTGGCAGTTTTATTGACTGCCCTCAGTACCGGGATATATTTTTATCTTTCTCGAAGCCTCTACCAGAATCTGGATGATTCACTGGAACTACGGTCAACGCAGCTAAGTAATTTCCCGTCTATTTTGGAAAGCATCTGGCAAGGAGAATTCCAAGAGAAGCTGGGGGAAATCGTCATGTTGTATTTCTACGCTGATAACCAAACGGTGGAGGTATCTCCCCCAGGGATAAATATTACCTTGAGTCAAGAATTCATTTCACAAGCCATGGCTGGCAGGAGTTCGTTTACCACTATCCAGACTGCAGAAGGCGAAGAATTGCGTGTCCTGGCCGTCTCCGTAAACCTTAGCATACCAGGACCGACACCTAGTATCCCGCCAGCTACACTGGTTATTGGCCGCTCCACAAAACAGATAGATCAAGCACTGCATGGATTGGTGCGCACCTTCGCCATCGCTGTCCCGTTGGCTCTGGCATTAGCCGCTGGAGGTGGCATATTTCTAGCCCGCCGAGCGCTTAAGCCTGTGGACAAGATTGCCCAGACAGCACAGAAACTTGGGGAAAGTGACTTAAGTCAAAGGATTAATGTGAACACCAAAGATGAATTAGGGAGGCTCGCAGCGACGCTGAACGAAATGATTGGACGATTGGAAAAAGCGTTCCAGCGCCAGAAGCAATTCACCAGCGATGCTTCACATGAGTTACGTACTCCCCTGGCGGTAATTGAAGCTGAATCCACTCTGGCGCTCCAGAAGGAAAGACCACCAAGCGATTATCGGCAATCTTTAGAGATTGTTTCTAGAGAAGCAAAACAGATGTCCTCCCTTATTGACCAATTGCTTACCCTCGCTCGTGCTGATGCCGGAAAGGAGCAATGGAACTTCGCAGAAGTCGAGCTTGGTAAGCTCATCACTGACCTGAGCACGGACGTCGAAGTTCTCTGCCAGGAAAAAGGGCTCAGTTTTCAATTAGGGCAGACGCAGGATTTGGTAGTCAAAGGCGATGAAGCCAGGCTGAGAGAAATGTTCATGAACCTTCTGGATAACGCCATCAGATATACCTCCGCTCCGGGTACTGTTTCCCTCTCGCTTCGCCGCGAAGGGCAAATGGCTGTCGTCGCCATCACGGATACTGGGATTGGCATCCCGGCAGAAGACATACCTTTCATCTTTGAACGGTTCTACCGGGTCGATAAATCCCGCTCGCGCGCTGAGGGAGGCAGTGGGCTTGGCCTGGCAATATGCCAGCATATTGCTGAGGCTCATGGGGGAAAGATAGAAGTGGAGAGCCAGGTCGAGGTAGGAAGCACGTTCTCGGTATGGCTCCCTTTGCGGTCCCCCTAGTTCCCACCTATGTCACCAGCTGCTTCAGGGCATAAACATGTTTGTTATAAAATATGGAAGGAAATCTTATGCACAGGGTCGCTGATTACATTAATTGTCCACTGCAGACAGCCAACAGCTATTATGCTCGGTACATAAAGGCTAATGTCTATCTCTAATAAACATCTGAACATCGACACTGTCCCGGCTCTGCTCGGGATCGTAGGACCCATTGTGGTGGTTGTCGGGGACATCGTGGCTTCTTTATCTATTCCCGGTTACAGCTCAGTCCGCGATTCAGTCAGCAGCCTGGCGTTGACTCCCATAGGCTGGCTGCAATCAATCTGTTTTCTAGCCATGGGCTTGCTGTTGGAGATCTTTGTAGCCGGGCTCTTTTTCAATATTCGTAGAGCCAGGGGCTTCCGTGCCAGCATCGGACTTCTTGCTCTCTGTGGCTTCGTCTTGATGTTGATTGCTACTTTTCATATGGATGCCCCGGGAGGTCTACACACTACCGACGGAATAATCCACACGATAGCATCTTACGGCCTTGGCTTGCTATTCCCCGTCGCTATTTTATCGCTCGCACCCAGCCTCAAGAGCACCCCGAATTGGAGAAACATTTCTGTCTATACACTCGTAGCTGGTGTTCTGGCCTTCGCCCTCATAATAGGGGCATTCTTTACTGAACAAACGGGCTGGTTTGGTTTGTATGAGCGAATTATAGTGGCCAACGCCATAATATGGGTGGAGGTAGTAGCGGTCCATCTTCTACGCCTGTCGTTTAGACGAGAGCCAAGGCCTCAACCTTGACAAATTAATATTGTACCGTCGCCGCTAATCCAGTGTAACGAAATAAATGTAATTAAGTATAAGACAGTGCGGACGTGTGAATCAATCGATCATTCTTGTACTCTCGTTTTAGGGACTCTTCTTCTTGAGCGTTTAAAAGCTTTGATAATTTCATGAGCTAGTAGGAATAAAGCGGCTGCAGCGAGAACACTTACCCAATCGCCGAGGGTCAAGGGAGCAAATTCTAAAAACCTATTGATGAAAGGAGTGTATATTGCTGTCAACGTGAATCCGATTGAGATTACAATCGACCATAGTAGCTTCTTGTTACTCCAAAAATTCCTGTTGAAAAATGAATCGTAGTTATACCTTCTAGATAAGATATTGGCAAACTGACAGAAGACAATAGTAGCGTAACTTAAGGTAGTAGCCCTTGAGTACAGATCGTGTGTCATTGTAAGTTCAGCACCCGTGCGCCCCATGAACACCACGAAATTTACAAAACCAAGAGCTCCCATGAGAAATCCCAAGAACAGAATCTCAAACATTGTGTACCTGTTTAGGATGTGTTCTTGCTGTCTTCGGGGCGGAGAGGTCATCAGATCCTTTGAACCCGGATCAAAGGTAAGAGCGGTAAGCGGTAAAATCTCCGCCAGCAGATCAATTGCCAGTATTTGAATAACCAGAATTGGGATTGGCCAGCCAAACAAGGCTACCCCGGCCAGCCCCAGAAGAACAATAGCTAGTTCCCCTCCGTTGCTAGTTAGAGATGCGATTATCGTTTTCTTTAGATTGTTGTAAATAGTTCTGCCTTCTTGTATTGCATATACAAGTGTTGAGAAGCTGTCATCCAGCAGTACAAGTTCAGAAGCTTCCTTGGCTACGTCAGTACCAATACTCCCCATGGCAACGCCAATGTGGGCACTTTTTAGAGCCGGGGCATCATTGACCCCATCTCCTGTAACTGCAACCACCTCCCCTTTGCTTTTTAACGCTTTTACAATTCGTAGTTTATCCTCTGGAGAAACTCGGGAGAAAATAAGAGACTGATGATCTTCCATAATTTGTGTGAGTTTTTCGTCCTTGGTTTCAGACAACTCTTCTCCGGTAATTACAACTGCCTCTTTGTTTTCGGGGGAGAGGTGAATTTGCTTTCCTATTGCTTGTGCTGTGATGGCATGGTCGCCGGTCATTATAAAGGTTTTAATATGGGCTTCATGCGCATTTTCTATTGCCTCTTTAACACCTTCCTTTGCAGGGTCATTCATTGCCATCAACCCCAACAAAATTATGTTTTTCTCCGCATCATCCATTTCGTAATCATGTTTATCATCTTTTAATTCCCTGTATCCGAATGCCAGGACACGCATCGCCTTCTTGGAGTATTCGACGTTTAGCGTGTTCAGCATTTCAGCATCCTTCTTTGTGAGCTTGGTCGCTTTACCTCGTTTGTAGATGTATTTGCTCACTGCAAGAACGGAATCGATTGCTCCTTTCATGCAGAGGACTTTCTTACTACCAAACTGTCGAATAGAACTCATCCTTTTACGCTCAGAATCGAAGGGGAACTCCTTGAGCTCCGGATTTTCCTCGTCCTCTTTGGGAGAGCGTGTCCCTAGCTTCGTTGATACAGTGATAAGGGCAGCCTCGGTTGGATCACCAATGGGATACCAGCCTGGGTGATCATTATCAGGTTCATGAATTTCTGCATTAGATGCCATGGTGGCGGTATCGAGCATGATTTCTATTCTCTCGATCTCCCGCTCTGTCAGTTTCTTACCTTTTGAATCTAGTATGTCTCCCTCTGGCTCGTAGCCAACCCCCGAGACTTCATATTGATGGCCATCAAACCAAATGTATTTTACAGTTATTTCATTTTTGGTAAGCGTACCCGTTTTATCTGTACAAATAACATTAGTTGATCCCAGGGTCTCTACAGACGATAATTTCTTAATAACGGCATTTTTCTTGGCCAAACGGGCTACACCATTCGATAGTGCTACGGTTATTTGCATTGGAAGCGCCTGGGGAACAACAGCAACTGCAATGCCCAGGGCGTAGATGAGCGCTATATTAATACCCAACCCCTGCCATATGGTAACTCCGAACAGTATAAGCGCGACTATTATGGCAAAAACAGTGATTCTGTTGGCAATAGACTGCATTTCCAGTTGCAGGGGAGATTTCGACTTCTTTTCTTCCTGTGTCAGACCCGCAATTCTCCCCAGTTCTGTATTCATCCCTGTAGCGACGATGACCCCTTTTGCATTACCTGTAGCCACGGTCGTACCGAGGAATGCCATATTGTCACGGTCTGCCAGAGATGATTTCTTCTTTATTGTGTTACTGTGTTTTTCCTGGGGCATTGACTCTCCTGTCAGGGAGAAATCATTGGTTCTCAGATCAAATGATTCAATTATGCGAATGTCGGCGGGAACTTTATCGCCTTCCTCAAGGTATAAAATATCTCCGGGTACCAGTTCTAACTGTGGCAGCTCAGTCAACTCACCGTCTCTATATACTTTGGCGGGAGATTGAACCAGCTTCTTAAGGGAATCCATGATGCGTTCTGCCTTATGTTCCTGGAAATAACCGATAAACGCGTTTATCAGTACAATTATGAACATAATGGAACCACCGCGAAAACTGCCAATGGCAAAGGAAATTACTCCTGCGATGATGAGAATAATTACAAGCACATTTTTAAATTGCAGCAAGAACTGTAACCACTGAGGTGTTTTTGCCAGAGTGATGAGCTGATTTTCACCATATTGAGTGAGCCGTTTTTGAGCGTCCGGGTTCGAAAGACCCTTTTCACTCGTTTTAAGAGCTTCGAAGCAGTCTTTGACTGTTTTTAGATAGAAATCACCAGGTTCTGGCATCGCAGCGTTTTCCCCTGCCATTATATATAGTACAAAAAATAATCGGTTTATACTATGAGGTTCTATTCTGATTTCACATTATAAAAAACCTCGCTCAGAAAATCCTTCGGCTTTGAGATCAACTCTATTTGAACAACGGATAACTTTCTGACGTTTTGTTCAATAATCCAGGACAGGTTTCTTGTTTTCCTCTGCGGGATAAAATCATGCTACAATGCAATTCGCTGAGACTCAGGCTGTGTGATAATATAATATGGTAAGTCACGAAATGATTATCGGCGTCATTGGGGATTCCTCCTGCCCCCCAGAAGAAGCTAAGCTAGCAGAAAGTGTGGGTGAATTGTTAGCCCAACAAGGTGCCACTATAGTATGCGGTGGCTTGGGTGGTGTGATGGAAGCTGTTTGTCGCGGGGCTAAGTCAAAAGGTGGCTTGACCGTGGGTATTTTGCCCGGGAAAAATTCAAACATGGCTAACCCCTGGGTAGATATTCCCGTGGTTACCGGCATAGGTGAGGCCAGAAATGTCGCGGTGGTGAAATCAGCCCAGGCAGTGATTGCCATCGGCGGAAGCTATGGAACGCTAAGCGAAATTGCTTATGCTCTGAAAAGTAGCATCCCAGTCATCGGCTTGAATACCTGGTCACTGTCACGAAACGGGCAAGCGGATGATTCCATAATTAGAGTTCAGAGTGCTACGGAGGCGGTGGACAAAGCAACTTCTTTGGTCAAGAGGCGCAAAAGATCATGAATTTGCTTCACTATACTGGCAATGACAGTGATTTAGCCATAGAATGCGCTTGGAAATGGCAAGTATCGAAATTGTAAAAGCCAGAGAGATTCTTGATTCTCGAGGCAATCCTACCATAGAGGTAGAGGTGGTGTTGGTTGATGGCACTGCGGGTATCGCATCTGTCCCCTCAGGTGCAAGCACCGGGAAACATGAGGCTGTGGAGCTTCGGGATGGTGATAAAAGTAGATATGGGGGACTCGGCGTTCTAAAAGCCATAGAACACGTCAATGGTGAGATTGCTTCAACAATAGCAGGCATGTCCGCTTTAGAGCAGACGGCTATTGACCAGCGACTAATTGAACTTGATGGCACTGCTAACAAAGCCCAGCTCGGGGCTAATGCCATACTGGGGACATCTCTGGCCGTAGCCAAGGCCGGAGCTAGCTTCCGAAGGATCCCTTTATACCGCTATTTAGGAGGGACAAGAGCTAACCTATTGCCTGTCCCTATGTTGAATATTCTAAATGGGGGTAAGCATGCCCGAGGCTCTACCGATTTTCAGGAATTTATGATAATGCCAGTGGGCACTGCCAATTTCCACAAAGCCCTGCAAATAAGCAGCGAAGTGTATCATTCCCTGCATAAAGTGCTTGAAGATAAGGGATTAAGCACCAACGTGGGAGATGAGGGTGGCTTCGCTCCCCGACTCCCCTCCAATAAAGATGCACTGGAGCTGATAATAGCAGCCATCGACATGGCTGGCTATAAAGCTGGCCAGGACTTATTTATAGCCCTGGATCCGGCCGCCAGCACTTTCTATCGAGATGGAAAATATGTCCTCTCCCAAGAAGGTGTTACTCTCAGTTCCACAGAAATGATTGACTATTATGTCAAGTTAACTTCGGATTACCCCATCATCAGCATTGAGGATGGGCTGGCTGAAGATGATTGGGCAAACTGGTCATTGCTCACTGCTCGACTAGGAAAGCAGATTCAATTTGTCGGCGATGACCTTTATGCCACCAACATGGAGCGCCTGGAAAAGGGCATCGCCCAGAAAGCCTCCAATTCAATCCTCATTAAGCCAAATCAGATAGGCACGCTCAGTGAAACCCTGGCTGTTATCAAAAGAGCACAGCAGGCCGAATGGACAACCATTATCAGCCACAGGTCTGGTGAGACCGAGGATACTACTATTGCCGACCTCGCGATAGCTAGCAACGCCGGATTAATTAAAGCTGGTGCCCCCTGTCGTAGCGAGAGACTGGCTAAATACAACCGCCTCCTCAGGATAGAGGAGGAATTAGGAGAGGCTGCACAATACCCTGGCAAAAAGGCGTTATATAATTTGGAGAGGATGAAATAATGGAGATATTAAACGGTGTTCACCAAATAAAAACTCCTGCTCCTGAAAATGCACCATGGTATACCAATGTTTACTTAATTGAAGGCAGTGATGGGCATATACTGGTTGATAGTGGCTGGGATAGCCAGGAATCCCTCTGGGCCCTCCAGGGAGGGATAAAAGCGGCAAACCTCAAACTTCGAGACATCAAACAGGTGGTCATCACCCATATACACCCCGACCATTATGGATTGTCAACCAAGATAAAACAAATCTGCGGGGCTCAAGTAGCTATGCACAGGATTGATGCAGATTTTATCCTTCCCAGGTATAAAGATTTCGCTGACCTGGTTAAACAAACTGAAGAGTTACTTCGACAGAACGGTGCTCCTGCGGAAGAATTGCCTCAGCTGAAAGATGCTTCGCTATGGGCGAATAAATATGTCACCCCGGATTTACCTGAAGTAAGGTTAGAAGATGGCGACACAATTTCTAACGATTCTTTCGAATTTGAGGTGTTATGGACGCCGGGGCACTCGCCAGGCCATGTCTGCCTTTATGAACGAGAGAGGAAGTTCATTCTCACCGGCGATCATGTCCTGTATGATACCGTTCCCCGCATTAGCTTCAATCCCCAATCTGGCGATAACCCCCTGGGCGACTATGTTTCTTCCCTTAAAAAACTAGAGCGCCTTAAGGTTAATTTTATTCTGCCGGGACATGGGCCGGTGTTCAATGCTTTAGGGCTGAGAATAGAAAAGATACTCCAGCATCACGAGGAAAGAAAGAGAGCCATCATGAGAACTCTGCACGACGGTTTGAAGACAGCCTACGAGATATCTCAACAAATTCCCTGGATGGTCAACGGAGGGAGTACTGCTTTTCAGGATCTAGGAGTCTGGGAAAGGCGAATGGCTATTACCGAGACCATTGCTCATCTTAAGCTCTTGATGGAGGAAGACAGAGTAGGCAATGTTGATATGGATGGTGCTTCTTTATACATAGCTAAGGACTAGTAAAAAAAGAGGAGGTGAAGAAATGGCAACAAAAGTAGGAATCAACGGCTTCGGGCGTATTGGCAGATTAGCTCTGAAGGCAATTATCCAGCGTTGTGGCGGTAAGGCAGAGGTGACGGCACTAAATGACCTTACCGATGCTAAAACTAATGCCCATCTTTTTAAGTATGATAGTAATTATGGCATCTATGCCGGTAAGGTGGAAGCTAAAGACGATCGCATCATAGTTGATGGCAGGGAAATAAAGGTCGTAGCCGAGCGTGACCCTGGGAAAATTCCCTGGCGAGACTACGGAGTGGATATTGTTATTGAATCTACAGGGCTTTTCACCCAGGCAAGCAAGGCTGCCGCTCATCTTCAAGGCGGTGCTAAGAAAGTAATCATTTCAGCACCAGCTAAAGAAGAGGATATATCTATTATCCTTGGTGTCAATGAAGAGCAATATGATCCGGCCGAGCACCGCATTATATCCAACGGCTCCTGCACCACTAATTGCATTGCCCCTGTAATTAAAGTCCTTCATCAAAACTTTGGCATTGTTCACGGGTTAATGACCACCGTCCATGCTTACACTAACGATCAAAAGATACTGGATGTGTTTCACCGCGACCTGCGCCGAGCAAGGTCTGCCGGTACCAATATTATACCCACAACCACTGGCGCCGCTCGTGTTGTGGGCGTAGTCATTCCGGAACTTCAGGGGAAGTTACATGGTATTGCCTTGAGGGTGCCCATTTCGGTGGTGTCTGTCGTTGACTTTGTCGCTGACCTGAATAGAAAGGTAAGCGCTGAGGAAATTAACGATGCCTTCCATAAGGCTGCTGACGGAAAGCTTAAGGGAATCCTGGAATATTGTGACGAGCCACTGGTGAGCTCGGATTTTAAGGGCAATCCCGCCAGCGCTATCTTCGATGCCTTGAGCACCATAGTCATTGATGACAAACTGATAAAGGTCTTAGCCTGGTATGACAACGAGTGGGGCTATAGCTGTCGTCTTGCTGACCTCGTCGTTTATATCGTTAGAAAAGGATTATAACTCCCATCTAAGCTCTCCCCAAAAGGGGGAGAAATTAAGGAAGGAGAACGAACAATGCACGTCAGTGTGTGCCAGATTGAGCTTCGCCTCCCTGAGAACCATTCCCTAAAAGGCAAGAGACAGGTAATTAAGTCTATTATCACCCGGCTACAAAACAGGTATAAGGTTTCCGTAGCCGAGGTGGATAACCAGAATTTATGGCAATTAGCAACTTTGGGCATAGCTTGCGTTAGCAACCATAGAAAACATGCCGATGAAACTTTATCCAACGTCGTAAAGTTCATCGTTCAAAACTACCCCGATGTAGAGCTATTGAGTTCGGAAATAGAAACTTTTCCCTGATGGATGCTGCTGCTTTTCTCCATCACCTTGTTAGTCTGCCTGATTATCGCCAGCAGGTCATTCACATTGAACGCATTCCCCCGCAGGGCGCTATCTTTGGCAAACTGGATAACCCCCTCCACCCCAGCGTTCAAGCATGTTTGGACTCCCTGGGTATATCAGCTCTTTATAGCCACCAGGCGCAGGCCTTGAATGCCATCCTGGCCGGGAGAAACGTGATAATAGCCACGCCCAGTGCCAGTGGCAAGACCCTATGCTATCACTTAGCTACGCTTGACGCGCTTTTACATGATAGGGATAGCCGTGCTCTTTATATCTTTCCCACGAAAGCTCTGTCCCAGGACCAGCTACGTAGCCTGAAACAAATCGCTCACTCCCTGTCATTGCGAGCCCCGACAAGTCGGGGCGAAGCAATCTCTCCAGTAGCTGTCGCCACTTTCGATGGTGATACACCACAGAATGAGAGAGCAAACATAAGAAAACAGGCAAGGACAGTGCTGACTAACCCGGATATGCTCCATTTGGGCATTTTGCCTAACCACCAATCGTGGTCTAGATTGTTTCGCAATCTCAAATATGTGGTAATAGATGAGACCCATATTTATCGAGGTGTTTTCGGCTCTCACGTGGCCAATGTCTTACGGAGACTGCGGCGGCTTTGTGCTGCTTATGGCTCTAAACCTCAGTTTATTTGCTGCTCGGCCACAATCGCCAATCCCGAAGAGCATGCTCAAAATATCGTCGGTTTGCCCTTCGAGGCCATTGTCGAAGACGGCTCACCGCATGGCGAGAAATACTTCACTTTTTGGAATCCGCCCATCATTGATAAGGCTAAGACCAGCCGAATCAGTCCCAACAGTGAGGCAGCCTTTCTTCTTGGAGAGCTCGTTAAGCAAGAGATTCGTAGTCTGGTGTTTGCCCGCACTCGTAAGCTTACCGAACTCATTTATATTTATACCCAGGGACAATTGTCTCCCTCCCTGGCGGATAAAATCAGCCCTTACCGGGCGGGGTACCTTCCCGAAGACAGACGCCGAATTGAGCATCAATTTTTCGACGGCGAGCTTCTCGGGCTGGTCGCCACGACCGCTCTAGAGCTGGGAATAAATATCGGCGATTTAGATGCCACTGTGCTCACCGGCTACCCCGGAAGCATTGCCAGTGCCTGGCAGCAGGCAGGGCGTAGCGGACGAAGCACCCACAGCTCCCTGAGCTTTCTTATCGCCCAAGAAAATCCGCTCGACCAATACCTGATGCGTAATCCCGATTTCTTTTTCAGCAAGAACTTTGACAATGCCATAATCAATCCTGGCAATCCTTATATCCTGAAGCCTCATCTCCTCTGCGCTGCCTGGGAGAAACCTCTGGAAGATAAAGACGAGGCATTCTTCGGGCCCAACACTGGCACTATGCTGATTGAGCTGGAACAAGAAGGGAGAGTAAGAAAACGCCAAGAGAGATGGCACCCCGCTCCTTCTATCTCCTATCCCGCTCAGGATATAAATATAAGGGCAACATCGGGGCAAAATTATGCTGTCATCGATGGTCGGGAGGGTTGCTTGTTAGAGACAGTAGAAGCCAGCGTTGCCTTCTTCCAGGTACACCCCGGCGCTATTTATCTCCACCAGGGTGAATCTTATCTTATCACGGAACTCGATTTAGCCCGGCGCATCGCCTGGGCAGAACCAAGGTCTACAGATTACTATACCCAGACTATGGAGATACACGACATCCGGGTCACGAAGATGCTCGAGAAAAAAGATTACCACGGTGCGAAGGTTTACTTCGGAGACGTTGATGTTACTATCACTGTAGTAGGCTTTAAGAGGAAAAAACAATTCACCGAAGAGGTCATCGAAGAGGAGCCTCTTGATTTGCCACCACAAAACTTTCCCACCAAGGCCCTGTGGTTTGATTTGCCTCAGAAGGCGATTGACAAAATAACCGACGCTGGGCTTGACTTCCACGGCGGTTTACATGCCTGTGAACACGCTGCCATTGGCATACTTCCCTTATTTGCCCTTTGCGACCGCAATGACATTGGCGGCGTTTCCACTGCTTTTCATCCCGATACCGGCAAGGCGCAGATTTTCATTTACGATGCCCACCCCGGAGGCATCGGCATCGCCGAAAAGGGATTCGAGATGATAACCGAGCTCTGGCAGGCTACTTTAAAAGCAGTCGAAGAATGTCCTTGCACCGACGGCTGCCCCTCCTGCGTGCAATCGCCCAAGTGCGGCAACAATAACCAGCCCCTTGACAAGGAAGCTGCGATAGTATTGCTTGAAGGACTGGTTGGAGAACTGGTAAGATAAATAAAGTAAAGTAATTATCCGAGAATAAAACCCAGCCTGATTTGGCGGATATCTTATAGGCAGGCAGCGGTCGTTTGATATTCTTATATTCCAGATATTCAAAAGCTTTTCATCTCAAAGGTAAGATGGAGTGAACAAATTTAGTAACGACTTGGGGTTACTAGCTTAGACATTTTTGGTCAGCACAGGAGGTTGTAGCCATGGGATTAGAAAAAGTTAAGAACATAGCGGCAAAATGTGTCCATTTCGGTATGTGTAAGATAGATTTCTTAGGGACAGGCGTTTGCCCTTCTGGGATTAAACATAAATATGCGAGTTACTACCCCCAGGGAGGAATGGAGATCGTTAATGCCCTGGCTAACAAGCTGATACCTGTCACTGAAAGGCTTATTGACATAGCAAGGTCCTGTACCTTGTGTGGAATATGTGATAAGCAGTGTTACTTCGTGACTGAACTTCGACCTATGAAAGTCATGGAAGCACTCAAAGAATATGTTGAAGTCGCTGTACAGAGAAATGAGCCAATTGAAAGTCCGGTGGCAGACCAGGTATTGCGCGATTTAAGAGGAATTGTCGGCGAGGAATGGGCGATAAACGACCCCGCAATCTTAGTCACTTACTCTAGAGATATTAGCCCAGTCGATCCCGCAATCTTAGTCACTTACTCTAAAGATATGAGGCCAGTCACTTACTCTAAAGATATAAGCCCACATCACTTGCGACATATGCCTGGATATGTTGTCATGCCTGAATCTACGCAGGAAGTTGCCGAAGTTGTTAAAGTAGCTAACAAGCATAAGGTGCCATTTGTGCCCAGAGGCACCGGTCAGAACAGCCATGGATTGACCCTTGGAGAGGGAATCATTATTGACCTGAGTAGAATGAAAACGCTTGAAGTGGATCCCAAGAACTGGACTGCCACAGTTGGAGCGGGAGTGACCTCGTTTGAGATGCAGAAGGAGGCGAACAAGCACAAAATGAGGGCCAGTGTGGCAGAACCGGCAGCATGCGTTTGCGCTAATATGGTAACGACGGGTATTTACGGGACCCTTTGCCATGCGTACGGATATGCGGGCGATAATTACGTTGATGCAGAAATTGTTGCTTTTGATGGGAAAATATTCAAGACAAACGACAAGAATGCGCCGAAGATATTCAACTATTTTATGCCTCCCCCGGGTACTCTGGCTCCTCTCCCCGGCATATGTACTCAGATTACCGTAAGACTTTACCCAATTGTAGAAGATGAAGAGGGAATTTTGGTTCCCTTCTCAGACCTTCATGAAGCCTTAGAGATGATGCGGGAGATAGCTCGAAGGAGGATAGGATTGGTTGATTCGATTCTGGGACTGGAATACTTTGCACCGTTCATCTCTCCGACTTTCCAAGCATCAGAGGAACTCAGGCGTTTCTTCACAGAAGAAATGGGGGTGAAATACCTGCTAATGGTGGTAGGGGATAAATACGCGATAAAGACAATAAAAGAAATGGCAGACGTTACTATAGACCAAAATATGGTCAGGACAATTATGCTAGGTTTACCAAAATTTTATAGCGCTGAAGGGATGGAAATACTAAGTCAACTTGCAGGGACTGAAAAGCCTGACAAACTCCTGTTTAAGGAAGAAACAAGGCCTTTAGTAGAAATGGCCTTATCTCCGTCACCTGAGAATATAGCCGCAGCAGTCGACGAAGATTTGCAGGATTTCTTCAAGAAGTTATATTCCAGGCCGGAAATGACAGACATGGTCTGGCTAAATATGTACAGGATTCTTTCAAGCAGAATAGGCAGAAACTATGCATATGCCCCAGGCTTTGCCTTCGTTTCTCTGGATAACCTGGATAAAGTTGTTGAAATATGCGATATGCTGCAATCAATCGGTGACAAATATGACTTGAGGAGCGGTTTGGGAGTTATAAATCCAATGGACTTTGGCAAGCGGGCACAGATAGAACATGTCTATTACTTTGACCAGACAAACAATCAGGAAAGAGAAAATGCAGCTAATGCCACGATAGAATCGATGAACAAGGTAAACGCATTCACGCAGGAAATGAAGGCCCCCGCGCTCCTTTCTATAGTATTTCAAGGGCTATGCAGAAGCGAGAATTTGCTATATACGTAGGCATACCCCATCAGATAGAAAATTGTACATTTATGGTGACGAGGTTAGAGGGGGTCATAAGTCCTTATTAATCAAAGAGCTTTGCTTACCACCAGATTTTGCAAAGAGCTAACGATAATCCAAGTATATTCCGGGGTGTTAGAATTTCCGTGGCGAATAAAGAATTCGACCTAAGAGACCTTGCTAATGGGGGAGTAAATGAGGAGGCCGGCAGATTATATCGCTGAAAAGAGAAAGAACGCAGAAAGCGTGATATTCCTAACCGGGGGCACCGGTTTTATGGGGAGTCATATTGCAGCAGAGCTATTGAAGAGAGGTTACTTCGTTATCTTCCTATGTCGGCCAAAGCACGATCTAAGTGCGTACGAAAGGGTTCAAAAAGTCCTGGAGTGGCATGGCCTTCCTTACAACAAAAACTTCAAGGTAGTGAGTGGACAGGTGGATGAACCCCGGTTAGCCTTAGATGACAAAGTGTACACTTATCTATCGGAAAACATTGACGAAATATGGCATTGTGCCGCCGATACATCGTTTCTGGAAAGGGAGAGAAAACAAGCGGAAAAGGTAAATATTCAGGGCACGCTCAACGTATTAAAGCTAGCAGCGGAGAGCAAATGTTATTTCTTTCATCATATGAGCAGTGCATATGTCGCGGGGAAAGTTCGTGGAAGGTGTATGGAGAAATATGTACCTCAGCGGCAATTCCACAACGTTTACGAAGAAACTAAACATATAGCCGAAGGCCATGTGCTCAAAACTTGTAGTAGGGAGGGGATAAGAGTGAATATATACCGTCCTTCGATAACCTACGGAGATTCGAGAACAGGAAAGAGCCTGAGCTTCAAGGCCTTCTACGTTCCTTTCAGGGCAGGACATTACTTGAAGAAGCTATTTGAAAGAGATATCGAAGAAAATGAGGGGTTAAAGGCTGAGAAGTTGGGTGTTAGAAAAACTGGGGACGGCAAACTTTATATACCTATCCGAATCGGGAAAATAGATGGAAGTTCATTCGACTTGGTTCCTATCGATTTTGCGGTTGCCGGGTGTATGGCAATTATGGAGAATTGCTTAGACGGCGGTATTTTCCATCTGGTAAGTAGAAAGCCAAGCACACTCGAAGAGCTCATTCTATTTGGGGAAAAATTCTTTAATGTTGCGGGCTACAAATCTGTGCTGGCTGAGGATTTTGTCAATCAGCCCAGGAACGCTCTAGAAAATTTGTTTGATTCGTTCATTAATGTATATGAGCCAAATTTCCACGATGACAGGATATTTGATGACACAAAAGCGGGGGAGATTCTAGACAGAAATAATATTGCATGCCCTTACCTTGACTACGAGGTTTTTAGCAAATGTATCAACTACGCCATAGAGGTGGACTGGGGGAGAGCGTTGCCATAGGGTGCAGGGTATAGGCTTCACGCTCCAAAATGGTTCATAGCCTCTATATAACCCAATCTATGGACTTTTTCACCGAATGCGGATGAAATTGCGGGAAAATATTGGAAAATCAGAAAAACTATTGACAATTCCTTAGATAACTGTATAATAGCCTATACGAGAATACCCTCTACAAGAAATAGCATTTTAAGAATCACATAACGTAGGTAGTCAGGTGTGTGTGTCAGGAGATTACCGTAGTCTCTATCATGTTCTTCAGTATGTATGGACGTGTAATTTCGGTTCTTTTTCCCTATCACAGTAGAATCAACCCTCGCTTAATATGGAGGTGAAAGGCTTCCAAAGTGCCTGAAATTGAACGGAAAATCGAAAAATTGTAACACATACTTAATTAATTAACAGAATTTTAACATAAGTAGCATAATATTGAAGATGAAACAAAGCCAGGGAAAGAGGGGTGATGAGGAGCGATTTTACGACGTAAAGCTGTGACACAGTTTTGAAAGCATTCAAAGGGAGATGAAGGGGTATTAGAATAGCGATAGTATTAATTAAGCTTTACTAAACTATTACAGGCGTTTTAGGGCAAGTCTATAACTACAGTAACAATGGGGGCTACCCAAGGGAGGTGCTGACTATGTGAAGAAATATGTGAAGAGAGTAGAACTAGCCAACCAAGGGAACAAATGAAGAAGGAGGTTAAAGATTTCATGGAGAGGAAATTTAGAGCAATAACACAAGTGTCTTGTGCCCTGCTGTTGGCATTGAGTCTGAGCTTGGTGACAGCCGTGTCGGTTATGGCAGTTGAACTCCCTAGCATCTCGCCGACAACAGCCGAATACGACCTAGAAGATCCGGCTGATATCCAAACCACCATCACCTGGGGCATCGCCAGCGACATAGTAGCCATCACCGATGAAGAGGGTGATTTAACAGAGGGCCTGGGCAAAGACTACATAGTACTGGTTAAGGATCTAATCATCTTGAATACTTATCTCGAAGATAAGCTCACGGATATCGGGAAGAGCGTGGAGCTGATCATCAAATTCGATGTCGGTGCTGCCGCATTTAACATCACGGCAATCGGAAATCCCCCCAGCATATCGCCGACAACAGCCCCATACGATCTCGAAAGTCCAGCTGATGTCAAAACCACGATTACGTGGGGTATTGCCAATAGTATAGCTTCCATAATGGATAATGATGGGCACACCTTAACGGGCACCCAGTACACCGTGACTCCTATCGCCCCCGGGGTGTCTGCAAACCTGACCGTCCGGAGTGGTGCGTACCTGGCAGGCAAGCTCACTGATATCGGGAAGAGCGTGGTGTTGACCATCAAATTCGATGTCGGAGACCTTGCCGTATTCAACATCACGACAATCGGAACTGCCCCCAGCATATCGCCGACAACAGCCCCATACGATCTCGAAAGTCCAGCTGATGTCAAAACCACGATTACGTGGGGTATTGCCAATAGTATAGCTTCCATAATGGATAATGATGGGCACACCTTAACGGGCACCCAGTACACCGTGACTCCTATCGCCCCCGGGGTGTCTGCAAACCTGACCGTCCGGAGTGGTGCGTACCTGGCAGGCAAGCTCACTGATATCGGGAAGAGCGTGGTGCTGACCATCAAATTCGATGTCGGCGACACTGCCGCATTCAACATCACGACAATTGGAACTGCCCCCAGCATCTCTCCGACAACAGCCCAATACGATATCGACGGTCCGGCTGATGTCAAAACCACGATTACGTGGGGTATTGCCACTAGTATAGCTTCCATCGTGGATGGTGATGGGCACACCTTAACGGGCACCCAGTACACCGTGACTCCTATCGCCCCCGGGGTGTCTGCAAACCTGACCGTCCGGAGTGGTGCGTACCTGGCAGGCAAGCTCACTGATATCGGGAAGAGCGTGGTGTTGACCATCAAATTCGATGTCGGCGACACTGCCACGTTTACAATCACTACAATCGGAACTACCCCTGGCATCTCGCCGACAACAGCCCAATACGATATCGACGGTCCGGCTAATGTCAAAACCACCATTACATGGGGCACTGCCACTAAGGTACTTTCCATCGTGGATGATGATGGGCACACTCTGACGGCAGGCACCCATTACACCATAACCGACCTCGGGGTGTCTGCAAATTTGACCATCCTGAATATTCCATACTTGGCAGGCAAGCTCACGGATATCGGGGGCGAGGTGGTGCTGACCATCGACTTCGATCTCGGTGCCAATGCCATCCTTACCATCACGGCTATTGGAATTCAACCCAGCATCTCGCCGACAACAGCCACTTGCGACATCTTTGCCCAGGGTAATGTGACAACCACCATCACGTGGGGCACCGCCACATCGATACTCTCTATCGTGGATGATGATGGGTACACTCTGACAGCAGGCACAGACTACACCGTGACCCATACCGACCCGGGGGTGTCTGCAAATTTGACCATCCTGAGTATTCCATACCTGGCAAGCAAGCTCAAGGACATCGGGGACGAGGTGGTGCTGACCATCAAATTCGATGTCGGTAGTGATGCTACCTTGACTATCAATGTGCCTGCATTATGCTTTATTGCCACCGCAGCTTACGGCACGCCCATGGCCGAGGAAATACAAATTCTCCGTGAGTTCAGAGATGAATATCTGCTGACCAACCCGCTGGGAAAAGCCCTGGTAGGCGTCTATTATAGAGTCAGCCCACCAATAGCTGAGTTTATAGCTGAGCATCCCAGCCTGAGACTAGTGGTGAGGGCTGGCTTGGTGCCTGTTGTGGCCATGAGCGCCGTAGCCGTCAACACCACTCCGGTCGAGAAGACGGCCATAGTAGGCTTGTTGGTGCTGGTTTCAGTGGCGCTGGCCATATGGGTAACAAGGCGGCGAGGCAGAGGTCCTGAGTATTCCTGAGGGTGAAATCGCACATTTGCTTGGATTGTTACTCTAGAAGCAAAAAATAGGGTCGAGGAGTTAACCTCGACCCTATTCGATTTGAGGAACACCTTCGTCAGCCTTAATTACTAAGTGGCGCTAAGCCAGAGGTTGCCTCGGAAGCCCTAATCCTCGAAAGAGGATTGCACTTTTCTGACTTTTGTGCAATGCTGTGTTCCTCCAAGTAAGATAGCCCTTCCGTAAGAATCGAGAGCAAGCACGCTTCATCTTTCAAGACGAATAAGCGATTATTCTTAATAGCTAATTGCAATAATGTTGCATTTAGTCTTTCTTTCTGGTACAATATTGCCATGGTTCAAGACTCAATTCGAGTTTTGCAAGCTCAGGGGCACAAGGCGACCAGGCCACGGAAGCTGGTGCTCGAGGTGCTGGAAGAAACCGAAAAACCGCTTTCCCCTTATGATATACAGGGAATTTTGCGCGCCAGGGGCAAATATCTGAACCACGTTACCATTTATCGCATACTCGATTTGCTTTGCAGCCTCAATCTAGCTCACAAAATGCTATCCAGCGGCGGATTCGTGAAGTGTAGCTTAGATACTATAGAAGGCTGCCATCGCTTCATGGTCTGCCAGCGCTGCGGAGCCATTCAAGAATTTGCCGACAAAGGATTATGTCAAGAGGAAAATGACTTCGCCCAGAATTTTGGCTTTCATACCGAACATCATCTTTCCGAATTTTCCGGACTCTGCTCCCGATGTTATAAAAAAATAGCCCCATTAGCAAAATAAGAAATGCTCAGGCGCATAGCAAAAGAACTTAAAGAGCATATCCCTTTCACAGCTCTTGGCGCTCTTACTGGTATTGTCATCACGGTCATAATAGTTTTAGGCAACGTTCCTTCCCATGTCTCTAATACTGTCTTTTACACCTTACATCCGCTCCATGTTTTATTGAGCGCATTTGTAACCACGGCTATGTATGTAAGATACAGAAAAGCTAAAATCTGGGTGGCAATTTTGATTGGGTGGACAGGGTCGATCGGCATAGCCACGATAAGCGATGCCATAATTCCTTATCTAGGAGGAAGCTTACTTCATGCCCAAATGGAGTTTCATGTGCCCTTTATCGAGGAATGGTGGATAAATCTCTTGGCGCTGGCTGGCATTGCTATTGGCTATTGGAGGCAAACAACCAAAATCCCACACTTTGGACACGTGTTGTTAAGTACCTGGGCATCCTTATCTTACATCATGGCATTCGGAAAGGCTGAGTGGATTCCTCTGCTCCCTTTTATTTTCTTGTTTTTATTCCTTGCGGTCTGGCTTCCTTGCTGCACCAGCGACATAATTTATCCCCTTTTATTCGTGAGAAAAGAGCCGGAGCCACCTTCACCAGAACGACGAGAAACCGGCAGCTAAAAAGTCACCTGCACTTGTGCTATCATATACGGGTACCCTTGATTACGGAGGCGGCTTGTTCGACTTGTTAAAAAAGACTGAACCAGGAGTAAAAAGAAGCAAGGAAACCTGGTTTGGCAAGATAGCTAACATTTTTAACCGGGATGCTTTCGAGGATGAGGTCTGGGAGGAATTGGAGGAGTTGCTTGTCTCGGCTGATGTTGGTATAGAGACTACGAGCAAACTCCTGAGTAAGGTCAAACAGCGGGTGAAAACAGACAGGCTTTCAGAGGTATCTCAGATACGGGAAGCTTTGAAAGAGGAGATGGTAAGCTTATTAAGCATCCCCCAGAGAGCAAATCCGATTCCTGAGCAAAGTGGGGAATCTCCTTATATCATCCTCGTGGTCGGTGTGAATGGCTCGGGCAAGACGACGAGCATTGCCAAGCTGGCCTATGGTTTAACTTCGCAGGGAAAGCGAGTTATCCTGGCAGCAGCAGATACCTTTAGGGCAGCAGCTATTGAGCAGCTTAAACACTGGGGAGGAAAAGCAAACGCCGAAGTCATCGCCCACCAGCCAGGTGGCGACCCCGGAGCGGTTGCCTATGATGCCGTCCAGGCCGGCTATAGCCGCCATGCTCAAGCTGTGATTATCGATACTGCTGGTCGCCTTCATACCAAGTTCAATCTCATGGAAGAACTCAAGAAGATAAAGAGAGTGGTAGCTAAGCACGATGCTTCAGCCCCTCATCAAGTCTTGCTGGTAATGGACGCTACCACAGGGCAAAATGGACTGGCTCAGGCTAAACATTTCACCGAAGCTGTGGACGTCACCGGTATTTTCCTGGCCAAGCTGGATGGCACAGCCAGAGGCGGCATAATATTTGCCATCTGCGACCAGTTAAATATACCTATTTCTTATATTGGTATCGGTGAAGAACTACAGGACATGGCTCCCTTTGATGCTGAAGTTTTTGTTAATGCTATTTTCTCTTAAACCGAAAGGAAAAGATAAATGCTTACTATCAGCATAAACCCCGTTGCTTTCACCATCGGCTCCCTAACGGTACGGTGGTATGGGATTATAGCGGCTATAGCGGTTATAGTGATGATAGTCATCACCGCCAGGGAAGCAAAAAGGCTGGGCATCACGCGTGATCTCTACAGCCTTTTCCTTTGGTGTATTCTCGGCGGCTATATCGGAGCCCGGCTAGCATACATAATCTATGACTGGGAGCATTTCGTAGCGAACCCCCGAGATATTATCGGCTTTGCTGGCCTTGCTCAAAACGGGATGATTATCGGCGTCTTTGTGGCAGCGTTGATCTATATGAGGGTAACGAGAATGCGCTTCTCTACCCTACTCAGTATAGGCGATGCTATGGCTGTTGCGATGCCTTTAGCTCTAGGCATAGCCAGGACTGCTTGTACCATAAACGGCTGCTGCTCTGGCAAGCTCAGTCCTTTTCACTATTTCCCGGGGGCTGTGATTTATGCTCCCCCTCCACCCGGTACTCCTCTTCAAGATTGGTATTACCTCTCCAGCCAATATTTGGGGGTGCCGATTTACCCCACTCAGATTTATCATTTATTATGGGGTCTGATAGTTTTTGCTGTAGTGTGGCGACTTCGGGGAAAATTTAAACCCGAAGGCTGTCTCGCTTTCTTTTGTTTTTGCCTTTTTGCCGCCGGTGATTTTGGTATAAGGTTTTTCCGTATTGGCGAACCATTGCTTTGGGGTCTTTATCAAGCCCAAGTTCTTGACTTAGCAATATTGGCGATATTTTTGCCCTGGCTTATCATCAGAATGCGCCGATTCAAAAAACAGGCCTTGGTGACCGAGCTTGCTAACGAGGCTGAGCAGGGGCAAAGTCACGAAGATTAAGTCCCAGCACCTCTTCTCCATTCCAGCGACTTTTCTCCAGGTTATAGACGATATCTATATAAGATGGAATCTCTTCCTTTGTTCTACGCGACTCAAAATCTACAGCTTGCCAGGTTACGCTTCCTTGTTTGAGTTTTAGTCTCAGCCATTCGCCCTGGTTGCCGAAGTTACGACACTCGATTACCTCGACCTGCCGAGTGAGAAAGGTTGGCTGTGGGTTGCCTGGACCAAAAGGGCCCAATTTTTGCATAAGGTTAAAGGTCTCTCCACTAAAAGTAGATAAGGGAAGCTCGGCATCAATCACTATTTCCGGGCGAAGGTCAAGATGACCTAATTGGTCCGTAGCTAGTCTGGTAATACATTCCTCTAGCTGAGCTAAATTTTGGCGCGTTACGGTGAAGCCAGCGGCTAAGGGATGGCCACCAAAGGTAGTAAGCAGGTTATGGCATTCTTCTAAAGCAGCTACGACATCGAATTCAGGTATGCTACGACAGCTACCCTGACATAGCTCAGGGCCTAAACTGATGATAATGGCGGGCTTGTAAAATTCATTTGCCAACTTGCCGGCAACAAGCCCGATAACACCGATGGAGTAGCTTTCGTCACCGTCCATAAGCACCGGCAGATGTAGTTTGGCGGCTAGTTTCTCCCTCGCTCGGCTTAATACTTCACTGGTTAATTTTTGCCGCTCGGCATTCTTTTCCTCTAGCTCCAGGGCCAGGAGGCGAGCTTCCTCTGATGACTGAGTTGTGAGCAACTGGTAGCTGGTGGAGGCATTGTCCACCCTGCCAGCAGCGTTGAGTCGAGGTCCTAGTATCCAGGAGATATCTTCAGCATCAAGTTCACCTAGCTTCAGCCCGGCCAACTTAACCATTTCCTGAATTCCCACGTGGGAGCTATTATTAAGCTCTCGCAGCCCTGCCTTCACCAGGTAACGATTCTCGCCAACGAGGGTAACCAAATCGGTAACAGTGGCCAAAACTACTAAGTCCATCAATCTGGATAGCCATTTCTCCCTGCTATCTTTATGGAATAGTGCTTGCAGAAACTTGAAGGCGACACCAGCACCAGCCAGATCCGGATAGGGATACACTGAGTCCTTTCGCTTCGGGTCAATTACAGCCACGGCTCGAGGTAGGCTCCTTAATGGAATGTGATGGTCGGTGATAATCATATCCATTCCCATCTCTCGAGCTTGTTTTACCTCTGCAAGGTCAGTTACGCCACAATCAACAGTGATGACCAAACCTGCCCCCTGGGCCTGAAGCTTCTCCAGAGCTGAAATCTTTAATCCATGGCCTTCGTTGATGCGGTCAGGAATATAGGTAATAACTTCAGCACCAAGCCTTGACAGCCCTTCGACAAGAATAACTATGGCTGTAACGCCGTCAACATCAAAGTCACCGTAGACGGCAATCTTTTCCCGGGCAAGCACGGCCTTATAGATCCTGCTTACAGCCTGTGATATATCAGGAAGGAGGAAGGGATTACCTTCCAGCCTATGATCAGCAGACAAAAAAGGGGCGATTTCCTCTGGCTTAACACCACGATTATAGAGAAGTTGAGCAATTAGCGGAGAAAGGTCAGAAGCATTTAAGTATTCATCTGGCGCTGAAGGCAGGATTTTCCATCGAACTCGTTGATTCAATTTCGCAGCCTAGCTTAATGTCTTTTCGTTAGAATCGCTAACTATACCACAGAAAAGGCTTTAACAAAATGTCTTTGCGACCAAGCACTCAGCGCCATGAGTGCTTGGGAAGCAATCTCACATCCCTTTTTAAAGATTGCCACGTCGTAATTCTCTCTCCCCCGGCGGGAGAGAGTTAGAGTGAGGGGGATATCACCCCCACCTGAATCCTCTCCCATCAAGGGAGAAGACTTTGTAAGAACTTAGGCAAGATACTATAATCCATACCAATGAGGGTGGCTTTCTACACATTGGGTTGTAAGCTCAATCAGGCCGAGACGGAATCTCTGGCTAATCGTTTTAGCGAAGCCGGATTTCAACTTGTTTCCCCCGCTGGCGGGGCAGATATTTATATTGCCAATACTTGCACAGTCACCCATATTGCCGACCGCAAGTCACGCCACTGGCTCAGGCTGGCAAGGCGAAGAAGTCCCCGGGCCCTAATCATCGCCACTGGCTGCTATGCCCAAAGAAGTCGTCAAGAGCTAGCTCAGCTTGCTGACTTCGTGGTTGATAACAAAGAGAAAGAGCACCTGCTTGCCATTACCCAAGCTCTGAAAGGACTGGCTGAGGATGAAACAAAGCAATCTCAGAGGCCCGCTGCCACCGTCAGGACTCGTAGCCTGATAAAGATTCAAGATGGCTGTCATAGCCCCTGCATATATTGCATTGTGCCCAAAGTAAGACCTCATGAATATTCCTTGCCCGCTTCCCAGATAATTGGCGAAGTTAAGCAAAAGGTGGCCCTCGGTTACAAAGAAGTCATCCTCACTGGGACAAAGGTCGGCTCCTATAGAGATGATAGTATTGACCTCAGGGATTTGGTTCAGCGTATTCTCCACAATACAGGCATCGAGAGATTACGCCTCTCGTCTTTACAGCCTTCGGAAATATCTTCTGAATTTCTTGCCCTGTGGCAGGATGAAAGGCTTTGTCGGCATTTCCACTTAGCGCTCCAAAGCGGCAGCGAGACCGTGCTTCAAAGGATGAAGAGGAGCTACTCTCTGGACCAATATCAGAGAACAGTAAATTTGATTAGAGACATGATACCAGGGGTAGCCATCACCACAGATATCATGGTTGGCTTCCCCTGGGAAAGCGATGAGGAGTTTGAACAGAGCTACTCTTTTTGCCAGCAAGCTGGCTTTGCCAACATCCATGTCTTCCCCTTCTCACCCCGCCCTGAGACAGCGGCAGCCGGAATGCCCGAGCAGATAAAAGACAAGGTTAAACAAGAGCGCAACCAGCGGATGCTAGAGCTATCTCAAAACTCCCGGCGCCGCTTCTGCGAGCAGTTCTTGGGGCAAAGTATGCCGGTCCTGTGGGAGAAGGAAACCAGCCCCGGAAGCGGCATATACTCAGGGCTGACCAGCAACTATATCAGAGTCTTTGCTCACAGCGAAAAGTCCCTGAGCAACGAGATAACACCTGCTAAACTAGTAGAATTTCATGACCAGGGAATTCTGGGAGAGGTGGATGAAAATCCAGGTTAAGGTAAAGCCCAGGTCTAAAACCGAAGAAGTCAGTCAGGAAGGGGATAGCTTCATAATCAAGGTCAAAGAGCCGCCCAAGGAGGGCAAGGCCAACCAGGCAGTCGTCAAATTACTGGCAGAACACTTCGATGTTCCCCAGAGCCAGGTCAGGATTCTCAGCGGCTTTAGGAGCAGGAATAAAGTTATTGAGGTTGCAGAAGAGTAAGGTGCAAGTCTTTCCCCTAACCAGGGTAACCCGGTAGTTTTAAGAGAGTTTGTGCTTTTGGGTCTTGAAGCCAAGTTTCTGGCTGCGGTTTGCCACTTCTTCTAAATTAGCTCGGGCGGGGCTCCCTCGGGTCTCAGGTTGGGTGGCGTTAAGCCCTGCGGCAGCGCTGGCCATGATAAGCGACTGCACCAGGCTACTTCCCAAAACATGGTAGGCGGCAAAGACCCCAGCGAAGACATCTCCACAACCCACCGTGCTAACCACATCTAGACCCAGCTCCTTGAGAGGCAAGGCAGGGATGTCAATCACCGTACTGCTAGCCGGTTCAAGCATGGTTGCTCCTTGAGCGCCGAGTTTGAGCACCGTGTGATTGTGGAATCCTAGCTTCTGCAATCGCTGCAAGCTCATATTTAACTCATCGGTTCCCAGTAGAGCTCTCGCCTCCGTTTCATTTAGGAAGAGGACTTTTGTCTCTCTGGCAAGAGACTGCAATGCTTCCCAGTTTGGGCTTATCAAAATCCCCGGATCCCACAACACGGGGATGCCACGCCGTTTTGCCAGGTGAATTAGCTCTACAGCCACTTCTAAAGGGGGGTCGGTGAGGACGATGCCTCGACATTCTTGTAGTTGCCGCTTAACCTGCACTTTGTTCAGGTGTTCCAGACAAAGCCTGGCATTCGCCCCCAGATGGCTGGCGATAACATTCTGTCCTGTTTGGTCAACCAGAATATAAGCCTGCCCCGACTCCTCTCTTTTAATGTGCTGGATTCCCTCGGTGATGACTCCCTCGTCCTCCAAGGCGGCAATTTGCTGGCGGGCAATGTCATCCCTCCCCAGAGCGCCTATCAGGGCAACCTCTTTAGCCCCTAAAATCCGTGCTGCAGCCACGGCAACGTTGCCCCCTGTCCCTCCGGATACACGGGTGATATATTTTATGGTAACCTCTTCGCCGGGCACCGGCAGCTGCTCTACGAAGCAGCTACTATCCCAGTTTATGGCACCACATACTACCAAGTTGGCCATCTTACTCCTCCAGTATACGCGATAGAAATAACTTTAGAAAGCGAGGCCCGTCCACGGCAGAGGCTACGTGTATTAACTGAGAGCTGCCAGAGGACAAAATACGAGTAACCCCTCTATCCCAGTCATTTCCTTTAACTACTTCTACCCTTGCCGATGTAAAATCGAGCAAGGAAGCATCCAGCAACACTGCCAAAGCTAGCGGGTCATGCATTCTACAGCATCCGTGGTATTTTACCTCGTATTCTACCAGTTGGGCTGCCAGATGTGCAGCCGGTGTATGCCTGGTCTTAATTTGCTCCAGATGCTGGCTATTCAGGCAAGCCGCAGGGTCCATAGTTACATCCAGTCCTACAGCAAAGATGTCCACCCCGGAGTTGAATACTATATGAGCAGCCTCAGGGTCCTGCCAGATATTGAATTCGGCAAAGGGAGTTCGATTCCCTTTGCCGTAGGGCGTAAGACTATAAGCTCCTCCCATGAGAACCAGCTTGGCTAAAAGTCCAAGCAGCTCGGGATGAAGCTCAAAGGTATAAGCCACATTGGTTAGGGGTCCTGTGGCTACAAGAGTAAGCTCACCGGGAGCATCCGAAACCGACCGGGCAAGGAAATCCCAGGCTTTTGCCTGGTACAGTGGAGTCAGAGGCGAAGGCAGGCCACAGTTGCCCAACCCATCTGGACCATGGTAGCTTAACGCATCTTCTAAAGGGTGGTTCAAAGGGTTTGCTGCCCCCATCGCTACCGGGATGCCGCCTGCGTCCAGGCACTCCAATACCCGGCAAGCATTGGCGCTGGTCGTTTCCACAGGAGCATTGCCCGCCACCGTGGTGATGCCCAGAACCTGGACTTCAGGCGATTTTAACGCCAGAATTAAAGCCAGGGCATCATCGATGCCGGGGTCCATATCCCAAACTACTTTGTGCATCGAATCCTACGGAATACACTATCATAAATTTCGGAAGAGCATAAGAAGTTAAACGCATAATCTCGTATAAAATGCCTCGTCCTCGATGGGAGAGGATTAAGGTGAAGGTGGAAACAAAATAGGAATTCGAAAATCAAAGGTCAAAATTTTTAAACTTTGCTCTGTCATTTTGCACTTTTATTTTTACTCTTTACATTTTGAAGGGATTTATGGTACGGAATCAGACCCCCAGCTTCCACCATGTCTATAAACCATGATGGAATTATCAGGCGAAACTCAAACTCCTTGCCCGTATTGAGGTTCTTGATAGTCCCTTGCCTCAGGTTAATCACTATCTCATGCCCGGTCTCAAATTCAGCGGAAATTCCCGGCAAATCTATGGCCGGGCAGCCAAGGTTCCAGAAGTTCCTGAAGAATATCCTGTGGATTGAGTCGGCAACTACAGCCTGGACACCCTTAAACTTCAGAGTTTCCGCAGCCTGCTGCCGGCTTGAACCAATCCCAAAGTTTTCTTCGGCAACTATAATGTCCCCCTTCGCAACCTTGGTGATGAAATCCCTGGGTATATTCTCACGTTGCCCGACATCGCTTAGACCGCTTCTGGCGATGAACTCCTGATATTGGCTCTGGCTCGTTTCATCACCGCCCATGATGAACCTGCCGGCAAAGAGTTCATCAGTGTCTACATCCTTACCAAACTTCCAAACCCGGCCTTTGAGTTCCATCTATTCCTCCCGGAAAAACTCCCGTGGGTCACTTATTTTGCCCTTCAACGCCGAGGCTGCCACGGTCGCCGGTGACGCCAGATATATTTTGGCAGTCACATCACCTACCCGACCCTGAAAGTTACGATTTGCCGTGCTTATGCAAGCCTCGCCTGGTCCCAGTATGCCCATATGCGCTTCCATGCACGGACCACAGGTGGGCGGACCGACCACGGCCCCAGCTTCCACAAATGTCGCTATTAACCCCTCTGCCAGAGCGGCCTTAAGGATCTCCTGCGAAGCCGGTATGACTATAACCTTGGTAAACTTATCCACCTTCCGACCCTTCAGTATTTTGGCAGCAATCCTGAGGTCTTCCAGGCGTCCATTGGTGCACGAGCCTATAAACGCCTGGTCGATTTTGGTCCCCTCGACCTCGGTAACTCCCACAGCATTGGACGGCTTCGGGGGCACGGCAACCATGGGCTCCTTAATATCATCAGCGTGAAACTCCAGTGTTTCCGCATACTCCGCATCCCGGTCGCTCTGGATAAGCTCGAAAGGCTGGTTGGTCCTGCTTTTGAGAAAATCCACTAGCTCCTGGTCAGGCTCGATGATTCCGTTAGTGGCGCCTGACTCTATTGCCATATTGGTTAATACCATGCGACCCGCGATGCTCATCTGGCTTATGGCCGAGCCTGTATATTGAAGAGACTTAAACAAGGCGCCGCTTACACCCAACCTCTTCAGTATGAGAAGCATCAAGTCCTTGGACATTATGGGAGCCACGAGCTTGCCCTCAACATTTATCCTGATAGTCCCCGGGACACGCTCCCATAACCTTCCCGTTTTGAAGACTACGGCCATCTCATCAACACCAATCCCGGTAGCAAAAGCCCCAACTACACCCGATGTCGTGGTATGACTATCCACACCAACAAGAATCATTCCTGGCAGCACATGCCCATTCTCTACAAGCACCTGGTGGGCTATGCCTCCCTTCCCGACTTCATAGTAGTTTTCTATGCCTTGTTCAATGACAAATTTCTTTATATTGAGACACTTCTTGGCAGTATCGATGTCCTTGTTGGGCACATAATGATCCAGCACTACTACGATTCTTGCGGGATCCCAGACCTTTTCCACACCTAGCTCCCTGAACTTGGCAATCGTATGCGCACCTAACGCATCGTGTATCATAGCCCGGTCCACAGAGACCTCGACAATCTCGTCCGGCCTGACAACTTTCTTCCCGGCTTTTTTAGCTAATATCTTCTCTACAAGAGTCATATTAGTTCCCCGTTTTGAAGATGCTTATCTTATCCTATTCACCAAGGTTGCCGCAAATGCTAATGGGAGGACACTCCTCTTTGCATAAAGAGGCACCGACATGATATTTTTTGAGCCAGTGACTATCGAAGAAGTCATTGAGCTTTTAGAGCAGGAATACGGGCCTCGTAAGTGGCAGCCAGACAGGGACCCTATTGATGTGCTCATAGGAACCATACTGTCCCAAAATACCTCGGATGCCAATTCGGGAAGAGCTTTTGCCTCTCTTAAAGCTAGCTTCGATAGCTGGGAAGCTGTAGCTTCGGCTCCGGCAGAGCATATCGCCCGGGTCATTAAGTCTGGAGGATTGTCCCAAATCAAGGCCGTTAGAATCAAGCAGGTACTTGAGCAAATTGAAAAGGAACGGGGCCGTATCAGCCTAGATTCCCTCAAATCGAAGTCTATGGCTGAAGCTGAAGATTACTTAATGCGTCTGCCTGGAGTAGGACATAAGACAGCTAGCTGTGTGCTGCTTTTTTCCCTGGGGAAGCCATCCTTGCCCGTGGATACCCACGTTTTTCGGGTAGCCAAACGATTGGGACTGATTGATTCCAGGGTGTCCATAGAAAAGGCACATGGCTTGCTTCAGAAGCAAACTCCGCCTTCAAAGGTATATCAATTCCATATCCATATGATAGAGCACGGCAGGCGGATATGCCACGCCCGGCAGCCTCGCTGCAATAAATGCATATTGAGAAGCATTTGCCCCAGCTCGCTTTACTAATCTCTTGTTATAATACCCTCTCCCTCGAAGGGAGAGGGTCTGGGTGAGGGTGAATTCCCCCTTCACTCTAACTCTCCCCCACCAGGAGAGAGAATTATAATAATTTATACAATTAGCTACACACTGGTTAGTAAATGATATAATGGTTAACATGGCACAGATATTGAAGAGCAAAAACCTGGCCACCAAGTTTCAGATAATGGTGGAAATAGCCGCACACCAGCCTAACATACAGCAGAAAGATATCGCTCCAAGATTGGGTATCACTTCGCAGGCAGTCTCCGAGTACATAAAAGAATTGATAAAGGATGGCTGGCTGAGCTCCGAGGGCCGTTCCCGATATAAGGTAACCAACGAGGGTGTAGATTGGATTTTGCAGATGTCCAGGCAGCTACATAGTTATGCCTGGGTTGTGAGTAAAGTCGTGGCTGATATATCAACTACCACTGCCATAGCTGCTAGCGACTTATCCGTTGGTCAACCAGCATCGCTATATATGAAGGACGGCTTGCTCTTCGCCTCCGATGTCATTAGTGGTAAAGGGGCTAAAGGCATAGCCGTAACTGAGGCTAAAAAAGGACAGGACGTCGGCATTCGCAATGTTGAAGGAGTAATAAAACTCGAGCCAGCCAAAGTAATGATAGTCAAAGTTCCCAATGTCCAGGATGGTGGTTCCAGGAGCACCGACCTTGCCAGATTGGAAAGGAAGATAAAGGAAGCGAGGCTGGTGGGGGCAATGGGCACGGAAGCCCTGGTAGCATTGACGCAGATAGGTGTAAAGCCTGATTACATTCATGGTGTCCGGGAAGCAGCCATAGAGGCAGCTTACTGTGGCCTGCCCTTCCTGGTTGTCTGTAGCGAGGACAAGGTTTCAATTTTGGTGCCGAGATTGGAAGAGGAAAATCTAGATTATGAGACTGTTGACCTGAGGAAAAGATAGGAAATCCTTTCCTTCTTAACCGCATATCCCTCTGAACTGCAAAATTTTCTCAAATATTGTCCTGAAATCCCTTGACATTTTATCCTGTAGCATTTAAAATGTGAAGAAACAAGTGCACCTGTATAGAATAAAGCATGCTTGCATAAAGGAGGTGAAACGAGTCGCCGGAATAGGAATTGAGTAAGCTCAGTTGTATAAAATAAACTAATGTTGTATAAAAGGAGGTAAAAGTGACCCGCATGAAAGAGTTCCGGAAACAAATCTTTGCCCGAGGCACGAACTTGTTCCTGGTGGCACTTTTGACTATAGCTCTTGCTCTGACAGCCTGCACTGCCGAGTGGCCAGCAGAATCTGTAGAATATGTATTCGATGACCTGGATAACTTAGTCGCCATTAACGGAACACCCCAAAGAATCGTCTCCCTGGCTCCCTCTAACACTGAGATCCTGTTCGCTCTGGGCCTGGGGGACAAGGTGGTGGGGGTAACAGATTGGTGCGATTATCCTCCGGAAGCCCTGGAGAAGGAAAAAGTGGGTAGCTATGACACACCAGATATAGAGAAGATAGTTGCCCTTACCCCTGACCTCATACTAGTCGCGTATGGTACTACCATGGACGTTATCAATAGTTTGATAGGGCTGGAACTTACAGTATTTGGTATAAAGACTACAGATTTAGATGACGTGCTTAATGATATTAAAACAATAGGGGAAATAACCGATAAGGAAGTGGAGGCCCAGGCACTTACATCTGAAATGGAAAACAGGATTCAAGCAGTAACTGATCAGACCGAAGAATTGGAACAAAGACCAAGTGTCTTTTATATCGTCTGGCATGACCCGTTGTGGACTGCTGGCTCAGAGACTTTCATCCACGAGCTAATTGAAAAGGGAGGCGGGGTGAACATCTGTCAAAATATCACCGGTTATACGACAATCTCAATTGAAGAGGTTGTTGCCCGCAACCCTGAAGTAATTATCACCAGCGAATGGTCATTCGAGTGGGCAAGGAATGAGACTGGGCCTCTTGCGAGTACCAACGCCAGCCAAAGTGGGAGAATCTACACGTGCGATGATAACCTAGTTCAACGCCCGGGCTCCAGGCTGGTCGAGGGCTTAGAGTGGTTTGCCCATTTCATTCATCCCGAGAAATTCGAGGAGCCTGAGGAATAGCTAAGTGAAGGTTTTTTCTTCCTGGAGCGGGGGTAAGGAATGTGCCCTGGCAACGTATAAGGCAATTTCTCAGGGGCACGAGGTTTCATATCTAGTTAACTTTATCTCCGAAGACGGCGAGAGGTCGAGGTCCCACGGGACCAAAGCCAGTGTTTTAGCTCTGCAAGCAGAAGCCATGGGCATCCCTCTCATCCAGGTGAAGACGTCATGGGAAAACTATGAAGAGAACTTTAAGAAGGTTGTCAGGGAACTCAAGGCCAAGGGTATCGAAGGGGGCGTGTTCGGCGATATAGATTTAGAAGAGCATCGGGAATGGGTGGAGAGGGTATGCAGCGAGGTCGGGATAAAGGCGCTTTTGCCCCTTTGGGGGATAAAGGCTGAGAAGCTAATTGATGAACTTCTTAAATTGAAATTCAAAGCTATGGTGATAGCCACTAGATTAGAGGAGGGCTTGCTGGGAAAAGTTCTAGATAAAGCTCTTGTAAGGCAAATCAGCAAACTTGGCTCCCATCCCTGTGGGGAAAGTGGCGAATATCACACCTTCGTCACCGATGGGCCCATTTTCAGGAGAGCGCTCAAGGTTACCAGCGGTGAAAGTAAAAAAAGAGACAATATATGGTTCCAGGAGATCTCGGCTGAACTACAATAAACGGGGCTGAGATGAAAGAGAAAGGCTTAATTCAGGTTTATACCGGGGCCGGCAAAGGAAAGACTACTGCCGCTATCGGTCAGGCAGTTCGCGCTGCCGGGCATGGTTTCAAGGTCGGCCTTGTCTCCTTCTTTAAAGACCCTGAGGCATTCGGGTACGGTGAACATAAATCCCTGGAAAAATTAGGGATAAAGACTTTCCTTTTCGCCAAGAAACATCCTCACTTCTACAAAGAACTGAGTCCTGACGATGTCTGCCGGGAATGCTCCAGGGGGCTGGAATTCATTAAGGAGCTTCTCCAGGACCCATCCTGGGATATGCTGGTCCTGGACGAGATAAACATTGCCGTGCGCGACGGCTTTCTGAAAGAAGAAGATGTCCTTTCGCTTTTGGAGGCAAAGCCAGAAAAGTTAGAGCTCGTCTTAACCGGTCGGGGCGTCACAGAAAAGATTATAGAAAAGGCAGATTTGGTCAGCGAGGTGAAGGAAGTGAAGCATCCTTATAGTCAAGGCATCGAATGCCGGGAAGGCATTGAATACTAAGAGAAAATCAAACGGAAAAAGTGAAAATGCAAAATGACAGTGCAAAATTTAAAAAATCAGTTTAGTAAGGCCTTTTTGCATTTTGAATTGTAATTTTAATTTTTTATCTTTAATTTTTAATATTTGTTAGAGATTGTTTAGAGTTTGAAATTTCGGATTTAGAATTTAACCATGGCACGTACTGCGTCTGAGGTACTTAGCGAGCCCGTTATCCCTTTTGCTATTCGCTGGCAAGGTAGAATTTACGCCTTACTGGGGCTTGCGGCACTGCTTGTAGTGGTAGTCGTGTTTGCCACTACTCTGGGAAGCGTGCCTATACCCTTTCCCACTACTTTTCAGGTCCTTCTCTCTCAACTACCCTTCGTTCATATTACCCCTTCTTCTCCCGAGGTTTTCGGGGCGCCGTTGAGCCTGGAAATTCTGAAAACGATAATTCTGGATATCCGGCTGCCGCGCATACTTCTGGCCGGTTTAGTAGGGGCAGCCCTGGCAGTAGCCGGAGCCACTTATCAAGGACTGTTTCGCAACCCTCTGGCCGACCCCTATCTTTTAGGTGTGGCCTCGGGAGCCGGATTGGGGGCTACCATTGCCATGCTTACTCCTTTCACATTAGCCTGGATGGCTTTTGGGGCCGTGCCATTATTTGCCTTCATTGGTGCCATAGGCGCCGTCACTGTGGTCTATTTGCTGGCTCGTGTCGGCAAGACCTTGCCCGCCACCACCCTTATCCTGGCTGGAGTAGCTATGAGTGCTCTTCTGGCCTCCATGAACTCCTATCTAATGACCATTTCCGGTGAAGAACTCCATGGGATTGTATTCTGGCTGCTGGGTGGACTTTATCTAACCAAATGGTCTGAGGTGTGGACAGTCCTCCCTTGTGTGTTAGCAGGCCTCGCAATCATCTGGATTCATGCCCGACCGCTCAATGTAATGCAACTTGACGAAGAGCAGGCTCAACAACTGGGCATCAATGTGGAAAAGGTCAAACTTATACTACTGGCTGCAGCTACCTTCATTACCTCCTCAGCGATTTGCTTCACTGGCCTTATCGGTTTTGTCGGCATACTCATCCCTCATGCAGTGAGGCTTATCTGGGGGCCGGACTACCGGTTTTTGCTCCCTCTATCCACGCTGGTTGGCGCCATCTTCCTCATCCTGGCCGATACTTTAGCCCGTACCATAATTCCTCCTACGGAGATTCCGGTAGGAATAATTACTGCTCTCTGTGGAGCACCTTTCTTTCTTTATCTATTGCGGAGAAGGAAGGGGCTCGCTTTCTTCTAAAAGGATGAGACACCATGATTGAGCTGGATAATGTCAGCCTGGGCTACGACCATCGAGCTATCTTGCATGATGTAAATATGAAGGCTAAGCCCGGCCAAGTACTGGGGCTGGTTGGCCCCAATGGCTCGGGGAAGTCAACACTAATCAAGGGCATGGCCCGGGTCATAGACCTGTTCTCCGGGCATATCTTGATTGACGGTCAAGATATAAAAACTATTAAGCGAGATGAACTGGCTCGCCTGGTGGCCACAGTGCCGCAAAGTCCGGCCTTACCCGGGGCTTTCACTGCTTTTGAAGTGGTGCTTATGGGACGAACGCCTCACCTCGGGCTTCTTCGCTACGAGGGAGGAAAGGACCTGGCTATCGCCTGGCAAGCCATGGAGGCAACGCATACCCAATCCTTCGCTGAGCGCAGAGTAAGTGAGCTCTCAGGAGGAGAGAGACAGAGGCTTATTATTGCCCGGGCACTAACCCAGCAGCCAAGGGCGATGCTCCTTGACGAGCCAACTGCCAATCTGGATATAAACCATCAGGTCGAGATTCTCAATCTGGTCAAGAGCCTTTGCCTGGAGCAAAGTTTGACCGTCATTATCGCTTTACATGATTTGAACTTAGCTGCTCAATACTGCGATTGGATGGTCATGCTAAATGGAGGGAAAGTTTACGCTGAAGGCACGCCACTCGACATACTCACAGCGCCGAATATCAAGAAGGTTTACGGAGCCGAAGTATGTGTTTATCCCCACCCTATTAATAAGCTGCCTACCACTCTCATCACGGCCTGCCCACCGCACAGCTATGGCAGGCGGGAATCATGAACCGAGTTGATACGATTCCTTCAGTGGGCGGGAGAAGCCGCAGGTTGGGCAATGGTATATGCCCATACCTGCTCCGCAGCAGGGACAGCTTTTTACCTCACCCCATCCCTCTCCAGTAAATGGAGAGGGAGCCGAAAGTGAGGCTCTAGGTATTTCTCCCACGACTTGATTATAGATACGCCAGTAAAAGAGGTGCTCTTTGTTTATGAACTTTATGTCAACTTCCTTTCTTGCCGATTGGAATTCTTCATCGGTGACTATATTGTTTATTATCTCGTGAAGCTTGGTGGAGCCTGAGCCGTACTCTATGGGCTCCTTTCTCCGCCACACTATCTCCACCGGAATCAAGTCCTCAAAGCTCTTTCTCAGGATATACTTCCCTACCCCATCTTTGACTTTGAGCTCCGGGCTTATTTCCAGGGCAAAGCGAATGAAATCCTCGTCAAGAAAGGGCTGCCTTACTTCAACGCCCAAAGCCCTGCCAAGATAACCAGCGGAGAAATGCCAGTTTTGTGAAAGTCTTCTTATATATCTTTCCAGGTTTTTAGGAGAAAGCTCTGCCATATACGAATAGCCGGCGAAGAGCTCATCTGCGCCATCGCCGGTCATGACGGAACTAATTCTATTCTCCCCAGCAAGTTTTAGGGCAAAATATATGGAAAGGTCATTAGGCAGGGCGAGGTCGAAGGTCCTCAGTATTCCTATAACCTCGGGAAGGGTGGCAAGCGCCTCTTCCGTAGTAAATTCTATTTTCTTATGCTGTATTCCTAAGAGCTCGGAAATCTTCTCTGAATAGACAAGGTCGGATGCCAGGGAGTCTTTCAACGCCACTGTGAAGCCCACACTTGGCCTGGCTATAAAAGCCAAAATGCTGGTATCGAGCCCTCCCGACAGGAGTATGCCATCGGCTTTGCTCCTCTCCACAGCTTCCTTAAGCTTGTTCCTTAACTGTTCACAAGGATCCATATTGACGGGTCCTTTGGCGCCTATAATAACATCTTTCCCGCCTCTCAGATTTTTGACCATTAACAGTTCCACGCTCGGATTTTTGACATAACCTCTGTATTATGTTATAATATAGATGTTAGGCAAGAATGGTCAACGCCTGGCAAGGAGGTGGGGCATGACACGGAAAGAAGCTTGGTTATGCCGATGGATGTTTCCCCATGGGAGCTCCCCGGCAACGTAAGGGGGGAGGTGGCTTCGATAGGTAAGGTGCGTTGCTTGAGAGCACATGGAAGCCCCGAGCTCTTCGTCTGTAAGGCAAGGCTCCCAAGAAGGGGCAACGGCAGTTCAGCCGGAAGCTGAAGTGGAAGAGTAGGGGTGATTTAAAAACTGAATAGCGATATTCAGGAGCGAGCTTCAAAATTTGGAGCTCGCTCTTCTTATTATCTATTATACCGCTCTGGCATTTACCTGAATAGACGGAAGATAAGGTTCAGAATCATGCTATCTTTAGTATAATCTGGATTGTATAATAGTGGTAGAAACAAGAAGATGCAGGCATGATTACCTCATACAGCCGAGAATTAATGTTAGGTATCCCCCAAGGGACCTTGATTGACCTGGAGACCAGTGGTCTTGATATGGGCCAAGATGAGATAGTGCTTTTTGGCTACATTCAAGGGAGCCACCTTGAGATAATTTGCCGGAGTTCGAAAGAAGAAGCGCCGTTTATCGCTCAGCTTGCTGAACTCGTTCCGACGCTCCCCATGCCATTTTACGCCTACAATCTTTCCTTCGAGAAGGGATTTCTTCAAGCTAAAGGGATCGATATAGAAGGGATAGACCTATTTCAGCCCTGGAAGGAAAAAGCCGAGGCACTTTACCTCAAGTGGCCGAAGTTGGACGAGCTGTTTTCTCACGCGGAGCACTATTTTAACGAGCCAGTGATAAGCGGCAAAGACGTCCCTTTGCTATGGCAAAGATTCCTTTACACAGAGGATGATAACTATTTGCAGCAAATCATAAAGCACAACGAGTCTGACCTGCTTAGAGAGTTATACTTGCTAGTGTATTATCGAGATAGCTACAGGGTTTAAGGGAGCTAGGAAGCCAAGCATTGAGAATACTGAGGGCTTTTTCTGCCTGGCAACTTGGGTGCCGCGGCTTTCTACAAAGTCCTGTGAAATAATTTCACTGCTCATGGTAGAATAGAGGCTAAATCGTAAAGTATTATGAAAAAGATTGGCGTCTTAACCAGCGGCGGTGATGCTCCGGGGATGAATGCCTGCATCAGGGCTATCGTCCGCTATGGGATTAGTCGCGAGCTGGAGGTCGTGGGAATTCGCCGAGGATACCGCGGTATATTGGAGGAGAACTTCGTAAAGTTGGGTCGTAGGTCGGTAGCCAATATTATCCACCGTGGGGGCACTATTTTGGAAACAGCTCGCTGTGAAGAAATGAAGACCGAGGAAGGTGTAAGGAAGGCAAATGAAATTCTGCAACGGAAAGGTATTGAGGGACTGATAACTATAGGCGGGGATGGCACCTTTCGCGGTGCAGCAGCCCTGGCTGAAGCTGGAAATGTAAAGGTGATTGGTATTCCGGGCACCATAGATAACGATGTCTATGGCACTGACTATGCTATTGGCTTCGATACCGCCATAAATACAGCTTTAGATGCCATAGATAAGATCAGAGATACTGCGGGGTCGCTACAGCGTCCTTTCTTCATCGAGGTCATGGGAAGGCACAGGGGATTTATTGCCCTGGAGGTAGGAATTGCTGGCGGAGCCGAGGATATCCTGATTCCGGAAGTAGAGACGAAAATAGAACAGCTTTGCCTTGATATAAGGCGTAGCTTCAAGAAAGGTAAGAAAGCCTCTATCGTGATAGTTGCCGAAGGAGATGAGGCAGGCGGTGCGTTTTCAATTGCTCAACAAGTATGGGAGAGATTAAGGCTGGAGTACCGAATTTGTGTGCTGGGACATGTCCAAAGAGGCGGCTCACCTACAGCCAGGGATAGAGTTCTCGCCAGCAAGTTAGGAGCAGCGGCTGTTGATGCCTTGCTCGATGGGAAAGCAGGTTACATGGTGGGAGAGTTAAAGGGGGAGATAGCCTTCACTCCGCTAAGGGAAACCTGGGAGAAAAGAAAGGAATTGGATAGCAACTCGTTACGGTTGGTCAAGGTATTGGCTGAATAGGAACGTAAAAAGGCTTGATCTTGCTTCTATCGATCTTTGTCTTGCTCCTCTCCGAGAACGCCCCCGGTTAACTTGCTGTACACCTCACGATATCTTTTTGATGTTCCCTCTATTACATCCGGTGGCAACATAGGCGCTGGCGGTTCTTTATTCCATCCTGAACCTGAAAGCCAATCACGAACAAACTGCTTATCAAAGCTGGGCTGAGAGTAGCCAACCTTATATTGGCTGGCATCCCAGAAACGACTTGAGTCTGGCGTTAGTAGCTCATCGATAAGGGCTAATTGACCATTGATGAAACCAAACTCGAATTTAGTATCGGCAATTATTATGCCCTTGGTTTTAGCGTAATCCCGGGCATAGCAGTAGATAAGCAGGCTTTTTTGTTCTAACTCCTCAAAAAGGTTTTCAATACCAAGGTCTTTTATGTCTTGATTGGTTAAAAGGCGGTCATGCTCAGTGTCGCTCTTAGTAGTGGGGGTAAAGATAGGTTGGGATAATTCCTGGCTTTCCTTCATTCCCAATGGCAAATGGATATGGCCAATTTTTCCAGTCTCTTTATACTCCACCCATGCCGAGCCAGCTAGATAGCCCCGAACAACGCATTCTACAGGTATGCGCTCGGCCTTAGCCACAAGCATAGAGCGGCCGATAAGAGAATCCGGTAACTCCCCCGGCTGGCTCGAGAGATTTCTCACTTCATTCAGAACAAAATCGCTATCGATTACCTTGATAAGATGATTAGGGAGGATATGGGCTGTTTTCTCGAACCAGAAGGCAGAAAGCCGGTTAAGAACCTTTCCTTTGTCAGGGATGCCGCAGGGCAGGACAACATCGAAGGCAGAAATGCGGTCGGTGGACACGATGAGTAGTTTATCACCTAAATCATAAACATCTCTCACCTTGCCACGGCGAAATAAAGATAGAGGTAGATTGGTCTCCAATAATACAGACATATTTAACCCAGGCTAGACAGCACGTGGAGCCAAGCTTTCTATCTTAGCTCGCTTTGCCTTCTTCCTTATCTCGCTTAACCCTAGCCGCTCGAAGACGTCATCTACGTGCTTCAGATAATACCCATAATCAAACAGAGAGTTCAGTTCTTCTTCGCTCAAATGAGCTATTACTCGCCTGTCTGCTTTAAGCAAACTCGGAAAGTCTTTCTTTTCCTCCCAGGCCTTCATAGCGTGGTCTTGTACCATTTTGTAAGCTTCTTCTCGCGTTAGACCTTTATTTATTAAAGCAATGAGTACTCTCTGGGAGAAGACCAGCCCCTGGGTAAGCTCGATGTTACGCCGCATGTTCTCCGGATAAACCTTGAGGCCTTTTATTATCGAGGTAAATATAGATAACATGTAATCCAGCGCCAGACAGGAATCAGGCAGGATAATTCGTTCTGTGGAGGAGTGGCTGATGTCACGTTCGTGCCATAAGGCAATGTTCTCCAGGGAGGTTAAAGCATGGCCTCTTATTAATCTGGCCAGTCCGCAGATACGCTCACAAAGCTCGGGATTTCTTTTATGAGGCATCGCCGAGGAGCCCGTTTGCCCTTCTTCAAAAGGCTCTTCAACTTCCCTGACTTCCGTTCGCTGGAGACCTCTAATCTCGGTGGCAAATTTCTCCAGGGAGCTGGCGATAATAGCCAAAGTGGTCAGGAATTGGGCATGGCGGTCACGCTGGATTATCTGGCTTGATATGGGAGCTGGAGCGAGCCCCAACTTGGCGCACGCTATTTTTTCAACCTGAGGAGGCACAGTAGCATAAGTGCCTACTGCGCCGGATATTTTGCCCACAGAGATATTTTTCCTAGCTTCAGCCAGCCTTTGAGCATTTCGCTTCATTTCTTCAGTCCACAGGGCCATCTTTAAGCCAAAGGTAATAGGCTCAGCATGAACACCGTGGGTCCGCCCCATCATAATGGTGTATTTGTGCTCTACGGCTTTATTCTCCATGACGGATATAAGCTCAGCCACATCTTGAGCCAGGACATCTGCCGCCTGCGTCAATTGCAGGCTAAGAGCGGTATCCATAATATCCGAAGAGGTGAGCCCAAGATGTATGAAGCGTGACTCTTTGCCCAGGCTTTCAGCAACCGAGTTAAGAAAAGCAGTCATGTCATGGTGGGTCACCTTCAGAAACCCGGCAACACGATTCAAGTTGTAGCTGGCTTTCCTTATCTTAACTATCTCTTCTCGGGGGATTTCGCCCAGCTCAGCCCGGGCTTCACAGGCGGCTACTTCCACCTTGAGCCACTGGTCAAATTTGTTTTTATCAGACCAGATTTTCTTCATCCGGGGTCTGGAGTACCGTTCAATCATATTATCCCCTTGCTAACTCTTGTTTGTATTTACGATAGGCTTCTTTTATCTCTTTATGCTCGGTGCCCAAAATCTGGGCGGCGAGCAAGGCGGCATTCTTGGCTCCACTCGCCCCGATGCCCATACAGGCTACTGGCACTCCCCCGGGCATCTGGCTTATGGAAAGTAAAGCATCTATGGCTTTTAACTCGCTAGTGGGTAAGGGCACACCGATTACGGGCAAAGTTGTCCAGCTAGCCAAGACGCCGGGAAGGTGAGCAGCTCTGCCAGCAGCAGCAATGATAACTTTGAGCCCTCTCTTCTCTGCCTCCAGGCCATACTCCCTTAGTTTTTCGGGATTTCTATGGGCTGAGATAACGGAAA
>CAYYUO010000004.1:0-43933 GCA_964474965.1 uncultured Dehalococcoidales bacterium
CATAGGAAGCAGAGGCAACTACGCCGCGGTGCACAGGGTCTCCGCCGACGATTACTGGCTTTCCCTTCAGTTCTGGGTTAAGCACCTGCTCCACAGAAACGAAGAAGGCATCCAAATCAATATGGAAGATACAGCGCGCCATGAAACAGCATATAAACTAGCACACAGAGCTGATAAAGCCAACTTTTTACGGTTTTGTTCATTTTAGATTCGCTTTATTCTATGTTATCATCTCCTCAAGATTCATCTTTTTAAATTTAAATGGTTATATGATGAGACAATGCCAGAACCCACGGAAAAAGTAAAAATATTTATCAGCTCCGTTCAGAATAAAGAGATTGAGGACTTAAGTTCTGAGCGATCTGAAGTCATAAAGACCGTTAAAGATTATTCGCCAACTACTCCTTGGGCATTTGAACATACACCAGCATCTGACTTACCAGCTGAGGACTATTACCTTCGCGGAGTTAATGATTGCCATCTGTTTATATTGATATTGGGAGGGAAAGTTACAGACGCTGTAAAGAAAGAATACTATGAAGCGGTTAGCCTTAAAAGACCTGTTTTTGCCTTCGTGAAAGACGTTTCAAGATCAAGTGAAGCAAAACGGTTGCTTGACGTTGTTCAGAAACAATCCAAATATGCCATTTTCAAAGACGCAAATGATATTGGTGAGATAGTAAAAGCTTCTTTTGACGACTTTTTCCATCGTCTTGTTGAAGATTATCAATTGCAAAAAGAATATCCAGAAGTAATGAGAGTTCTTGCTGATGGAGAACTCGCTGGGCAACTTCGTGAATATGCTCGACAGCTGCTTGATCAAGCCAGAGTGTCCTTTGAAAAAGAAGTGACTCATTATCTTGCGCTTGTCCCTGCTTCTCTTCGGAACATATCTAAGTTTTACATACCGATGAAAGCAAATCTGCAGTTTGGCGCTTCAGAAACAATGGATGCCATCTTGGCTAAACACAAACGGGTGGTAGTCTTGGGAGCAGCAGGTTCGGGAAAAACTACAGAGTTGCTAAACCTGACCGCGCGTCTTTCTAAGCTTGCAATTGAGGAAACCGGCACCAAACAGTTACCAATATATGTCAATATGCGGAATTGGGGGCAGAACGATGTCTTCTCCCAAATCGAAAGTGTGTTCAGCGAGTATGGTCTCCGTCTTGAAAGTTCACGGATAAAAGCTATCCTTGAGAATTATAGTGTTGTATTTCTATTCGATGGTCTTGATGAGGTGCCCCCACACGAATTACCAGAGAAAATCAATCAGATCAAGTCTATTGCTAGAACCTATAAAAATGTAGAGATAATAGTCACTTGTAGAACTACGGCACACATTGCAGATTTGGATTTTCCAATAGCATATCTAGAGCCGTTACAAGATGCGGATATCATTAAATATATAGCTGAATTCAGTGGAAGAGAGTTTAATACTGGCAGTTTTTATTCTTGGCCAGCTCCTCTACGCGAGCTTTCAAAGCATCCACTAATTCTCAGCTTCATAGCTAATATCTTTGCCGAGGGCTCTAAGCCTACTAGCTTAGCTGATGTCTATATGAAGTACTTCGACTTTCTATTTACAAGGTGGGAGAAAGCCAGAGGCGCAAGAATTGACGCAATATGGAAAAAGAGAGCTCTTACGAAACTAGCGGTTTATATGCAGACTGAATCAAACTACTCTATTTCTGAAGATGAAACAATAGGTCAGCTACATGATGTAATATCCAGCGAACGAGTGGATTTCTCTAGTGTGGATTTGCTGAATGAACTAGTTTCCAGCGGGGTGATCAAAAAGGAAGCAAGCGGGTACACATTCTGGCACGCTTCGTTCCGGGAGTATTTCGCGAGTCAACTCATAATTGAGCGAATTAGAAAACATGAGGGTATCATCGAGTTTATCTCGAATCCATCGTGGGAGCAGGTTTCAATTTTTGCTTCTGCGCTGTTTGATGATAGCTCCGAAACAAGCCGCTTCTTACTCGACGTGCTTGATGCAGACCTTTATCTTTATACACGCTGTCTTTCAAATGCTTTGTCTAACCCGACCTCTACTCCCGCATTATCCGATGAAGATCTTAGTAGACTTATATTAAGCGAAATACTCGAAGTGAGATCGCGTGTAATAGAACGCTGGTTTCCAGCTATGCGCGATATACTGATGCCAAATGTGTATTTCGGTAAAAGTTCGAAACCAGCGATAGTCGGTAGGTTCTCGAGTGAGGGTGGGGCATATATTTCGTATGGGTATTCGAATGAAGAGAAAATCGGAGGTAAGGTTCGACTATTAAGCGAATTCCCAGCGAGTACGACCATGCGATCATTGCTAGATACGGATATTCTGTGCAATGAGGCAGTCAGAGGCTTGTCGTTGAGTGAAGTGGGGATTGCTGGAGCACACAAGATAGCTATTGAAGATATTTGGAGGGAACTTGAAGGGCTTATTCGAAGTATGAATTTACCAGAGCCACCGAGGTTGCTTTATGAACATACTCAAGCAGAGGTTCGTTATCTCGTGCGCGAGCACATTCTGGCAATAACTATACCGGCAGATATTTCTCTTATCGCGGCACAGATAAACAAACTCTTACATAGCTATGGAGCAGGACAAGTCATGCTAGGTGTTGGGGGAGAAAATATTCATCTTAATGATTTGCTCCTCAGGTTAAAACTACTGGCTAAGAATGGTTATACTGTCATTGGCGATCCCATATTGCCTGAATACGACAGAGTTCCAACAGGTAGTAATTGGGTAACTCAATTCTACAAAGACGAAACACTTGTTAAATACGTCAAACTATACTTTCAGAATTTCCTAGATGGATACTCTGAGATGGTAAGACTTAACTTCGGTCAATTATCCCAGAGGTTAGTATTCTATCAGTTGTTGCCTGTGCGTACTGTAGCTGAAATAGAAAGGCCAGAACCAAGTAAGGATCGCAAAGCTTCAGGTAGTTGCGACTACTACTTCGAGCCACTAGAAAAGGGCCGTAGTAACGAAGTTATTGTGGTTTTGAATCAGAAGATCTCTGAATTCCCAAGTCCTTCTTCTAAGAACTGCTATGAGTTAATGGATCATTGGTTAGAAAGGTTGAAGAAATATGGTAGGTGGACCTCATCCATGCATGTATCGATTACAAGGTCTGTACTAACAACTTTCTTCAATGAGCCCTACACAATTCGTAAGGCTGTATATGATAGGATTCGAAAAGATCTGACTGAAATCTTTGAACTCACATCATTTCGAATTTCATAGTTTAGGCGGATTGTTGAGCCAGGAAAACAGTTACTTGTCTTGTTACCTCCGGCGTGACAATATAGTGTTTTGTGGCTCCTTAACTCTATAGTATGGCTTGGTCACTGTACAAACTATTGCAGGGTGATTTTTATTGTCGCGAAGCTGGTTAGCTAGTCACCTTTGGAAGCAAATTCTTTCACCCTTCTCTCAAACACATCTCTTGTTAAAAGCACTCCTCTCTGGCATTTGAGGCATTTAAGGCCAATGTCGGCGCCCACCCTCACCACTTCCCACTCATAGCTGCCGCAGGGATGCGCTTTGCGCAAACGGACTATGTCACCGAGCTTTATTTCTATAGTCATTGATCTGGTTGCGGATTTTTTCAGCCATGTTTCTAGCCGCCCGGGCAAAATCCTTTTCCTTGGAAGCGTAGAGAATTTGCCTAGACACGTTGATAATGGCCTTCTCGCCCCGGGCATCCACGCCGTAGCCAACCGCTGAAGCCAGGTCCCCTCCCTGAGCGCCAATGCCGGGGATAAGCAAAGGCATTTCAGGGCAAATCGAGCGGACTTTTTTTAATTCTTCAGGATAGGTAGCTCCGACTACCAGGCCGATATTACCATAAGTATTCCATTCCTTGGCTTTTTGAGCCACTGCTTCGTATAGTGGCAGGCCATCGGTGCGAAGGTCCTGGAAATCTGTGGCTCCCTTGTTTGATGTCCGGCATAGTATAAATACCCCTTTGTCCTGGTAGTTGATAAAGGGCTCTATGGAATCGAAGCCAAGGTAGGGGTTGATGGTAGCGGCATCGAAGCCAAGAACCGAAAAGAGAGCCCTGGCATAAGCTTTAGCAGTGTTACCGATATCGCCGCGCTTGGCGTCGCCAATTACAGGAATATCACCGGGTATATATTTAACGGTCTTCTCCAGGATAGCCAGCCCTTCGGTCCCTAAAGCTTCATAGAAAGCTAGATTGGGCTTATAGGCGCAGACCAGGTCGGAGGTGGCCTCGATAATGTCTTTGTTGAATTGTAGAACATCTACCCCGGGCATGAGCTCCGGGTCGGGGTCAAGTCCGATGCAAAGCCAGCTTTTATTTTTTCGGCTTGCGTTAAGCAGTTTATCGGTGAATTTCATCGCCGTACCCCAGATAATATCAGGAGATGGGCATAAATTAAAGCTCGGCAATATTTTACTATGCTGGGAGGTCATTAAAATTCAAAAATCAAAAGGCAAAAATCAAAATGACAACTCAAAATGCAAAAATTTCAGGAAGGAGCAACCGTAGTGTTCACCATTTAAATCGTGAAGGAAAGGATTCCTTCACGCCTCGAGCGTGAGATTGCCACGCCCCGACTTGTCGGGGCTCGCAATGACAAAAGAGAGGCGGCTCAGAATGGCAGCACTCTTTGCCTTTATTCGTGTCAAAGGCTACAATAGAGGCATGCGGGACCTGATTTCTGAGGCCTTGAAAGGCCATGGTACCGACTATATCGAAATCCATTTTGAAGAGAGTCAGGCTACCAGTATTGCCTACAGGGGGGAGAGGCTGGAGGAAATAAGCAGGGCTCGTAATTCGGGTGGCAACGTTCGCGCGTTAGTCCGGGGTAGCTGGGGGTTCGTCAGCTTTAATCGTCTTGACGGACTGCGGGACAAGGTAGCCCTTGCAGTGGAGGAGGCAAGGTTAGCCAGCAGAGAATCATTGAAGCTTTTCCCAATGGAGCCTGTGGTGGACAAAGTAGTCCCGCAATTGAAGCGAGATGCCACAACCATACCGTTGGCGACCAAGAAAGAGCTTTTGGATAGCTATAACGATATTATGTTAAGCAGCCCGAAGATTCAAAGCTCAAGAATCAATTACCGCGATGGCAGAAAGCAACGCATTTTCGCCAATTCCGAAGGTAGTTATATAGAGCAAGCTAAAACCGACCTTAATTTACGATTGACAGCCATAGCTCGCGAGGATAACGAGGTCCAGCAAGCAGGACTGAGCCTGGGAAGCACTGGCGAGTTTTCCGCCGTGGAGGGGCTACATGAGCAGGCCAGGGAGATAGCGAGGCGTGCCGCAGCCCTTCTTTCCGCCCCCCAGGTAAAAGGTGGAGAGTATACCGTAATTTTGGACCCTGTTCTGGCTGGAGTCTTTGCTCATGAAGCCTTCGGGCATTTATCCGAGTCGGATTTTGTATATCAAAATGAAAACCTGCAGCAAGTCATGGTCCTGGGAAAAAGATTTGGCGGCAAGCATCTCAATATCATTGATGACCCTACGATTCCCAACCTGCGGGGAAGTTATAAATACGATGATGAAGGGACGCCGGCAAGGGAAAACTATCTTATCAGGGAGGGCATTCTGGAGGGAAGGCTTCATTCCCGGGAAACTGCGGCTAAGATGGGAGAAAAGGCTACGGGGAATGCTCGAGCCGTTAATTACCGCTTTCCCCCAATAGTGCGAATGAGCAATACCTTTATTGCGCCGGGCAGCACTTCCTTCGAGGAGATGCTCGGTGACATCGAGGAGGGCGTCTATGTTAAGGACTGGTACGGCGGGACGACCAGCCTGGAGATGTTCACCTTCTCCGCCGGGGAAGCTTACATGATTCGCCGGGGGAGATTAGCAGAGTTATTGCGCCCCGTGGTGCTAACCGGTAATGTTTTTACCACCCTGCAAAATATAGATGCCATAGGCAATGACCTGGAGATGAATCAGGGTGGTGGCTGTGGCAAAGGGGGACAATCTCCGCTACCCGTTTCTAATGGCAGCCCGCATATCAGGATTCGTCATTGTGTGGTAGGAGGTAGATAAGAATAGAGAATACAGTAGACAGTAGCCAGTAGTCAGTAGGGAAGGGGTGGCTTCTGATTACTGAATTCTGACTACTGACTACTAATTTGGGATTAGAATTTAAGATGGAACATCTTGAGGAGGTTCTCCGCTCTGCCCAAAAGGTGGCTGAGCAAGCTGAAGTTTTCTCGGTTTCTTCTCCCGATTCCATCGGGATACAGTTTGAAGCCAATGAACTAAAACAAGTTCAGACCAAGGAGAGCAGCAGTACTGCCTTACGAATTTTCAAGGGAGGTAGAATCGGCTTTGCTACTGCTACCGGCGTTGGGGGAATGGGAGAAAAGAGTTCACCCTCACCTAGCCTCTCCCGTCAAGGGAGAGGGACTTTGGAGGATTTAGTGGACATGGCGGTGGAAACCTCTCAATTTGGCAGTCCGGCCAATTTTCAATTTCCTTCCTCCCGGGACTATTCGGAAGTGCGCATCTTCGACCCTAAGGTAAAAGATATAGCTATGGAGAGGCTGGTTGAGATCGGGAAGGAGCTTATAGCCAAGATCAGGGGTCATACTCCCGATATCCTTTGCGATGTTCAAGTAACCAAGGGGACAAGCTCCATATCCTTAATTAATTCTCAAGGTGGTGAGGGGAAGTATGACAGCAGCTTTTTCGGCCTTAGCCTGGAAGGCATTCTTGTTCGGGATACAGATATGCTTTTTGTGGGTGATAGCGAAAGCTCATGCCGTCCCGATTTTATCGGGATTGATGACCTGGCTGATAGAGTGATATGGCAACTGGAGATGGCTAAGAAAAAAGCTGCCGTGTCCACCAAGCTGCTGCCGGTAATTTTTACACCTAATGGAGTAGCCAGTGCCTTACTGAGTCCTCTAGTGCTGGCGTTTAACGGCAAATCAGTCCTCGAGGGGGCTTCGCCTTTAAAAGATAAACTGGGGGAGCAAGTTTTTGACAAAAAGCTGAGCTTATGGGATGATGCTACCATAGCTTACGGCGTAGGGAGTTATCCTTTTGATGACGAGGGGGTGTCCAGCCAGCGTCTACCGCTTGTTACAAATGGAGTAGTGACGAATTTCCTTTATGATTTACAAACAGCAGCTTTAGCCGGTACTCAGAGCACCGGTAACGGCCAGCGAGCAGGTGGTGGTTTTCCCAGCCCAGCTATAAGCTCTCTTATTTTAAGCGGAGGAGATGTTTCTTTCCAGGCGATGGTGGAGGACATGAAAGAAGGATTAATTGTGGAGCAGGTTATGGGGGCTGAACAGGGTAATCTTCTGGGTGGTGACTTCGGTGGCAACGTTTTACTGGGATACAAGGTCGAGAATGGTGAGATAGTGGGAAGAGTGAAGGATACTATGATTGCCGGTAACGTGTATCAAGTGCTAAAGGAGCTTCTGGGCATAGGGCAGGAAGCAAGATGGGTTGGCGGGATTTTGCAAACTCCTCCTTTATATTGCTCTAATGTATCAGTGACGGCAAAGGGAAGCTAAGATATATATGAAAGACGTAATAAAGCTTTATAAACAGCCACGCCCTAAGAATTGTTCCATGCTTGCCTCCTGGCCTGGCATTGGCGACGTTTCCCTAACCGCAGCGAAGTATCTTGTGGAGAAGCTAAACGCTGTAGAAATAGGGGAGATTGAACCTGTCAGCTTCTTTGAACCGATGGGTGTCACAGTCAGAGACAATGTAGTTGACAGCCCTCGTTTCCCTGAGAGCAAGTTTTATTACTGGCAGTCCGCTAAGGCGGAGCAAAGTCTGGTGATTTTTATCGGGGAGGAACAACCTGGTTTCAAGGGATATGATCTGGTTAACCGTGTTTTGGATGTAGCGCAAAGGTTTAAGGTGGCAAGGGTGTACAGTTGTGCTGCTGCGGTGACACGCATCCACCATAGTGAAGAAATGAAGGTTTGGGGAGCAGCGACAACTTCTAAATTAGTCGACGAGTTAAGCAAACATAATGTGGTTCTCAGAGGTAACCTTCGCATCGCTGGATTGAATGGATTGATATTGGGTATGGCCAAGGAAAGGGGGATGGAAGGCATTTGCTTGCTGGGTGAAGTGCCAGCGTATGCCACGCAAATAGCAAATCCCAGAGCGTCCCTGGCTGTACTTGGTATACTAACTGAAATGTTAGGAATTACACTTGACTTGACCGACCTTGACAATCTGGCTAAGCAAGTAGACGAGGAGATGGATAGAATAGCGAAGAGAGTTACGGCTGAATTTATTGACCAATTCACCGAGCCTATTTGGGAGCAGGATGAAGAGGAGGAAGAGTAACTAAGTTGAGCCCCGACCTGTCGGGGGGCTAGCAGGGATTCCAATTGACCGACAAAGGTAGATATGCTACCATCGAATTAGATGTCAGCTTTAACTCAACTTTGTGAGGAAATTGTAGCTTGCCAGGATTGTGAGCTAGCTAAGTATCGCACTAAGGTGGTGCCTGGTGAGGGGGCCGAGGATGCAGATTTACTTTTTATCGGTGAAGCTCCGGGTTGGCACGAAGACCAGCAAGGGCGTCCTTTCGTCGGGCCGGCAGGGCAATTTCTGGACCAACTGTTAGCCTCAATCGGTTTACGCAGGGAAGAAGTTTATATTGCTAATGTAATTAAGTGTCGTCCGCCCCAAAACCGTGACCCGCTGCCAGCGGAGATACAGAGTTGTAGCAAATGGCTGGACCGTCAAATAGAGATAATTCAGCCTCAAATGATTGTTACTTTGGGACGTTACTCTCTAGCTCGGTATTTTCCCAACCAGAGCATAAGCAAGATTCATGGAAAGCCACGAAAGTCAGGAGGCGTCCTTTATTACCCCATGTATCATCCTGCGGCGGCCCTCCATCAAGGCTCTCTGCGCCGGACCATCGAAGCGGATATGCTCAAGATTCCGCAGATACTAGCCCAGGGTAAAGACCTGCCTCAAGACACAGTTGAATCTCAACAATTAAGCTTGTTTTAGAACCATGTCCTGAATGAAAGGAAGAAGAAAAACCATGCCGAAACATAAATTAAGAGTCATCCCTCTAGGTGGATTAGGTGAAATTGGTAGGAACATGATGGCATTGGAATATGGCAACGACATCGTCGTCATTGATGCCGGACTCATGTTCCCCAGCGAGGAAATGCCGGGAGTCGACTTGCTTATCCCAGATATTAGCTATCTTTTGGCGAGACAGCAAAAAGTGAGGGGGATAGTGATTACTCACGGGCACGAAGACCACATCGGGGCGCTGCCTTACATTTTACCTCGGCTCGCCCCTCCCATTTATGCTGCCAAGTTCACTCGAGAGCTGATTCTCGTGGAACTCAAGCAGCGGGGGGTGAAAACTGACGCAAAATTGAATTTAGTTAGCCCGGGGAGCAGGGTTACACTAGGTAATTTCACCATAGAGTTTTTCCCTGTTTGCCATAGTATTCCTGATTCTGTGGGGCTGATAATTCACACTCCCCTGGGAATTGTAGTTCACAGTGGTGATTTTAAGATTGATTATACCCCGGTCATTAGCGAGGCTACTAACTTTAACCAATTAGCTTCGCTAGGGGCAAAGGGTGTTTTGCTTCTTCTTTCTGACTCCACCTATGCCGAGCTTCCTGGATATACTCCTTCCGAGAGGGTGGTTAGCGATACTTTAGATCGGATTGTAAGCGAGGCAAAGGGGAGGGTAATCGTAACTACATTTGCCTCTCTCATATCTCGCGTGCAGCAGGTGTTTGATGTTGCCGTTAAACATGGTCGCCGTGTATTTATCATCGGGCGGAGCATGAAGGAGATAGTGAGCATGGCATTGAAAACGGGTTATCTTACTGCTCCCCCCGGCATTACTTGTCGCTTGGACGAACTTAAGACCTTGCCTCACAATCGAGTTATCGTGTTGAGCACAGGAAGTCAAGGTGAGCCCACCTCTGCCCTGGTGCGCATGGCTAATCGTGACCCCAGTAGTAGAGTTCAGATAGTCCCTGGCGACACCGTGGTGATTTCCGCAACTCCTATTCCCGGCAATGAGACATTGGTTAGCAGAACTACAGACAGCCTTTTCCGTCAGGGCGCCAATGTAATTTATGACAAGCTGGCTCAAGTTCACGTTCACGGGCATGGTAGTCAAGAGGAGTTGAAGCTTTTGCTTAGTTTGGTTAAGCCTAAATTCTTTGTTCCCGTTCATGGTGAGTATCGCCATTTGAAGTTGCACGCCGGGTTAGCCTGTAGTATGGGTATCCCCACGGATAACATTTTTGTCCTTGATAACGGGGACGTGCTTGAGCTCGGGCGCGATTCAGGGAAGGTGGTTGATAGAACCCGTGTCGGAGTTATCTATGTAAGCGGCCTGATAACAGGCGAACTGGATGACGTTGTGCTTCGGGACCGCAAACTACTTTCACGAGACGGCGTCGTTGTGGTGACCATTGCTGTCGATGCCGAAAGTGGTAAACTAGCTGAAAGGCCACGCATTATAACGCGAGGCTTTGTTGATGCTGGAGGGGAACAGGCATTGATTGAGAAAGGCCGAGATGTGGTGCTGGCTGCTTTAGAGAACGGAAGGAAAGAATTCATTTCTAAGGGACGCCCCGATTTTGATCGGAGCTTCGTTGATACCAAAGTAAAGGATTCCCTGAGCAAATTCTTTTATGAACGAATTCATCGTCGTCCCATCATCATTCCCGTGGTTGTGGAGGTAAGACGGAAGAATTCAGAATTCAGAAGCCAGTAGCCAGTAGCCAGTAGGGAGTGAACTTCTGGCTACTAATTTCGAGGCATAAGTCCGTGGCTAAAGCAAAAAGTAGGTCTAATCCGGGGCGGAAGGCAAAAGGAAGCCGGCCAGCATGGAAGCGATTCTTCGGCTTCCTAGCTTCACCGGTGGGGCGAAGGCTTATCGTAATTGTCGTAATAGTGGTCTTGCTGTATGTGCTATGGGAAGACATACTCACATTGTTTGGTTATGGATTAATAATAATAGCCATCGCTTTGGGCTCGCTGGTCTGGGTGGCATGGCGGCGGCAGTTCTCTGTTGTGAAACATAGGTGGAATTGGGTTCTCGGGGGCATTAGCCTGGCTTTTGCTGTATGGGGAATCCTTGCTTTCTTCCCCGGAGAAGGTATTTTGAGGCAAGCCACACTGGGAGGCACATTCGGGCAAAGCATAATAGGTGATTCTAATGTCGGGGGAGGGCTTGGGGTAGCCGGGCTTGTCCTTCTGGGCATTATTTTTATCATTCCTCGTAAGTCTTGGAGTGCTGCCAAGAATAGCTGGCGTTTCCTGACCAGAGTTTTCCGACGCCGTCCCAGGGTCATCTTTCCCCGGCCCCGACAAGTCGGGACTAAAGCTATCCCTCTCGAAGCTACTCCCCCCGAGGCAGGGGCAGTTTATGAAGCGGAAGCACCGAGCACTCAACGCCTTGGGGGCTTGGCTCCTCCCGTGTGGCAATCAGAACACGAACCAATTCTCACCCTCGGAGGGTGGCATCTTCCGCCGATTGATATCCTGGATAAGCCGGCTGAGGTGACATTGGACAGGGCAGACATCGACCAACGAGCCCGATTGATAGAGGAAGCTCTAGCGAGCTATGGAGTAGAAGCCAAGGTTGTACAGATAAACATTGGGCCTACCGTGACACAGTTTGGTGTTGAGCCTGGTTGGGACAGAAAATATAAAGAATTAAGAGAAAAGGGAAGGGATGGTAGCTATGAAACGAAAATGGAAGAAGTATCCCGAATCAGGGTAAGGGTAGACCGCATTACCTCTTTGGGCAATGATTTAGCTTTAGCCCTAGCTGCTCCCAGCATCAGGTTTGAGGCTCCCGTGCCCGGGGCATCGGTGGTGGGCATTGAGGTTCCTAACACTGTGTTTGGCTCAGTTGCCCTTCGCGGTGCGATAGAGAGCGCTGCTTTTCAGAAGATTAAAGCCCGCTCCAAGCTAGCTATCGCTCTGGGTAAAGGTGCTGGTGGTGAGGCGATGGCAGCAGACCTGACCAGGATGCCACATTTGCTTATCGCTGGAGCTACTGGCAGTGGTAAAACTGTTTGTCTTAATTCTATTATTTGTTGCTTGCTTTTACACAACAGCCCCGACGACGTTCGGTTCATCATGGTTGACCCCAAGAGGGTGGAGTTAGTGACCTTTAATGGAGTGCCCCACTTACTTGCCCCTGTGGTTGTGGATACTGATAAGGCGATAAAGGCTTTGAGATGGCTTAGTCAGGAGATGGATAGTCGATATCGTCAGTTTGCTCAGGCGGGGGCACGCAATATTGAGGGTTATAACAGAGACCGCTCACCCGGAGAAGAGTTGCCATATTTAGTGCTCATCATCGATGAGCTGGCTGATTTAATGATGACAGCTTTCGATGAGGTGGAACATGCGCTTTGTCGGTTAGCTCAATTGGCTCGGGCTACAGGCATTCATCTCGTCGTAGCTACACAACGCCCTTCAGTAGATGTAATTACCGGGCTTATTAAAGCTAACTTTCCTACCCGCATTAGTTTTGCAGTCACCTCTCACGTAGATTCCAGGACCATACTTGACATGGTAGGTGCTGAGAAATTGCTGGGTAGAGGGGATATGCTCTACATGCCTACTGAAGCTAGCAAGCCTAAACGTCTTCAAGGAAGCTTTGTTTCTGATGCTGAAATCGATAGATTGGTGTATTTCTGGGGAAATCAGCGGCCCCGACAAGTCGGGGAGATGAGCTCTGTCGACTTTGATGAGGTGGCTGAGCGCCCATTAAGTGCGCAGATAGCTGCCCCTCCCGACCCTCTTTTGGAAGATGCAAAGCGCCTGGCACAAGAATATAAACATATCTCCACTTCTTTCTTACAGCGCCGTCTTCGTATTGGCTATCCTAGGGCTGCCCGCATTATGGAAGCACTGCAACAAGCAGGTTTGGTGGAGGCGACTCAGCCCGAACGAGAGAGTTAAACCGGGCTAGTAAATCCTGAACAATAACTTAATGAAAGTCCAAATTTAAATACCAAAACCCGCTTTGTTTTGGATTTTGGTCATTAACATATAATCTTCATCTCGTTCCCTGGCAATCATCAAAGTCACCGGACTCGTCAACACAATATCTCTAACTCCGCCATATGTCTCCCGTAGCTTCAACAATCCAAACAATGGGGTCAACCAGGAGCTCCCTGACAAGAGTCCTCAAAAGGTCACTTCTTGCTATGAAATTCGCGATGGGAGGGCTAAGCCGGTAGTACAGGACAACAAATCGAGAGCCTGTGGTGCTTTTCAGCAGCACGACATCCCGGAACTCTCGCAATACATCAATCTGTTCAGCGGTGGGAGTTCCGTAGGCTGCGGTAGCAATAAAACAACCTAAATAACCCAATAAATCATCTAAACTCGTACTGGACCCTGGGGCCGTGGCGAAGTGATAGATATCACCTTCAATCGTAGTATCGTTATACTTAAGCTGGGCTTTGAACTCATACTCCGTCTGCGCAATGAGCGTTGTGAGCACCTCAGTATAGGTGCCATCTGCTGTTCTAGACACCCAAGTAGTATAAAACCAGGTCGGGTCGGTGGACCTCTTGCAGGCAAAACGCACTTCCACCGAGCTGAAGTTGCCCACAGTGTAGATCATGTTCACGGTGCCTGAGTAGGAGGAGACGGCAGTGGCGGCTTGTGTGGTAACCGTCGGAACCTCTATAGGCGACACCTCCTCGAAGTGGGCGGTGACAGTTACAGCTTGAGCCGGCATTGTGAAGGTAGTCTCATCTGCAGTCATATCACCGAATGTGACCGCCGGGGCTGCTGCCCAGTTAGCAAACCCGTAGCCCGTTGCGGGTTCCGCTTTTATGCTGACTGTTGCGCCTGCTACATAAGCACCTTTAGCACCCACATCAATCGCATCCCCACCGGCGGCAGGTTCTGCTGCCATGGTGAAGATGTAGGCCACGTCGAAGTGGGCGGTGACAGTTACAGCTTGAGCCGGCATTGTGAAGGTAGTCTCATCTGCAGTCATATCACCGAATGTGACCGCCGGGGCTGCTGCCCAGTTAGCAAACCCGTAGCCCGTTGCGGGTTCCGCTTTTATGCTGACTGTTGCGCCTGCTACATAAGCACCTTTAGCACCCACGTCAATCGCATCCCCACTGGCGGCAGGTTCTGCTGCCATGGTGAGGATGTAGGGCACATCGAAGTGGGCGGTGACAGTTACATCTTGAGCCGACATTGTGAAGGTAGTCTCGGCGGCACTCGCGTCACCGAAGGTGCCCGCCGGCGCAGTCCACTCGACAAACTGGTAGTCTGTCTCAGCTTCTGCCAGGATGTGGACCACTGTCCCGGAGTAATAGGTGAACACCCCCTCGCCAGGGGTGGTTACAGAACCTCCAGTGGTGCTGGAGATGGTCAGCTCATATTGCACTGGCGGTTCTGTCCCTTCATGAATTGTCAGGTTAAGTTCTTGCACCTTGCCCGACTCCCAGATAGCATCCTCATCTGCCTCGATGCCGTCAACATAGAATGTCACCGTGGCACCAGCCGTGCCCGGCACCCTGAATATTGGGTCGTAGCCATACCTCCCCTCACCATCCACGATGGTCTCCGCCTCCTTGACGTCGTCAACGAAAGCCTCCACCGGTGTCCCTTCAGCCACCGGGTTACCGTCGAAACTTACAGTGCCATAGAACTGGTGGGACATTTCTGGCGGTGGGTCGAGGGCATAGGCTGGCATAACGCCGCCAGCGATGAGGCACAGAGCTAACAAGAGCCCGAGGGCTCCTGCTAGCCTGCCGACGCTTCGTCCTGTTAATTTATTTATTGTTCTCCGCGCCTCCATAATTTACGCTACCACACTTATGGATAAATTGTTCCTGGTTCTGTGAATGCCATCCAGTAACCGCGGCCTGGCTCCATCTCGGGGCTATCATAATCCGGCCCCGGAATTGTGAACCAAGCGCCATCCTTAAACCCGTATATCCTAACGCATTCCGTGCCATCAAGGTAATTTGCAGCTGTTGCATTAGTTGTGGCCTTGAAACCGACCATGTTCCAGCCGACTACCACGTCGTAAGCTGGCGGCAGTTGCGTACCTTTAGGCATTTCTGAGCCGGCTAAATTCAGTGTCTGGGCCGCCTCCATGTTAATCCAGTAGGCTTTGCCGTCTTCCATCGAGTCAAGATCGGGTGGAGCACCGGGAGCGAAGGTGTGCCAGGTGGCGGTTGCGGCATTATAGTGCCAGACGCTGATGACGTAGTCCAGGACGCCAGCCAGCACCACATCGATATCTGAATCAAGGGGGATGAGGGGCAGCGAAATAAGGTTCCAGCCCTCGACAAGGTCTATGGATTCCTTTTGGAAGACTCCCTGCTCAACGGTAACCGTGGCGGGTGTAAGGGCGTCGGTGGGTATGGGTTCGCCCTCGACCTCGCCTGATGGAGTGACGGTTATCCTGCTAAAGCCGTCACCGGTACATTCAAGGGTCCAGGTATAATTTGTTGATGTAGCGCCAGAGTTAAGTGTGCCCACCGTCCTGGTGGCATACTCACCTGCCTTCAGCTGGGCATAGCGGTCTATGGATATGGTCAGGTTGACATCCGTCGCGTTGAGGGAGCTGATGTTCTCCACGTTGGCGGTGATACGAAACTCATCAGTGACATTAAATGCAGTGCCGTCAGGCGCGAAAATAGTCACCTCGAGAACTTTCTCCTGATTAATGCTTACCGTGTCAGAGTGGAGGCGACCTGGAATTATATCGTTGAGGGTACCGTCGTCCTTACCTGACGGAGTGACATTTATACTTACAGTACCCCCACCAGTGCAGACAAGAGTCCAATTTACCACAGCAGTCCAGTTAACGCCAAACTCTCCGGCGGCTACACTCTTGGTAGCGACCTCACCTGCCTTCAGGGTAGCATTGCCGCTTATCCCTATGGTTGCCATAACATCCCTTGCCTTCCAAGTCCCGTTGTTTGTCACGTTGGCGCTGACGGTAAACTCGGTACCGCCCATAATGTCAACATTGTCTATGGGCACGGTGATGTTTGTCGTCAGCTCAGCATAAGGGACTTGAGCGCTAACCGGGGTAGCCACCAAGCTGAAGCTCAGCACCAGCACCAGGGCAAATAGGATACTAAATATCTTTTTCATCATTTTCTCCTTTCGTCAGTTTCTACTACCTTATCGCCCCTCGACCAAGGGCATCGCGGCTTTTCCAGGGAACGATCCTCACTTCCATAGGGCACCCTCCTTCATGAAACACAAAAAGCAAGCTTCTTCAGGGATTGACCTCTTCGGGTCGGTTGTCTCGTTAGACTATCACCGGCCGGGTGACCACCCAAAAAAACAATACCTCATTTCTCCCTCTCACCTCCTTTCCCTCTACTCTCGTCACTTTTGTCCCTTAATCTCCAAGCAACACAAAGGCTAAAGCTCAGGGAAAAATATGTCGTAATGCCTATACCTACTATTAGTATACTAGATGAGAGGGACTTTGTCTAGGCTCTATCCTGGCATAACAACAGAAGGAAAGAGCGTCTCTAAATGACATTGTCCAAGCCTTCATGTTTTTCTCATTGGGATTTGATATTGTTTAGCATTTTGTATTTGGTGCTTAGTATTTCTTCTCATCAGGCGCCAAACTTGTCCAATTTTAAAGCATTAGCCATAGCTAAGGGCATGATTTCCGTAGCCGGAAAGCGCCCCATACCACCAGCAAGGCAGGCTCGTTCCGAGAACTCAGCGACATTATCGGGGCGACACCATTGGGACTTTAGCATGAAAGGGACTGGATGCCAGCTATGCATGGCTAAGGTTGCGGGGGTAGAGTGGTCTCCGGTAATAATCAGGACCTCCGGGTCTAAGCTGAGCAAGCTGGGGAGGGCATTATCAAGTTCCTCAATGGCCTGAACTTTAGCCTGGAAATTGCCATCCTCCCCTCTGGCATCGGTGCTCTTAAAATGGACGAAGAAAAAATCATAATCGGCATAGTAGCGGCGTAGGCTGTTCAATTGCTCTGTTATGCTTTCACCGGCCGGCAGCACCTGCATCCCCACTAATCTGGCCAGCCCCCGGTACATAGGATACGTAGCGATGGCTGCCGGCTTTAATTTATAGATCTCAGATATGGGGGGGATGTCGGGGCGACGGGAGAAGCCGCGCAGAAGCACCATGTTGGCGGGGGTTTCACCTTGTAAGAGGCTTCTTGCTTGAGATAAAAATTCGTTGGCAATTTCCGCTGTTCTCTCTGCCTGCGGTGACAACGCCTCTATCTTTCTGGGGGCTAGCCCTGCTTGCTGGGGGTCAGAATCTGCTAGCTCAGGAGACAAAGCTTCGCCGCGGAGGATGAGCACAAATCTATGTTCTTTCACCGGCAGCACAGAAATCTCAGCGCCATCTATGGCGATATTGTTCAATGAGCGGCATAACTCGGTACTTTTCTCTGTCGAAACCCGTCCTGCCCTCCTGTCGATAATGATTCCCTTGTCATCAAGGGTGCAGAAATTGCCCCGTGCCGCGATATCATCTGGCTTTAGTTCTAAATCTATTCCTAAGGCTTCCACGACTCCCCGTCCGATATTATATTTGACAGGGTCATAGCCAAAAATCGCTAGATGCCCTGGCGCACTCCCCGGCGTAATTCCCGGGCTTACAGGGTCAGTGAGCCCACAAAGGGAGTCCCTGGCTATGCGATTCAGGTTGGGCTTCCTGGCTGACTCCAGTTCTGTTTTACCGGTTTTGGCGTGAGGTAGACCACCTACGCCGTCTAGTACCAGAAACACTATTTTAGATGGGGATGTCCGGGATATTTTCTTCATGTACTCAAATCCAATCATGATATTTGTTATTTTACTCGGAGGCATAGCCAAGTTCAAGTTTGGCGTTTGACAAGGCTAGCTTGATAACAATGGGGAATGTACCTATTGCAGAAATACTTATTTTCATGGCATATTAGAGTAATTCAATTAAAGGAGGTGATAATCCATGCTTGCTCTACATACTAATATAGCTCTGATTGGAGGAATCATCGCCCTTATCTTCGGTATCATCATAATGATTTTTCCTAAAATCCTCAATTATCTGGTGGGCATCTTCTTGATATTGTGTGGAGTGATAGCGCTTATTATCCACTTTACTTAACCAGAAGCCGGGACGACTTTTTGGCGGGTGGCGCACAGTTCATACAAGTCAACAGGGTCCCTTACATTGGATAGATCGGTTCTCAGAGAGCTTTCTGGATGCTATGAACTCAAGCTCTTGAGGCACTGCGTTTGCTACGCTAGCAGCTAATCGCTCGCTTTCAAGATTGAAAGTGGCGGCCGTTGTAAAGTATACTATTTGTGGTTGTGGTGAGTGTAGCCCAGTGGTTAAGGCGCCAGGTTGTGGCCCTGGAGATCGAGGGTTCAAATCCCTCCACTCACCCCACCATATTCTTATCCGCCCCACGTCGGTGATTGGCGAAAACCCAGGCTCTAGTTTTCTTGATAAAGTTTCTGACCTCTTCGTTAGTGCGGAAATCTTCTTCGCTGAAGTAGTCACGATGAACCATCTTGTCGAGCGGCCTCATCAGCTTGGGCCTCGATTTGTAAGCAGGATAGCCCAAGGCGATCATATCGTAGACCTCCATCTCGTTGGGTATGTGTAAAAGGTTCTTTAGTAAGCAGTGGTTATAAGGTGATGCCACCGAAGATACCCACTGGCTGGCCAGACCCAGCGTCGTAGCCGCCAGGTGCATATACAGAAAGGCATTGGCCAGGCTGGAAAGGTAGATTGACTGTTTTATATGCGGGTCACATCTTACCACCATGGGTAACCCCAGCTGAGTTCTGGTATCGCCAAAGAGTAATATAAGAACCGGGGCATTCTGGTACTCCATTTCCGGGTCAAGCCAGGGCTGCCGTTTCTGTCGCATCCAGGGCTCACACATGTCTTCCAATTTGGAGAATCCCGAGGCTCCGGCTGGACGCGGCGGCCTGATAATTCGCATAACATCGTCCTTTAATTTCTTATCCTTGATGACGACAAACTCCCACGGCTGCGAGTTAAAGCCCGATGGAGCCCAGCGAGCAGCTTCAATAATCTTGTCCACATATTCATCAGGTATAGGGTCTGGCTTAAACCTGCGGATGCTCCTTCTTTTTTTAACCAATTCAAGGAAACTCTCATAATTCATAGCAATCTCCTCCTTAAGCTTAAGAATGATTATTGCAGTAAGAGTCTAGTTTCCCCAAAATCTCATCAGCATTGGTAAAAGGCCCATAAATTGAATGGTAAGGGCTCAGCCCCGGCTCCCGTACTGACCCTTAATAGTAAGTTGACAAGCTAGGAACTCCTTCATTTTTTGGGAAAAACTTACCTCTTACTTGTTGCCTTTATAGCACACACGCTGAGCAACTTTCAACTAGAGGAGGTTTAGGCATATTCCCTTTAGGGCTATGGGAATAAGTTGACACGAGAGGGCTCTGGCACTAGAATTCTATATTGCGGTGCGCCTATAGCTCAGCGGACAAGAGCACCGGTCTTCGGAACCGGGGGTCGTGGGTTCAAATCCCTCTAGGCGCGCTATCTGCATCATCAACATTTGGCAACAATTTTCTCCAGCCAGGGTTTAAGCATCCGCTCAAATCTTTCCGCTGTAGACTTACTTGTCCCTGGTAAGGGACGGGCAGAACCTGATAAATCAGGCAACTACAAAAATCTGGAGGTGAAGTGCGACTCCAAGGAGTCGTACTTCGAAGTTGCATGGTGGGGATTTATATTCCCCGAAAAAAAGAGGCGGCACATAAAATGCCGCCCGAGGCTTAGGTGCTTTCATGGGTTTCTTTATTTCTTTCCATGCGATGTTGTGTTCTCCGAGAGGCTTATGCGAACTTTCCTTGGTCCTTTCTCTGGTTCGTCGTTGGTAGCAGCTTTGTCAATTGGGACCTCTTCAACATCAGCCACTGCGGGGATTGTTTGCAGTACATCAACAAGGTTCAGGGAGTCACGCAGGAAAACCAGAATTGAAGGCGTATCAATCTGAGGTACAATCATCTCAGTATTTGCAACTTCGGGTAATTGGTCAAGGAAGGACACGACTTCCATGATTTTGGCTACATCAAACGGAGGTAAAATTTCCACTTCCCATTGCGGCTTGCCCAACCCTGGCTTGTCTCCACTCTCAAATAGTTTCGAGAGTTCGAAGCTCTTTTCGGTGTGGTCCGTAGCCCGGCTTGGCTCCGGGTGTTCGTCAGGTGCATTGCTCTCTTCCGCGACTATGGTGTCGCTCTCTTCTGAGCTTTTCGCGGCTGCGGCGCTGTCCTCCCCCCTGGGTTTAGACAGCTTATTGTCAAAATCTGTCTGTACCGCTGCCGCCTGCTGCTTAAGGCTTTCCAGTCCTTCCAGCATAGAGCCAAATTGTTGATTTATAATGTTGCGTAGTTCACCCTGGATTTTATTTCTCTCGTTCTCTAGCAGCAGTGCTGCTTCCTCTTCGGCTTTGGCCTTGATTGCGTTAGCCTTTTCATTAGCAATCTCCACAGCTTCAGCTGTTTTCTTTTCCGCCATCTGTCGAGCTTGCTCCTTGGCTTTATCTATAATGGCAGTACTCTCAGCTTTAGCTTGTTCTGCGGCTTCTTCCTTGAGCTGCGTGGCCAGCTTGTCGGCTTCGACAACGGTCATCTCCGCAAGTCTGTTAAGAGATGCGATATGGTCCTGGGATTGGGCTAGTTCATCCAGTTCCTTGATCAACTCGTCAATAAAAGACGCTACCTGAGCCTCATCTAGCCCGTTTTTTACTCGCTTGAACTTACGCCCCCCCAGCACAATGACACCATCGTTTTTAGCGGTATTACTCATAATATCATCCACCTTTTTTCATGGGACTCAATAACTACAAGAGTACCAATGTAACACATCAGTCCCGTTGCATTTCATGATATTCGGTCACATTTCTACCTCTTGATTTCACCCTGAAAGACCTTCCAGATTCTCTCTGAATTTCCTTTAGTTTCTTCCCAGGCTTGCTCAGTGGTCTCCTTGCGTACTCTCAATGCCTCGTTCACATTGTCCTGGTAAACCCGCTTAGCTCCCATCTTCGCTTTCTTATACGCTTCCTCGGCTTCCTGTTCAGCCTTTTCCAGGGCGCGCGCGGCTTTTTCTATGGCTTCTGCACAAATTTTAGCAGCGAGCTCTTCAATTTCTTTATAGGCCTTCTCCCCTTGGCGTTGGCGTTCCTGATATGCTGCCGCTACCTTTCTCTGGGCTTGCAGATAGGATGTATAGGCGGCCTGGGCCTGGCTCATTAACTCATCAAGAGGATCCCTAACTTCCTCGGGGGTCTCGGAGGGAAGCTCAACTATTTGTTTCACATCTTTGCTTACCACCTTTCTGGATTGTTGGCTCTTGCTCATCGTGGTCACCACGATACACCTCCTTGAATTTGTTACTTAAAATTGATGGTATTTCTCATATTTTGGCCACACGGTTCTTCTGAACTTTGTTAGTCTCCGACTTAAGACCGTGTAGTTCGTCCTCCGTGAACAGCCTCCACCCCTTCCTATCTCTATATTCCGCATCCTTTACGATGTTTTGCCTGATCCAGCGGAACAAAGTGCTCTTACCTATGCCAACCATCTGGCAAACTTCAGCAGTCCTATAATAAATTCGACCATTTATTTTTACAGTCATACCAACACCCCCTAAGACTAACTGAATATAGTCTAAGACTCGTTCGCTTACCTGTCAATCACCTATTAGTAACCCTACTTTCGTAAGAAAACAGCTTGTCCCCTATAAATTTGCGGGCGCTCACAAGAAGCTCCCCTACGGGGAATCTGATGAGATTGCCACGCGGAATTTACGCCGAGCGGAGGCGGGATTCTTCGCCTTCGGCTCAGAATGACATCCCCTTTTCATTGCGAGGATAACGAAGTCAGCCGAAGCAATCTCAGTGGGGACAAGGGATTGCCACACTTCGCTCGCAATGACAAGGAAGGAAAGGTTCAGAATTACAAGAAGTGAGGGACTCGCAATGATGGCTAAAATTGCGTCGGGATTTATGTGGGTGACTATGGCTAGCGGTGACCATTTTAGTAGATGCTCATTGTGATGGTAAAGAAATTTTTGATAGCTGGAAATTCCTCGTTTGGTGCTCTCGGCGCAAATGTTATAATCTAGCTAATGCCACGGAAGTTTGCCCACCTTCACGTCCACACTGAGTATAGCTTGCTCGATGGCATGTGCCGCATCCCTCAGCTTATTGCCCGGACCAAAGAGTTGGGCATGGACAGCCTTGCTATCACTGACCACGGCGCCATGTATGGCGTCATCGATTTTTATGTGGCGGCTAAGGAAGCAGGTATAAAACCAATCATTGGCTGCGAAGTCTATGTCGCCGAGACCGATTGCCATAGCCGGGAGCCAGCTCACAAAACCCCATATCATCTTACTTTACTGGCCAGGAATGAAAAGGGCTACCGCAATTTGCTCCAACTGGTTACTAAAAGCTACCTTGAGGGGTTTTACTATAAGCCCAGGGTAGATAAGGAGCTTCTCAAGCTTCATCATGACGGGCTTATTGCCCTTTCCGGGTGTGCTCATGGGGAACTGGCTCGACTTATCCTCGAAGGGCGAAACGACGAGCTTGCCAGGGCAGCTTCATGGTACAAGGAAGTCTTCGGTGATTACTACCTGGAGATTCAAAGGCATCCTATGCCGGAACTGGAGCAAATCAACCAGGAGCTTATTTCGCTATCCGCTAAACTCAATATACCGCCGGTAGCCACATTTGATGTGCATTACGTTGATAAAAAAGATGCCTTAGCCCATGAACTTCTTTTGTGTATACAGACTAATACCTCTGTGTATGATGAAAAAAGGCTGAAGATGGCTGGCGATTTCTTCTACCTGAAAAGCCCTGAAGAGGTGGAAGAGTTATTTACTGACTTACCTCAGGCCGTGGAGAATACTCAAGTCATTGCTGATATGTGTCAGCTGGAGCTAGATTTCACCAAGCTGCATCTGCCACAAGTGGAATTGACCGAGGGCAGGAAAGCTGATGATTTCCTGGCTGAGCTCTGCTGGCAGGGTCTGGGAAAACGTTACCAGCCCCGATTGCATCGGGGAGAGGTCAAGGAACGGCTTAGCCAAGAACTTGATGTCATCCAGAAGACAAGGTTTGCCCATTACTTCCTTGTTGTTTGGGATATAATCTCCTTCACCAGAGAACGGGGCATCTATTTCGGTGTTCGGGGAAGTGCTGCTGCCAGCCTGGCTCTTTACTGTCTGGGCGTCACTGATGTAGACCCGCTAGCATACGGGCTTGTTTTCGAACGATTCCTTAATGTCGAGCGCCGCGAGCTCCCTGATATTGACCTTGATTTTCAGGACGATCGCCGTGATGAAGTCCTGGCCTACGTTAACCAGAAATATGGCTCCGACCACGTAGCTCAAATTATTACCTTTGGCACCATGGGAGCCAGAGCAGCGATAAGAGACACGGGGCGGGCTTTAGGCATGCCTTATGCTCAGGTTGATCGGGTAGCTCGACTCATTCCTCTGGAGCTGACCATAACCCTGGATAGGGCTCTGGAACAAAGCAGGGAGCTTTATGACATTTATCACCAGGATGCAGCAATACGTAACCTGATTGACTCGGCTAAGAAATTGGAGGGGGTGGTCAGGCACGTAAGCACCCATGCCGCCGGTGTGGTTATAGCGCATGAGCCCTTAATCGAATACGTGCCACTGCAACTGCTGAGGAAGGGTGAGCAGCGCACTGTCATGACTCAGTTCCACATGGGGAACATTGCCCGCCTGGGACTATTAAAAATGGATTTCCTGGGCTTATCCAATTTGACTATTCTGGCTAAAGTTAAAGAAATTATTGCCCAGAATCGTGGAATCTCCTTGGATTTGCAGCACATTCCTCTCGACGATGCCAGGACCTTTGAGTTGCTTGCCTCGGGGGAAACTAAAGGCATCTTCCAACTGGAAAGCTCAGGGATGCGCCGCTATATTAAGGAGCTCAAGCCCACTAACTTTAGCGATATCGCGGCTATGGTGGCGCTCTATCGCCCTGGCCCCATGGAACAAATTCCCACTTTTATCAGGGCCAAGCAGGGTGTTGCCCCTATTCATTATCCCCATCCCATTCTAAAAGAGATTCTAGAAGAAACCTACGGAGTTATCGTTTATCAGGAGCAGGTAATATTTATCGCCCAAGCCCTAGCCGGCTATAGCCTGGGTCAGGCTGACATTTTTCGTAAAGCTATGGGTAAAAAGATACCTGCGGTGATGAAGAAGGAGGAGCGCAATTTCATCGCCGGAGCTAAAAAAAATGGCGTACCGCCGGAATTGGCCAGGGAGGTATTTTCCCTAATCGAGCCTTTCGCCGGTTACGCTTTCAACAAAGCCCACAGCGTTAGCTATGGCCTCATTGCTTACCGCACTGCCTATCTTAAGGCAAACTACCCCATTGAGTACATGGTTGCCTTGCTCGACACTTATTCGGATAATATGGACAAGGTCCGTTCGGCGATTGCTGAATGCCGGAGGTTGGGCATCAAAGTGCTCCCACCGGACATTAGTAAGAGCCATGCTAGCTTCGCCATTGAGAAGGATGATGAAAATAATCCCGCCATCCGCTTTGGACTGGCTTCTATTAAAAATGTCGGCTTTTCCCCAATTGAGCATATCTTGTCTGGCCGGGACTCAGAGGGCGATTTTAAGTCCATAGAAGACTTCTGCTCTCGAACCGACCTTCGTAACATCAATAAGAAAGTATTAGAAAGCTTGATTAAAGTTGGTGCCTTCGACTCCCTGGGCAGCCGTAAGACGCTACTCGAGTCCCTGAATAAAATTATCTCCCTGGCTCAAGCGAAACAAAGAGCAAAGGAATCGGGACAGGTTAGCATGTTTGATGTATGGGGTCAAAGCGCCCCTGCCCCCCGTGCTGGCTACGAGCAAGCGGAGGAAGAGGTGTCCGCCAAGCAAAAGCTTATCTGGGAAAGAGAGCTGTTGGGGGTTTATTTCTCCCAGCCCCTTGACTTCCTCGCCAGGGAACCATCATCACCGGGTACTTTTTCTTGCGGAGAAATCAATATGGACATGGCTGATGAAACGGTGACCGTGACGGGAATGGTGGTCTCGGTACGGCAGGCCCACACCAGGGATAACCGCCCCTTTGTTGTCGCTTCAATTGAAGACCTGGATGCCAGTATCGAGGTCATCGCTTGGCCCAGGCTCTATGAGAGCACCCAGGGGATATGGCAGGAGGGCAACATTCTTACCATCAAGGGCCTAGTGAAGGTCAGGGATGGGGAAGTGCAGTTAAACTGTCAAGAGGCGATGCTCCTCCCTGTGAGGCAAGAAGTGCTGAAGGAACCCCAGCGTCGCCATGTCATGATAGATATCAACCAGTCGGGCGATGCAGAAAAAGACATCGAATGCCTCCATAAAATTATGGATATCCTCAAGAGTTATCCCGGGCAAGATAGAGTTTCTCTGGCTGTTGTCAGCGAGGATGAAGTGACTAACCTGGAGATACCGGAGACAACAATCAATTACTGCCCCGAATTCGCTGGGGAATTGAGCAGGATAGTAGGCGAAAGCAATTTCAGGCTTGAACTTTAGGTCAAGCGTGAGCCACGAAGTAATCTAGAAAGGGAATTGCCTGGGCTGCGAGGTTGCTGGGAATAGACGCTGCCCCCATTTCTTGCTATATTTGAATTTATGTTTAACTTAATTCCTTCAGGCAGTATTACCTCAGCTTCAGGATTTCTGGCTGGGGCGGTACATGCTGGAATAAAAAGCGAAGATGAGCTCGATTTAGCTATTCTTTGCTCCGAAGTGCCCTGCAAGGCTGCTGGCGTTTTTACTACCAACCAAATTAAATCAGCACCGGTTGTTATATCTCAGAAGCATATAGCAAAGGGGCGGGCACAGGCTGTAGTGGTAAATTCCGGTTGTGCCAATGCTTGCAATGGTGGGCGAGGACTGACAGACGCTAGGGGGATGGCAAATCTAGCAGCAGCCAAGCTAGGCATATCTCCCGAGGAAGTCCTTGTCGCCAGCACTGGTATCATTGGCGTGCCCTTGCCTATGGATGAAATAAGGGCTGGAATTCCTAAAATAAAGCCAACCAAAGGAGGGGGGCATGATTTTTGCCGGGCAATAATGACCACGGACACCAGGCCCAAAGAAATGGCCGTCCAGGTAGATTTAAAAGGAACTAAGTTCACCATTGGTGGGGTGGCTAAAGGCATAGGTATGATTCATCCCGACATGGCTACCATGCTTTGTTTTATCGCCACCGATGCTGTGGTAAATTCTTATTTCCTGCGCGTGACATTACAAAAGGCGGTGGACTGCTCTTTCAACATGGTAAGTATTGATGGCGACACCAGCCCCAACGATTGTGCATTTCTATTGGCCAACGGCTTAGCAGGTAACGAACCTATTGACTTCGATAATAGCGGCGATTTCCAAGAAGCCTTAAACGCAGTTTGTACTCATCTGGCTAGGTCTATGGCTCAGGATGGAGAGGGAGCCACAAAACTTATTGAAGTCATAGTGGAAAGGGCGGAAGACCAGGCTGGGGCTCGCCAAGCGGCTCGGACTGTTGCTAGTTCGCCACTGGTGAAAGCAGCCATCCATGGCAATGACCCTAACTGGGGGCGTATCGTTGCTGCCCTGGGGCGAAGCGGAGCAAGGGTGAGAGAAGACAGATTGGATGTCTATTTGAACGACGTTTGTGTCATGAAGCAGGGTTGCCCCACCACCTTTAACAAAGAAGAGATGAAATCGGCGTTAAGCAACAGCGATGAAGTGCTCGTAAGGCTATGCCTGCATTTAGGAGAAGGCCAGGCCACAGTCTGGGGCTGCGACCTCTCCGAGGAATATGTTAGGATAAATAGCAGGTATACCACATAATGCAAAAGGGAATCATCGTAGTCAAGATTGGCGGCAGCACCCTGGGCAACCACGATACTACCTTGGAAGACCTGGTGGAGCTTCAGAAACAGGGTAAGTCCCTGGTAGTGGTTCATGGCGGCGCCAAGGTGACTTCCGAGTGGCTGGCCCGGCTGGGCATTCCCACCAGCTTTGTAAACGGGTTGAGGGTTACAGATGCCGAGACCCTGAAGGTGGTAGCTGCGGCGTTGGGTGGGCTGGTCAACAAAGAACTGGTAGTAGCTATCCAGGCTCTGGGGGGGAAAGCGGTAAGCTTAAGTGGCTGCGATGGCAACTTGCTCTGGGCAACCATCAAGAGCCCTGAGCTGGGCTATGCCGGTGAAGTTGTCGCCGTTGACCCCACTCCGGTGAAGCTATTGCTGGATGCCGGCTATATGCCAGTGGTCTCGCCCGTAAGTTTTGGCTCAGTTGAAGGCCGGACTATGCTGCTCAATGTTAACGGGGATACCGCTGCCGGGGAAATTGCCGCGGCATTAGCTGCTGAAAAACTCGTGTTCCTGACCGACGTTGATGGTATTCACGATGGATCGGGGAAGGCGATCCCCAAGCTCAACCTGGCCGAGGCAAGGAATATGCTCGCCTCTGGCATAGCTTCAGGGGGTATGGTCCCTAAATTAGAAGCCAGCCTCAGAGCCCTGACTACCACACAGGTCGTGCGCATCATAGACGGTAAAATTTCCCATGCTTTACTCAATGAGATTACCGGACGGGCTCGGCAATCTGAATCGAGAGGTACAACAATTGCCCCGGAATAACTGGCAGGAGCTGGAGCAGAAGCTATTTCTGAGAACGGTGAACAGAGTCCCCGTGACCCTGGTCCGCGGTCAAGGAACTTTGGCCTGGGATGACCAGGGCCGGGAATATCTCGACTTTGTTGGCGGCTGGGCAGTAAACAGCCTGGGGCATTGCCCGCCGGTGGTCGTCGAGGCTCTGGAAAAGCAAGCTAAAACCCTGATCCAGGCGTCGAACCAGTTTTATACCATCCCTCAGATAGAGCTGGCACAGCTTCTAATCAAGCATAGCTGTCTTGATAGAGTTTTCTTTTGCAACAGCGGTGCTGAGGCTAATGAAGGAGCAGCGAAACTAGCTCGCCGATATGGAAAACTCCGACTCAACGGTGCCGACGAGGTCATTACTACCCATAGTTCTTTTCATGGACGGACTCTGGCTATGACGGCCGCTACGGGGCAAAGTAAATTTCAGGAGCCCTACATACCTCTGCCTGGAGGCTTTGTCAACGTTGAATATAACAATGTCGAGGCGATCAAGCGGGCGACCAGTGAGAAGACCTGTGCTGTAATACTGGAGCCAATCCAGGGAGAAGGTGGGGTGAACGTGCCTGCTGATGACTACCTCAAAAAGGTGCAAGGCTGGTGTCAGGAAAAGGGAATCCTTTTTATTCTGGATGAAATCCAGACGGGCATCGGGCGTACCGGAACCCTCTTCGCTTATGAGCAGTATAGAGTCGAGCCAGACATAATGACTTTAGCAAAGGGACTGGGCAGTGGTGTGCCCATCGGCGCTTTCTTAGCCAGAGAAAATGTCTCCCTTTTTTCTCCGGGCGAGCATGGCTCGACATTTGGTGGCAACCCGCTGGTCTGTGCTGCCGCTCATGCCGCCCTGAAATACATCATCGACAATGATATACCGGGACAGGTTAAACGAGTAGGAAATTATTTCATGACCAAATTAGAAAGCCTGAAGCGGCAGTTTGATTCTATCACTGAGGTGAGAGGCCGGGGACTCTTAATAGCTTTAGAGTTTAACCAGGAAATCGCTGGAAAGATGGTGCTGGCTTGCCTTGGTAGAGGCTTGCTGGTTAACGAAGTGAAGCCGGATGCCCTGCGCTTTATGCCGCCCCTTATCATCACCGAAAAAGAAGTGGACAAGGCGATAGGCATTTTAGGTGATGTGTTAGGGAAAAATGCGAAATGCTAAACAATCTGGAGTTTAGATATTAGGACTTCTCCGGAGGAGGTTATGAAATGGCAGACAAAGTAGTATTGGCCTACAGCGGCGGTCTGGATACGTCCGTGGCCATAAAATGGCTTGAGGAAAACTATAATTTAAAGGTCATCACCCTCACCGTGGATATAGGCAATGTCCCCGACCTTGAGGCTATTAGACAAAAGGCGCTCAAAGTCGGAGCCGTAAAGGCACTGGTGCTTGATGCCAGGAAGTCTTTTATCGAGTCGTTTGCTTTCCCTGCCCTCCAGGCCGATGCCGTTTATGAAGGGCAGTATTCATTAGCTACAGCCTTGGGGCGTCCTCTCATCGCCCGACTCCTGGTGGAAACAGCCAGGAAGGAAGGGGCGAGAGTGGTAGCTCACGGCTGCACCGGCAAGGGCAATGACCAGGTGAGGATTGATGTAGGCGTAGCCGCTCTAGCCCCCGAGCTAAAGGTAATAGCTCCAGCTCGGGCATGGAATATGACCCGGGAGCAAACAATTGAATATGCCCAGGCCCACAATATTCCTGTCCCTATCACCAGGGCCAGCCCGTATTCCATCGACGAGAACCTGTGGGGAAGGAGCATTGAATGTGGCGTGCTGGAAGACACCTGGAACGAACCACCCGAGGATGTCTTCCTGTGGACAAAGTCGCCTGAAAAAACACCGGCTCGGCCTGCTTATCTGGAGATTGGTTTTGATAAAGGGATACCGGTAAGCCTCGATGGCAAAAGGTTAGAGCCTGTTGCCCTTGTCCAGAGAGTTCATGACCTGGCTGGTCAGCATGGTATAGGACGGATTGACCATATTGAAAATAGACTGGTGGGCATAAAATCGCGGGAGATTTATGAAGCGCCGGCCGCCATGGTCCTGCTGAAAGCGCACCAGGCCTTGGAAGACTTGGTGTTGGCAAAAGAGCAGCTCCGCTTCAAGACTAGGGTAGCCGCTGAGTATGCCGACCTCATTTATAATGGGCTGTGGTTTACCGGCATGCGCCGGGACTTAGCCGCCTATGTGGAAAGCACGCAGAGGTACGTCACCGGCACCATAAGGGTGAAGCTCTTCAAGGGTAACTGCCAGATAGTGGGTAGAAAGTCGCCCTACTCCCTTTACGATTACAGCCTGGCTACTTATGATAAGGGCGATGCCTTCGACCAGAGTGCCTCCCCCGGCTTTATACACATCTGGGGTCTGCCGGCAAGAACTCAGGCCAAGGTGCAGCCAGAACCACCTGAATAGGGGACATAATACCTAATTTGTAGCAAGCCTAGTTGGTAAGGTGCCCTCGGAATTCAAAAGTTCTGAGATATCTTTAACAATTAGCCTCTCTTCTATTCCCTCGTCCTTTATCGCTTCACCGAGCATTACGGCACAAGTTGGGCAGGCTACCGCTAAGATGCCGGCTCCGGTCTTATCGGCTTCTCTCACCCTGATTCTTGACGGGCTATTCTCACCGCCGCCGAAGGAATCGGTATAGAAGTTGCCGCTGCCTCCGCCGCAGCAGAAGGAATTCTGGCAGTTCCTTTCCATCTCCACCAGCTCAACACCGGGGATTGCCCTCAGTATCTCACGGGGCGCTTCATACTCTCCGGCGTGTCTCCCCAGAAAACATGGGTCGTGGTAGGTAACTTTCATGTTCAGCTTCGAGGCTGGCTTCAATCTTCCCGCTTTGATAAGGTCACGGAGCACCTGCGTGTAGTGGAATATTTCAAAGCTATCGGGGTATTCATTTCGAAAAACATTATAGGAATGAGGAGAAAGCGTTATAATCTTCTTGATGCCGGCCTTTTGGAAAAGGGCGGTGTTCCTGTCTTTTAGTATCTCGAAAATACGGTTCTCGCCCAGTGTGCGGATTTCATTGCCATCGCACTCTTCGGCAGGGCCTAATATGCCAAAGGAAACACCGGCCTCAAGAAGCAGTCCGCCGACTGCTCGGGCAGCCCTCTGTCCCTTCTCATCAAATGAGCCGACACAGCCGACATAGAAGAGGAACTCCTGGCCGTTATAAGGCTCTATCCCCATGCCTTCAGCCCACCGGCCCCGGTTCCTTCTCAGTTCCCGGTAGGGATTGCCGTAGGCTTCAATATTTTGGAAAAAGCGGGCCACCTTGGGAGTAACCAGCCCGCTGTTCACCACCTCTTCTCTGGCCGCTATTATTATATTGACAACGTCTTTATTAAAGGAGAACTTGCAGCTCTGGACGCAGTTATTACAGGTGGTGCAGGAGTAGAGTATTTTGCCCAGCGACTCGGACCATTCTATTTCTTTTTCCTCCCAGGCCCGTATGAGCCAGAGCAGGCCGCCCGGCGAGTAGCTCTTCAGGCGGAACCTGTTGTAGATAGGGCAGTTAAACTCCGAATAGTCCAGGGTTAGCTGGCAGTACCCGCAGCCAAAGCATCTATGGATTACGCCTTTATAATCTTCCAGGGAAATTTAGCTCACCTCCCAGTTTCCCGGATTCATGATGCCGTTCGGGTCCAGCATCTTCTTTATTCTGTCTATCAACTGACGCGCGCCGGCGTCCATTCTCTCTAGGATTAGCTTCTGCGCCGGCAGTTCCGGTTTCCAGACCACCCCACCAAGTTCCAGGGTCAGGCGGTTGGTCTCATCTAGGGCGCCTCTGGCCCTATCGGCCTCCTCCTCGACAGCCCGGTTGAAGGGGTAGGAGTAGGCGAGCATAACGCTGTGGCCGTTGGGCAGGAGCTGTATTCCCAGCTGGTAAAGCAGGTCGTACTTGTGGGCAATCTCAATCCCTCTCTGCCAGGCCCGGGGTATTACCTCTATGGGCAGTATGGCGCCGGTGTATTCAAAGCCGCCGCCCTTCCTGAAATCGGCAGCGGTGGCGGCAAACGGCGGTACGCCGAGAAACCTTTCCCGCAGCGGTGTCAGCGCCGGTTCCTTGTTTACCGGCGATACCCTGTCCTGGTGTTTCTGGAAAATCTGGTCATGCAGTACCTTCTTGGTCTCAAACTCCGCCTGCGACTGCCCGGAGATGACGATGATATAGTATATGCGCTGCGCCCACCTCGGCTTCTCCTGGGTGATAATGAAGCAATTCTCCAGGAGGTTAATCTGGCTGAGCTCGTCTATAATCTCCGGAATCAGTTCGGTGCTATCGGAAACGAACAGCAAAAGGTCTCTGTAACTGGGTTTGGGGAAGAGCTGCATTGACAGCTTGGTGACGATACCGGTCGTTCCCAGCCAGCCCAGGAAGAGACCCATGAGGTCGGGGAGGGGGTCCCGGCTGAACCAGCTGGGACTTATTGAGCTTGAGCCCAGCTTGCATACCTCGCCGGTGGGCAAAACCACCTCCATGCCATTGACCATCTGTGAGTTAACGCCGTACCTTGGTGTCAGGTGTCCGTGCCCCTGAATCAGTATGTTGCCGACTATGGTAGCAGTGGGGGGTGACTCCGGGGTTGAGTGCTGGAGGTGGGGATGGTGCTTCTCAAGATAGGCTCTGAGGGCCGCCTGGGTGACGCCGGCCTCAATCAGGGCGTAACGGCTGGCTTCGTTTACCTCTATTATGCTGTCCATTCTTTTCATGTCCAGCACGATGCCACCCCTGAGAGGAACGGTCAGGGCCGACAGGGTCAGCCCTGCTCCCATCGGGGTGAGGGGAATCTTCTCCTGGTTTGCCAGTCCGACTATCTGCTGCACCTCGTCTACTGTCCGGGGCATAACCACATAGTCGGCCCGGCGTGGCTTCTGTGCCCCCGGGTCGCGGGAATACAAATACAGGTCTTCGGGGCAATTTGACACATAGTCCTGGCCAACAATCTCAGACAGCTGGCTCAGGAAATCTTCTTTCATAAATCCCTAAATCCTAACATACTGCAGACTATTATAGAAATTGATGTTATTCTGGGGAAATAATATTGGGTTTGTAGAGGGCCTAATTGGTATGGTGTCCCTGGAATTCCTGGGAGAAGGGGTGGCCTTCTCGTTCAAAATCAGGGAGATAATCTTCCGCTGCCTCTAGTTCCTGCACCCAGCCGTTTTCTATTCCCAGGTCGGTCAGTAGCTGGAGGACCGCTTCATGCTCATCAACGGTGATCTTCCGAGAAAGCACTGGTATTCGCGGTGCCCGGTGCACCGGCATGTATTGAGACATTATGCTAACCGTCACCGTGGGGGAAAGCTCCCGAACAAGCCAGGTTAGCGATTCTTCACTGCCTGCCAGGCCGTTGGGCAGGATAAGATGACGCACTATCAGTCCTTTTTGGGCCAGGCCAGATTCATCTACCACCAGGTCTCCAACCTGCCGGTACATCTCTTTAATGGCCTGGCGAGCCCGTGCTACATAATCCGGGGCGTGCGAGAACTTCTTGGCCCACTTATCAGAGGCATATCTCAAGTCAGGCAGGTAGATACTTATTACACCGTCGAGCTCCTTCAGAGAAACGATAGAATCGTAGCCACTGCTATTGTAAACCAGCGGCACTCGAAGCCCCATGGGCACCGCCTCCACAACTGCAAGAATGAGCTGAGGAACGAAATGGGACGGCGAAACGAAATTGATATTATGGCAGCCCAGTTCATCCTGGAGGTAGAGCATCCTTTCCGCCAGGGTGTGGCAGTTCATTTCATTTGATTTTTGCTTTTTCCAGTTCTGACTTATCTGGTAGTTCTGACAATAAACGCATCTCATATTGCAATTGCCAAGGAAAACCGCCCCTGACCCTCTGGTTCCCGAAATAGCCGGCTCCTCACCGTGATGAGCGCAGACCGCCGAGACTACGGGCAGACGCCCGGAATGGCAATAGCCCGGTTCGTTTTGTAATCTATTGACCTGACAATCCCTGGGGCAGATATCGCAGGAGGCTAATCGGGCCTCAAGTGCTTGGGCACGACGCTCCAATTCGCCGGAGTGGTATAGCGTAACGTATCCTGGTTCCATAGACACAGAGAGCACCGTGAGTGAACGTGGCACAACTCACTAACTTACACTTTAGACGGCTGACATGGTGCTGTCAACTTCCCGTTCACCAAAAGTGGTATTATGGGGATATAATACCCGACTTATAGCAAGGCCTGGTCCTTCACATTATGAAGGACGGTGCCCCTGGAATTCCCCCTAGAATGCACCTGAGAGGCTCGAAAAAGGGCGTTAAACATTCTATATGACTAATTCCTCCTGAGACGGTAAAGCCACCGAAAATCATGTTTATCTTCCCCGTTCAGTGTGGGCCTGGCCTCTAATCCGGGCTCATAGCATAATCGCTATGGATTAGCCTTTCTAACTTCATGTGGGTGATCAGGGCAGGCTTGTCTATTCAGTGATGAGGCTTGAATAGCCTTTGCCACCATCTTTGCTTACGGGTCTGCTTATGGGATTCCAAAAGCAATAATCGTTCCTGAAGGAACTCTGCTTTAGCTTTCCAGTAGCCGACTTCCTGGGATAGTTGCTCTATTCTATTGATAATGGGTTGGGCTGATATAGTGTTATCTGATAATGGCTTGGTGATTATGGGTAAGTCATCGATAATGTATGCATCTCCGAACTTGGAAGGGACTAGTCTGGCCTTGATCTTGCCGGACTTGATATACCGGCGGACGGTAATCATCGAGACTCCTAATGCCTCGGCAGCCTCTCTCAATGTATAGCCCGCCATTATGAATATTGTAACACCTTAGTCAATGTTCTTGAAATGGAGCTGATAAGTTTAACCAGGATGTTGTATAGCTTGGGTATTCTGGGGAATAATACATAATTTGTAATAGGTCTAATTGATATGGCATCCTTGGAATTCCTGCTAAGATTCATCCTCGCACCATTCGATAACATCGGTTGACCAGAAGGTGCCAATGGCTTTTTCCAGTACCGCCTTGCGTGGCTCAGGTATATCCAGCAGCACCCGCAGGATGCGGTTCTCAAATTGGCTTAGGAAGGGGCACCGTTTACGCAGTGAGAGTATGGTAGTTCTTGCTCCACCATAGACCAGATAGTCCAGTGACCGGGCATGGGGCTCAATATGCTCCAGCACATGACCGCAGACCCGGTTCAGAAACTGCTCTATTTGCTTTTCCCGGTGCCGTGCAAACCGCGCCTGCGAAGAGCCACCCTTCTTGTGGCGGGCGTGCACCAGGCCTGTTCCCGTCTTGCTATCTATGAGCTTTGTGCCCCGGCAGATGCCAATGCTGTATGCTCCTAAGCGAACCAGGACCAGAGCGATAAGGAAGTCATGACTGAGAAGAGAACGTAATAGACCAACATCATAGTCGGCGGTGATATATTCTTCTGCGATCGGAAATGGGGGCATGACCAGGTACATTCGCGGCGGGCTCCAGAAAAACGCCACTCCCGTTGCCGAGCCGGCAATAACCTCAGCCGTGCCTGGCGGTATGGCAGTTGTGGCAAACACCTGTCCCAGCAGATTTTCAACCCTGGCTTGAGGCGTCCCCTGTGGGAGGTATAAAGATATCGCCTTGCCTTCGGTCAAAGCCAGCTCATCCAGAAAGCCGAGAATCTGCGACCTGCCGAGACGGAACCTCTTTGATATAAGCATAATATCAATCACCCGGTCGAGAGAAATGCTCAGGCTACATGCTGGCTATGGTAACGCCGTCGCCGCCCTCGCCCTGTTCCCCAGTCCGGAAAGACGTGACCAGCGGATGAGAGGCAAGAATCTCCCTGACAATCTGACGCACGGTGCCTGTGCCGATACCGTGAATGATGCGGACCTGGCTCAAGCTGCATAAAGACGCTTCGTTAAGGTAGTCATCCAGCAACGGCTCAACCTCATCGGCCCTCTTTCCCCGCAGGTCAAGCTCGAGAGGGACCTTGGACTTGCTCAACCCCCTCGTTATCAGAGCACCACCCGTCTTCACCGCGCCAGTTGATGGTATCCTCTTTTCCACGCTGTCCAGCCTGAGGGTCATCTTCACTTTCCCGGCGTGGACTTCGACGAGCCCACGTTCCTCAGACACTGATAGTACCGTTGCTGGCACGCCAGCATCTTTCAGCCAGACGGTATCACCGGCGGCGATTGAGCCAGCCTCGGCTTCCTTTTCATCGGTCTCAACCGCTGGTCTGGCCTGCCATGTCTCGGTACTCAACTGCTCCTGTGCCTCTGCTAGTGCCTTTTTTGCCTGCTCGATTCTTTCCTTGGATTTTTCCTTGCGCAATTCCGCTGCCGCCTCACGAATTTTCATCTGTAGCTCGGCAGCCTCGCGGACTATCTGGTCACGTGTCTGCTTGATGATTTTTCGCCTGTCTTCTTCTAACTGGCGGAGCTTGTTTTTCAAGTCAGTGTTCCTCTGCTCTGCTTCATTCAGTTCCTTCTCCAGGCTGTGGCGAAGCGACTCAACATTCTTCTGCTCGGTCACCAGATGGGTAAGCAAAGCCTCGATCTCCTGGGCGCCTTCGGAAAGCATGTGCCGGGCACGGGCCACAATCTCCGCGGGCAGTCCCAGGCGAGATGCTGTAGCCAGAGCATTGCTGCCGCCCGGGATCCCCACTGTCAGGTGATAAGTGGGCGTCATCGTAACGGGATCCACATCGAGAGCCGCGTTTTCCATGCCATCGGTAGCGTGAGCCAGTGCCTTCAATTCGGTGTAGTGAGTGGTGGCTACTGTCATGGTTCCCTGTGACAGGAAACGGAGCAGGATAGCGCGGGCGAGAGCCGAGCCTTCGCCCGGGTCAGTGTTGGTGCCCAGTTCGTCTAACAGCACCAGGCTCTTTGCCGTGGCGTTGTTGATGATGTGTACGATGTTGCCTATGTGCCAGCTGAAGGTAGAAAGGGTCTGCTCGATGCTCTGCTCATCACCGATGTCGGCGTATACGCCGTCAAAAACGGGGATGCGGCTTTCCGCCTGAGCTGGAATGGGCAGGCCGGCCAGCGCCATCAAGCTGAGAAGTCCTATCGTCTTGAGAGCGACCGTCTTACCACCGGTATTGGGCCCGGTAATGACCAGAACGGAGAAGTCCCGGCCAATCTCGACCGATAGCGGCACCGCCTTCTTTCCCAGCAGCGGATGCCTGGCTTCGACCAGCCTGAGCACTCCGACCGGTTCATGTCCCTCTGCCTTAGCGCTTCTAGCAGCGGCCACGATAATGGGCTCGGTGGCTTTGGCTTCCCTGGCGTATCTGGCCTTAGCCAGCGCCAGGTCAACCTCAGCAACCAGTTCTATGTTCCCTGAAATTTCGCTTTCGAATGCCCCAACTTCGGCACTGAGCGTTCTCAGTATCCTTTCTGTTTCGTCTTTCTCTTCCGCAAACAGCTCGCGCAGTTCATTCTGCATGTCTATAGTCGCCCAGGGCTCGATAAATACCGTGGCCTCGGTATTGGAGACGTCCTGGACAATGCCCTTTATCTGTCGGCGGCATTCCACTTTGACTGGAATTACATACCGGCCCTCCCGCTCGGTAATAATGGGTTCCTGGATTATTTTCCGTCCTCTAGGTGACCTGATTATGGCTTCCAGGTGAGTGAGCAGTTCCTGGCGCACTTCCCGCATTCTATGTCTCACCGACGCCAGTTTAGGTGAGGCGGCGTCCAGGAGGTCACCGGTCGGACTCAAGCAGCCATCAATATCCTTTACAACCTGCTCCAGTGCCACAATGTCTCCGGCCCGACCACTGAGTAGGGGGAGTTCACTCGACAGGTCCATCAGGTGATTTTTAAGCCTGTGGGCAGCAGCCAGCGTCTTTCGAATTTCCAGCAGGGATTGAGGGTCCAGGATTTTGCCGCGTGCCGCCATTTTCACCACTTCCCGGATATCAACAATGTCGCCGATATGGGTATCGGGACTGAGTGACAGTAAGCGGCGCGCCTCAGCCGACTGCCTGAGCCGCAGGCGAACCTCCTCTTCATCCGAGAGGGGAATGAGGTTGAGGGCAAGGTCTCGACTGGCGGAAAATGAAGTGAAGCGCGCCAGTATCTCCCTTATTTTATGGAATTCCAGCAGTTCTAAATCCCTGTCGCCCAAGGTAACTTTCCCGAGTCGCCTATACTCTCATCGCCATGTCAATCATCGAATAGTATAAAGCAATCACCCCGGTTTTCAAAAAGTCGACTCTGGCCCGGGGTGGACGAGATTACTTACGTCGTTTTTAAGAAGGTTCCGGGGTATTCTGGGGATATAAGCCTAATTGGTATGGTGTCCCCGGAATTCCCCGGGCATTGCCTTGATGGCGACGATAATCTCGACGGGTAATCGGAATATTTTAATTTTTTCCTTGCTTTTTACCTGGTATCCCGCGTCAATCAAGCATTGCTCGGCATAGATTGGTCTGGAGCCAAGGTGTTTGGGACATTTCTTGTGTATCCACTCATACAACTTCACAAATAAGGACCTCCCGTTCTCTTTGGACATGGCAATAATCCCCAGCCTTCCGCCTGGCTTTAGCACCTTCTTTATCTGGGCGAGCACCCTGGGAATCTCAGGCGTGTCAAAAACCTCGAGGACAAAGCTCATGAAAACCGCATCGAAGGCGCTCTCATCGAAAGGCAGATACGCTGCATCCCCGCAGCACAGCTCTGTCCTATTTGCCAGTCCCTCCTTCTCCAGCCTTTTCTTCGTTTTTCCTATCATTTCCGGGGAAATATCAATGCCATAAAATTTTCCCGCCGGGCCGACGAGTTTTGCTATCCACTTCAGACAGTGCCCGGTGCCAAAACCAATTTCCAGTACCGTCTCCCCCTCTGCAACTGATAGGCGCTCCAATGCCATTTCCGAATACTTTCGCCCCAACAGCCCGAATGTGCGGTCATAAAACTTGCTGAACCTGTCGTAGACTTCCTTAGCTTCCTCTTTGGTTCGGGGGGCCGGAAGTATATCCCATGCTTTTGACTTGTTTCCCCTATCCACGCCTTCTTGTCCAAGTTTACCATATCTCTCGTTGGTATTCTGGGGACATAATGCCGGATTTATAGCAGGTCTAATCCTTCACCTTGTGAAGGATGGTGTCCCTGGAATTCTGGCGAGAGCCTGGTACTAACCTCCCAGTACGTACGTAGGCTTGACAACTGCGTTATATGTGTGCTAGCATGAACATTGTCCCGAGTAGCCGAGCAGGGACCTGGCATAAGCGTTGGTTTGGTGAAAGCTGAAAGGTGCAGGTAGCGGCCAGCACAAGATAAGCCGAAGGCCAGGCCGGACGATAACAGGTGAAGGAAGTGAGGTTACTCGGGACCTCTGATTTTTTACTGGCTAAGTGTCCTTGTCGCAGTTTGAAATGATCCAATAAACAGGCTCGATACTTGCGTGGATATCAGCCTGTTCAAGTTTGACTCTTAACCAAAGTTCACCATCTACGCCTTCGATTTCGTGGTATTCTGGGGGCATAATACCTGATTTGTAGTGGTTCTGATCCTTCACAAGGTGAAGGATGGTGTCCCTGGAATTACGTGGCTAAACATATACCATGGACGAGATTCCCCTAACTTTCTCAGCGATGGTGCTAAACTTTTCTACCTGCACCAGCGTGTGGTATATTGGCCAGAGCTTCCTTGAACTTGCTAAAGGGCATGGCTATGATGAGTTCATAGCTGGCGAAGTTGGGTACTCTTTTCCTGGCATGGTCGGTTATGAAGTTTATGTCTATTTCACCTGTAATCAGGGGGTTTGCTAGCGATGTGCACCCAGAGCTGACAAGATTATAGGTGAAAGGTTGCTGTCCCGAGTACATTAGGAGGCTAACAATCTTGTTCGCTTGCTTGGCATCACATATTGACAGAACGAGGTCAGGTTCCCCAGACATATAAGAAAAAGGAGCCATGACCACGAAATTGCCTCGTCCCCTTGGTGGCGGCACATTATCCAAGAACTTCTGCGCCAGCTGCTCTGAGGCGAACATTTTATGAACATCCATAACTACCCTGATAATCTGCTCTCTAGGAATAGGAGCTAAGCCAAGGTAGTATTTTCCCCCTATACAATTGCAGTTTTCTGGCGAAAGATTAACCACTACCCTCTCCCTTCTGACGACATCAATAGCTTCACACGGAGCAAGTTTTCTCTCCGTGTCTCCCTTGGGGTCCGACTCCTCGCTATATTTAACCCCTATTAGACAACTGTCCAGACCAAGGCTGTCCTCAAATTCTCTGGCTGCTTCCTGGTTTGTCATCATTTCTCCCTCCATATATCCTAAATTTACACTAGCTGTCTTGTTCGCATTTGGAGCGATAACGCTGGTAAAGGCTGATAGAAACCAAAACTTTAAGTGGATAAGCAGCTTTTGTCAAGATGCGCAACTACTGCAGCGTTATTTAGTGGATACCCAACAAACTGAGTTTTCGTGCAACGCTAGCTGGCCGCCATACAGTCGAGGGGCACGACCGAAGGATCTCGGCAATTGCTGCCGTGGTATTCTGGGGACGTAACACCTGATTTGTAGTGGTCCTGATTGGGGTAGTCTGTTCCCCTGGAATTCCCGCTAGAATGCACCTGAGAAGCCCGAGAAAGGGCATTAAACCTTCTGTCACAGTGTTTTCTGTGTCCCTGGAATTCTCTCAATTTTCAACTTGCCGTTCGAATATTACTTCACAGAAATTAGCTTTTGCCCAAAGGCCTCCAGCCCCTGGCGCGAATACCTGGACAAGGCGCCACCCGTTTGATGAATTTTCAAGTATTACATCGTGGTAGTCCTTGTCTTTCTTGTCCTGTCCGACATTTACGAATTTGTACTCATATTTCTGTCGCATTTTCACCTCCATTGCCGGCGTTCGGGGGTGGCTTTAAGTTGCACAAAACGCCGGAATATTCAACGTAAGACTTGCCGGTATTGAATTTGCCGTCTCAGACTTTCAGCGCGGGTTTGAGAAATTATCTTTTTCCTCTGACCTTAAGCGCCTCTTCGTAAATTTCGCGGTTTTGCGAGATATATTCCTGTGGCAAGCTTAAGCCGTGTGTGTACGGTTTCCCATGCTTATCGACGGTAACAAAAGTAACCATGCCTGAAGCGGCAGGAACCTCACTATCACCCGTGAATGCCTGACCTTGAACAGTAATACTCGTATTACCGACGCAGGCGACTCTGGCCTTGAGTTCAGTGATGTCACCGTTGTTAACCGGTCTTGTAAAAGTTATCCCATGGACCTTAACGCAGACTATGTCCTCGGGCCTGCCGACGGACCGGGATGCGGCGATAAAACAGGTCTCAACCAGCCACGCAGCCATCCGTCCGGCGAATAGAGTGCCGTGGTGCTGGAGGTCCTCGGGCTTAACCAGGTGCGAAATTACTGTTTCTTTAAGCGTATGCATATGCTAATTGAATTTACAAAATTACTTCTTGTTCTCTAACATTCCTTTAGCCCAACCCGCAGCCCGCTCCAGTTCTCCTTCTTTCAGCGGACCTTTGGTGGCTGTAACGAAGAAACCCTCCGGAGACGCTATAAGGGTACCGCCCTTTTTTTCCAGGTTGCGGGCGATGCGTCCCGCCGCATTTCCAAACACCCTCGCTAGTTTCGTCTGGCTTCTGGTATCGAACGCAGCTACGTTGATACCTTTAGGCGAAAGTTTTGGGACTTTGTTAAGGAACTCTTGAACTGGCGGCGTCGGCCTGCCCGCATGGGTCGGAGAACCTACAATAAGAAGTTCAATAGATGCCAGTTCCGAGGGATTTGCCTCGCCCACCTGCAGTACCTTGACCTCATAGGACGGGGTAATAGCTTCAGCAATAGCCCTGGCGATTTTCTCCGTATTTCCATAAACTGAGTCATATATTATTAAGGCCTTCATTATAGACACCTCCACTCTGTACTTGGTTACCAGTGTACACCCGTATTAACGAATCTTCAAGCATTTATGGCAGGCCTGATCCTTCACAAGGTGAAGGATGGTGTCCCCGGAATTCAATATTGCCTGACAGTCTGGCTGCATCATGAGGAGGCCTACGTCACAGCCTTTTTGTGCTTTCTCCTGCGGAAGACCAGGAATACTATTCCCGCCACAATGACTGCCAATATTAAGAGAAGCCACCCTACCAGGGGGAAAGTCCAGATTTTGTTGATGCGCCCGGCAACAACTTCATAATAATCGGGTATCCGGGGTATCCCGTCCGCTCCCGGCAGCTGGGACGCGGCGTAAATTACCACCGCTTCCCAGACTTTGAGCTCTCTTCCGTCGGCATGATGCACTATCAGTTCGTCCAGTCTTTCCAGCGGTACCGGCTCTCCATCGGCATTTTTAGGGACTATCTCCAGCTGGGGCAGCATGTCTGTCACCAGGGGGAGGAAGAGGAGGATGTAGGCGTCGGTAACCAGTTGGTACAAATTTTCGTCTCCGCGCTTCAAGGGGACATACCCTTCACTGTTTACAGGTTGAATCCCATCACCCGTGTAGAACTCCGCTCTGGCGACCGCACGGGTCGTGGGAATAGGCAGGTTTATAAAAGGTATGGTCAAGAGCACTGCATTGGAGGGGTTGTAGCTGTACCGCAGGCCGGAGAACTGTAGAAAGAAAGAGTCTCCCATAAACTCCTGCAACAGTATGTTTACCTCCAGCAGACGGCGCACTTCTTCGCCGGTGAGATATACAGATACAATGGGACAACCTGCGTAGCCGTCGAGTCCGTATCCCAGGCTTGTGGCTTCGACAACCTCGTAGAAAGAAACGTTTCCTCCAGAGTATTCCATGGTGCCGGGAAAGATGCTTGTCCGGATGCAGCCGTTAGCCTGACCTGCTACGTCGACCCTTTTGCCGATAACCTCCTGGGCAACTATGCGTATGGCGTCGGTAATGAAGTTGCCGAGCGGAGTTTCACTCAGGGGCGGATGGTTGGACAGGATAAAGTCAGACTTGGCTACCGTATTCATGATATCGTCGAATTTGCCGCCGGTCATTTCATCGATGTACGCATTCAGGATGAGGGTATATTCCCGGACCAGGGCATCGATTTCCGGATGGCAGGCAAAGCTGTCGTCAATGGGAATAAGAAAGGGGCGGTCGTTTTCTTCGTTGCGCACCCGTACCTTGCCGGTGTTGGGGTTGTACGCCAGTTCCAGTTGCCCCAGGTACTCTCCAAAGGAACCAGCCTGGACAATGATGGTAGCGCCCTGTAAGACCGGCTCATACAGGACAGTATGAGAGTGGCCGCCTACAATTACGTCGATACCCGGGACCTCTTGTGCCAGTTCCCGGTCCTCATCCACGCCGGAGTGAGTGATGGACACGATGACATCGGCACCCTGTTCTTTCAGCTCATCTACCGCCTGGCGGGCCGCCTCGTGCTGATCTAGGAACTGCACGTCCCCGGCATCACCGATTAACTGAATGGCGTCTTTACCTATAATGCTGAAAACTCCTACTTTCAGGCCGTTTTCCAGCTCAAACACCCCGGTCTTCCTGTAGAGACCCCGGGCAGCCAGCGGATGGTCCGGTGGCGCCTCCGTGTTGGAGGCCAGTACCAGTGTTTTCTGGTGAGCTTCGGGGTATCCGGCCTGTGAAAGGTATTGCGCCATGACGTCAGGGCCATAGTCATACTCATGGTTGCCGATGGCTACAGCATCGTATCCCATCTTCTGCATTATGGTAAGCTCTGCGGCATAACCACTGAGGGCCAGCCAGGCGAAAGCAGTGCCTCCCAGGAAATCGCCGGCGTCAAAGAGAAGGACCGGTTCACCTTCCCCTATTTTGTTCTCTCGAATTTCGTCCACGGCGGTAGCCAGACGAGCGAGCCCTCCTATAGCAGGGTCTTCTTTTTTGGGGTCGTAGTCTACTGCCGGCGAATGAGGTATGAGCGCGGAATGAATATCGTTGGTATGGAGTATACAGAAATACAGCTCTTCGGTTTCACCTGAGTAACTTTGCAAATTTCCCGGAATGCCCAGGAATGCGGCGACTACTAGGATGGTTGTCAAAATACAGAACAACCCTTTGTTTGCCCTGAATAGGCTGGTTCTGTTACACATTGACAATTCTCCTTAAGATAGTACAAACCCGGCCGACAACCAGCGCCTTAAAGGAGAAACTACTGAATGATATCATACACTACCACTACGCTGTCGAATACGTATTCTGGGGATAAGATGACTAAGTTTGTGGCAGGCCTGGTCCTTCACAAGGTGAAGGATGGTGTCCCTGGGATTTGGAATTGTCGGCTATTTCTCCTCTATGGTT
>CAYYUO010000005.1:0-43926 GCA_964474965.1 uncultured Dehalococcoidales bacterium
CCAGTATATCTATATTATGGGCAGCGCCAGACCGGCCTTTGACCTCAGCGTTTTCCTTTACTCTGTAGCCCTGTTTCTCCAGGTATTGTATAAGCTGTGATTTGGACTTAAATTCAAAAGGCTCCTTCACTACTTCCCGACCTGGCTGGGGGCTGGCAGTCAGCACTATCTCCAGGTTCTTGGGGTCAAGCACATTTATTCTCTGGTAGCTGGCAAATTTCTCCGCCTCTTCGCTTAACCCGGGGATGATAATCATTATTTTATCATGAATGCCGCTATCGTAGGCCTTGACATCAAAATCCAATATCCTGTCCAGTCCTATCCTATCCCTGGCAATCTCAATTCCGACAGCAATAGTATGGGTAACGACACCGTCATCCCTGGTAGCTAGTATATCTATGCAATGTTCTGCCCCCGACCTCCCTTTCACTCTGGCACTTTCCTTTACTTCGTAGCCATGCTGCCTCAAAAATTCAACGAACCTTGCTTTAGGCCGAAGTTCAAATTCCAGCCAGTTTCTCTTCGATTCATCAAAGCTATACGCGTAGATAGTTACCTCGCTAACCTCATCCTCAGCGGCAAGCGAGGAACATTTCAGACAGCGCCACTTTATCAACGGCACATGAAATATCTCGCTGCAATCACGGCACTTGTATAGCACTCCCTGGCTCTGGTAGTCGTCGCCCAGAGTCCGCAGCTCCATTTTGCACCTGGGGCATACATATCTACCCTTGGCTGCAAATTCGTCTTCAAGGCCGACATACTTACAGGCAAGGTGCTCGAGGACTCTGCCCCTGGCGATATCTCCCGAGCCGCATTTAGGGCAGTTGATACTTGGTCTTAAATTTATTGACTGGCACCGGCGACAACGGAGGAGCCTATCGAAGAAACTCTTGTTCAATATGCCCTTAGCAGCCAGAGATTCCAGAATCGCTACTGCTTCCTTGCCTTTGACCTTTAATGTTTGCTCAACGACTGGATAGATGAAGCCCAGTTCAGTGGTGAAATCAAACTGGGGTTTAATCTCAACAATCCTCCCCGCCAGTATTTCCGCCACCAATTTCATCGCTATCTCATTATCCTCCATGCCGCTTACGGCTTGGGGGGCTTCTGCTGCTTCTACCTCTTTATCGACTTCTGCCATGTCTTGCCTCCGTTCACGTAGTTAAAAAAGTATAATTCGCAATATTGCAGAAGTCAATGACAGAAAAGTACTGTCTTTGCGAGCCCTTCGCTCTCCCTGGCATTCCGAGCCCTGGCTTATCGGGGTGAAGAATCTTACCTCCGTTCAGGCCTGTCCTGAGCGAGGTCGAAAGAGTAAATTCCGCGTGGCAATTTCATTGGCTAAATTCCAAATACTAAAATCCAATCTCTAAATGAATCCTTTCAAAATGCAAAAAACAAAGGTTAAAAGTTTTGCGTTTTGATTTGTCATTTTGATTTTTGACCTTTGATTTTTGAATTTCTATGGGGTTGGTTTACTGCCGAGGGAGGGACTCGAACCCACACTCCCTTGCAGGAAGCGGATTTTAAGTCCGCCGCGTCTACCATTCCGCCACCTCGGCCCATTTTTCATTGTAAACTGCGCGGAGGTCAAAGTCAAAGGTAGAATTCCATGTGCCGCCTCTTCTCGGCGGGGAATTTTCAAAATGCAAAAATAAAAGTGCAAAATGACAGAGCAAAGGTTAAAAGTTTTGCGTTTTGATTTGTCATTTTGATTTTTGACCTCTGGTTTTTGAATTATTGTTTAGAATTTAAATCGTGAAGGAAGGGATTCCTTTACACCTCAAAATGCATCCAATGCCCCCCTCTTAAGATAAGAGGGGTAAGGGAGAGTTATGAATGGAAAATATGTTCATAACCCTCTTCATCCCCTTTACCTTAAGGGGGATATCTAAACTGCACATCCCCCTCGGGGCTCGACAATCAAAGTATGGTTGTAAATTCCTAGAGAGCTATACGGAGTGGTTGGCTGCCATGTTCAGTATTAGAAGGCGGCGGGCGGATTCGAACCGCCGCATCGGGGTTTTGCAGACCCCTGCCTTAACCTCTTGGCTACACCGCCACAACTACCAAATTTACTGGAGCGGAAGACGGGATTCGAACCCGCGACCTCTTCCTTGGCAAGGAAGCATTCTACCGCTGAACTACTTCCGCTCTGAATAAATTTTACCGCCTTTCCTCGGTTCCCGCAAACTAACCTGGTGCCGAGGGGGAGATTTGAACTCCCACGGGCTTTCGCCCACCACCCCCTCAAGATGGCGTGTCTACCTATTCCACCACCTCGGCCTGGCAGGGGTGGCAGGACTCGAACCCGCGACCTGCGGTTTTGGAGACCGCTGCTCTAGCCAAACTGAGCTACACCCCTGAAGCTAAATTTTAGTCCTTGCTCAATGTTATGTCCGCTGCTGGCGTTATTTTTTCTAACACCGCTCACCGTGGGAGTTAACACCTCATCCTATAACTCCATAGCATCTGGTTGCCTACCTTAATTATTATATGGGAGTAAACATCCATTGTAAAGGCCACCTACGGTGCGATTGTTTACTAACTTCTATTTGTCATTCTGAGCCCTTCGCTTCGAACTTTTGAAGGAAAGGATTCCTTCATGCCTCGGAAACTCCTCTCGCTCGAAGGGAGAGGAGTTAGGTGAGGGTGATAAAATTGACACTCACACACGGTGCTGGTGGGGAACCGCCCGGTTGATAGCCTGGCGCAGACTTTGCCGCAGCAAGCCCATATCAACCGGACGTGAGGTGCCTTAATAGGAGATATGACCAGGCGGTCATCACCGAGGTAATGACGGTGGGAAAGGTACATCAGGGATTTGTTGACTTTTTTACCGACACGATGAGAATTTCAGGGAAATTCGGGCAAAAAATTCGGCAAACATCCTTGACAGGGCCGGGGGACGATATGGTACACTGTGGTTTCGGAAAAGCCGAACTGTCGCCTCCAACCTCTTAGCAAATGCGGATAAAATTCTGGGAAAGGGCTTTAGAATCCTTGACAGGCGTGTGGGAGGGGTGACATACTGTCACCGAAGAACAAAAAACCCAGCTCCTGCAAAATAACCAGCAACGCCTAAGATTTAACGGGAAATCAGAATATCGTAATATATAATCTTAACAGGATTTTAACATAATTAGCATATGATAAAGATAAATAAATAACGAAAAGGAGGTGATGAGGCGCAATTTTACGACGGGAAGCTTATATAAAGTAGCAGAACCAAAAGAATGGAAGGAGGGATGCGTATGGTGCGATGACCAAAAGATGTGATATAGTTTCGAAAAATTTTAAGAAAGGAGAAAAACAATGAAAAAAATACTTTTTATCTTGCTAGCAGTGGTGCTAGCTCTCAGCGTGGGCCTCATCGGCTGCAGCGGCGAGGAGCTGCCGGAGGAGGCGCCAGACAGCATCATGTGTGGTGCCGTCAGGGACTTAGACGAAGATCAGTTTATTTTTGATTGTTACCATGGCGGACCAGCTATGCGGTGGTTCGTCGATAGTGTCAATGACGACGGCGGGATCTATCTGAGCCGATATGAAGCATCGGTGGACCTGGAACTCGTGGTAAGAGACTTCAGCCTTGCGGCATGGGACATGGCAACCGTAGCACAGGGATTGATAGATGATGGGGCTAACGTCATGTTTGGCGGCCCGAGTACCGATAGTATCTACACGCTGGCCCCTGTATGCAACGCAAATAGTATCATCATCTTGACCCTCGAGGGCGGTGCCAGCAAGATGGTTTGGGAACATGCAGACTACATAGACCAGTGGCCCTACGTGTGGATCAACCTGAGCTTTGCCAACTGGTACGAGATACCAGTCTTGAAAGGCATAATGGACGAAAAGGTAACCGGACGTGACCCGATCGCATATGTAACCTACATTGGAGGGCTAGGGGCCGAGCACGGCCTCGAATATCTCCAGACAACCAATGATGAATTTGGTGCAGCGAATGTCCTTCCTGCGGGTGGGATTGAACACTCGTTTATGATGACTCAGGGCGAAGCAGACACGATAATCCAGGGTGCTATAACTGCTCTGGGAGACCCGGCAGACCCGAATTATGACATCTTCTGCGCTTATACCTATCCCTGGAATGTGACGTCCCTTTTCATAGCAGCCCAAACCTTCGGCTTCAACCCGCCGGCTATGCTATTCGGACCGGGCTCCAGCCAAGGGTACTTCGAAGTAAACTGGGGCAGTGATGCAATAGAGGGAGTAGTGTCCTTCGGGACTTCCAATGCGAAGACAACAGTCAAGGTCGGGACACCGACGATATCGATGGCTGACCTGTATGCTGAAATAGGAGCTCAGATCGAGGACGACTGGGTAAATTACGCTTCGGTATGTCCGAACATTTTTGGGGCGACCGCTGGGACTGAGGTGCTGGACTTCTGGGGCCAACCCATCTTCGAGGCAGGATTTTCGATGTGGAAGGAAGCCGTAGAAGAGGTCGGGGACCTCGACAACACGGCTATAAGAGATGTCCTGGCCTCATTTAGCGAATCAAATCCGGCTTCAACATGCTTTGGAGACACATGGTACCACGTATTCGGAAATGGCTACGGTGGTGGAATTGTGGACTACATGTGCATGACCGGTCAGATTGGCCAGTGGCAATCCGGAATTTTCGAAATCACCGGCTATGACGGGATCAACGATGTGCTTCCGAACTACGACGCTACGGCAGCCTTCGTGTACCCCATGACTGACCTGTGGAACTGGCTCTAGGTTTAGGAGGATTAAAAGACTAGACAAAAAGCAAGGAATCTAGGATATAATAAGCAGGCTGTCTGGAAGGATGGTGGGGGAATCCACAGGGTGTCTTTCTAGACAGCCTGTCCTTGCGTGCGTGTGATAACCAATAGAGAATTGATAACCAATAGAGAATAAGTATAAGAAGCCGGCGTTATGGCTGAGAGAATTCTGTCGCTAATCATAGTTGGGATATTTCAAGGCAGCGTATATGGCTTGCTAGCCATGGGGTTAAGTCTACAGTATGGCGTTTGCCGGGTGCTAAACATTACTCATGGCGAATTTGTTATGCTGGGGGCCGTGCTCACCTTTACCCTCAGCGGGTTAGGGATTAATCCGCTGTTGGCACCGGTTATTATCGGTCCTCTTTTGTTTGGCCTCGGCTTTTTGCTTCAAGCAACTCTGTTCAGAGGTCTTAAAGCCTGGGCGCCATCACCGGCTGCCTTCGAGGGCAACGCTTTGCTAGCCGCCTTCGGTGTCATGTACATCATCCAGTACTTTGCCCGAATACAATGGGGTGGCAGGTTAATGCCATCTTATTATCTAGCCGATATGGTGTCGTTTCTGGGGATGGACTTCGTCAAGAATCAATTCGTAACCTTTGCAATCGCTCTAGCCCTGGGCGTTGCTGTTTATCTTTTCTTGAGCCGTTCCCGCATGGGAAGAGCGATCAGGGCAACAGCGGAAGATCCGGGGACGGCGGGACTGATGGGAGTAAATACCAACATGATTCTGGCTTTCTCTTTCGGGTTGGGTGCGTTGCTAGCAGGCATTGCTGGCACACTGGTAAGCATGAAGACCGCAGCTAGCACAAGCATGGGCTTTTCAAGTACCGTAATCGCCCTCATTGTGGTCGTCCTGGGAGGACTGGGCAGTATCCCGGGCAGTTTTGTTGCCGGAATCCTAATTGGTATCGTGTCCATGCTGGTTGCTGGCTTATGGGAGCCGGTTCTTACCGTGCCTGTTTATTACGCAATGCTCATGGTCCTGTTGCTGATCAGACCAACGGGTATTTTAGGGAAGAAATAAAGCAAAATGGATATAACCCGATTTATATCAACACACAGAAAGTTACTCTTGGTGGGATTCCTCGTTCTAATCTTGATCTTCATAATTACCCTTCCTCTATATACTGGGGCATCTGATGTCCGCGTGCTGACCACCGTACTCATGTATGTCGTGCTGGCGGTGAGCTGGGCTATGTTTTCCGGCACTACCGGTTACATGTCATTAGCACCGGCGGCATTCTTTGGTCTTGGCATATATACTATGGCCCTGCTGCAGAAAGAATTACCTTTCTTCCTCATTATACCTATCGGAGGTCTCGTAGCCTTTGCATTTGCCCTTCTGATCGGCCTGGTGACCCTGAGGTTGAAAGGCATATACTTTGCTATCTTCACCTTTGGACTCGTTGTATTCATGACCGAACTTGTCCAATTCTTGGAGACTAGATTATGGGGGCAGCACGGTCAGCATATCACTCCGATAGATAACGAGATTCTCCTTTACACAATGCTCGGCCTGGTAGTGGTGACGGTGCTCGCTACTTATTTTATCAGGCGTTCCAGATACGGCCTGGCCCTGCTGAGCATCGGCGGAAACGAGGAAGCGGCGGAACACATGGGCATCAATACTACCAGGACGAAGGTCCTTATCTTTGCCATCAGCTCTGCTTTCATGGGGGCGGCCGGGGTAATCACAGCGCCTGGCCTTATATATGTTAACGCCAATATTGCCTTCAGTCTATTCTATTCTTTCATGCCAATCTTGATGGCTGTCTTTGGCGGCATGGGGCAGCTTTATGGTCCGGTAGTAGGTGCCGTTATTTTCGGCTACTTAGAGAAAACGCTAAGAGCTCAATTGTATAGCTATTTCATGCTCGGTTTTGGTATTATATTGGTAGCGGTTATCTTGTTCCTGCCCAATGGAATAGCAGGGCTCGTACCAACATTGCAGGATAAGCTGGGAGGGCTAATGGCGAGGTTACGGAAAGGAGAACAGGGAGAGCAGCATGCCGATACTTGAAGGGCAAGGCGTAAATAAGTATTTTGGGGGGTTGGCGGCGGTATCCAATGTTGACTTCCATGTTGACCAGGGCGAAATCTTAGGGCTGATTGGTCCCAATGGAGCTGGTAAGACAACGCTGTTTAATTTAATATCGGCGGCTCTGCCTATTAGCTCAGGGGAAATAAGATTTAAAGGCCAGAAACTCAACGGCTTAAAGCCCCATCAAATCTGCCAGATGGGGTTGTCCAGGACATTTCAAGAGACTAAAGTTTTCGCCAATATGCCGGTTGTTCAGAATGTGCTGGTGGGGGCGTTTTTCGGGACGCCAACCCGTGTATCAGGGGCAGATGCTGCCAGAGAAGCCAGCCAGGCGTTAGAGCTTGTGGGGCTGTCGGCAATGAGCGCAACCCCAGTCAAAGACTTAACGCTGGAAAACCAGAAGCGGGTTGAAGTAGCCAGAGCGCTAGCCACCAAGCCCGAACTGTTGCTGCTTGATGAGCTGATGGCCGGGCTGACCCCCACGGAGGTAAGCGAGGCCATGGAGCTGGTAAAGAAGATTCGGGATACAGGGATTACCGTTTTGATGGTGGAGCATGTCATGAAGGCCATCATGGGCATATGCGAGCGGGTCATGGTGCTCCATCATGGTGAGAAGATTGCTGAGGGAACATGCAACGAAATTAGCTGCAATAAGACAGTTATTGACGTATACCTGGGGGAGGAGACCCGTGCTGGAAGTTAACAACCTGAATGTTTTTTATGGCAAGTCTCAAGCCTTAGAAGACGTGTCTTTAAAAGTCAATGAACGAGAGATAGTGGCTTTGGTGGGCTCTAACGGCGCCGGTAAAACGACGCTGCTTAATACTATATCCGGTCTGATACATCCGGCTTCAGGCAGTGTGGAGTTTCTGGGCCAGAAAACAGACAGGCTAGCACCTCATAAAATTATGCAACTGGGTGTTTGTCAGATACCCGAGGGCAGAAAGCTTTTTAGCGACATGACAGTGAGGGAAAACCTGGAGATGGGAGCGTATTCCTCTCAAGCCTGGAAGCGGAGAAAGGAAACGCTGGAGCAGATCTATCAACTTTTTCCGGTGCTGAGAGAAAGACGAAAACAATCAGCTAAGAAGTTAAGCGGCGGTGAACGGCAGATGGTAGCCATAGGTCGGGGCTTGATGTCCAATCCCAGACTGTGCATGTTCGATGAGCCGTCGTATGGTCTGGCACCGAAATTATTCTCGGAAGTCCTCGAGACCATAAAGCACCTGCGCGAGCAGGGGATTACCATCTTCATGGTCGAGCAGAATGTCCGAAAGACCCTGGATGTAGCCGACCGGGCATACGTGCTGGAAAACGGGCAGATTGTCTTAGAGGGAAAAGGCAAAGACCTTCTAAAAGACGACCTGGTAAAGAAAGCCTATTTAGGACTGTAGCTTAACTGGTGTGCTATGCCGCCCCACGGGGCTAATATAAATGTAGTTGCCCAATTTATTGGGCGGGGCTTTCTTATAATTCTCCCTCCCCTGGCGGGAGGGAGTTAGAGGGAGGGAGATTTCACCCTCACCTTGCCTCACCCTAACCCTCTCCATCAAGTGGAAAGGGAACTCCTATCAAGGGAGAGGAATTCTATTTTAAACGGGAAATCGAAATTAAACAGCCTCTCTGGATAATAGGAGGCAGCAATGAAAAATAGAAAGATGCTCCTACCAGCCATGCTTGCTATCGTTCTGGCCTTCAGCCTGATTCTTCCTGCTTCGGTAGTGGAAGCCTCAGCAACCATGCACTTGCCAGATGAGCATGCGATTATTTCGGCAGTAGATAGCCCCAGCCTTGCTTCCGCGATGGCACTGAATACGTATTCTGCCACGGGGCAAGTAACGCCCATGGTCGCCGCAGGCTACTATCACACGGTGGGGCTTATGGCCGATGGCACCGTGGTCGCCGTGGGAAGCAACGTCTACGGGCAGTGCAATGTCGACAGCTGGATGGACATCATCCAGATCGCCGCAGGCAGCCATCACACGGTGGGGCTTATGGCCGACGGTACAGTGGTCGCCGCGGGATGGAATGGCTATGGGCAGTGCGATGTCGGCAACTGGACGGATATTGTTCAAGTCGCCGCAGGCTCTGATCACACTGTGGGGCTTAAGGCTGACGGTACTGTGGTCGCTGTGGGAAGCAACACCTACGAGCAGTGCGATGTCGGCGGCTGGAGGTATGTCATCCTGGTCGCCGCAGGCTCTGACCACACGGTGGGGCTGAAGGCCGACGGCACCGTAATCACCGTGGGATATAGCGGCAACGGGCAGTGCGATGTCGGCGATTGGAGGGACATCGTCCTGGTCGCCGCAGGCTCTGATCACACGGTGGGGCTTAAGGCCGACGGCACAGTAGTCGCCGTGGGAGACAACTACTACGGACAGTGCGATGTCAGCGGCTGGACGGACATCATCGGGGTCGCCGCAGGCTCTGATCACACGGTGGGGCTTAAGGCCGATAGCACTGTGGTCGCCGTGGGAAGTAACCGCTACGGGCAGTGCGATGTCGGCAGCTGGATGGACATCATCCAGGTCGCCACAGGCGGCTGGCATACATTGGGGCTTAAAGCCGACGGCACCGTGGTCGCTTTGGGAGACAACTACTACGGGCAGTGCGCTGTCAGCGGCTGGATGGACATCATCCAGGTCGCCACAGGCTGGGGACACACGGTGGGGCTGAAGTCCGACGGCACTGTGGTCGCCATAGGAGACGATTACTACGGGCAGTGCAGTGTCAGTGGTTGGACGGACATCATCCAGGTCGCCGTAGGCTGGCAGCATACGGTGGGGCGTAAGGACGAAGGCACTGCGGTCGCCGCGGGAGATAACCAGTTCGGGCAGTGCAATGTCGGCAACTGGACGGACATCATCCAAGTCACTGCAGGCATGTGGCACACGGTGGGGCTGAAGGCCGACGGCACGCTGGTCGCTGTGGGAGACAACGACTACGGGCAGTGCAATGTCGGCAACTGGACGGACATCATCGAGGTCACAGCAGATAGCTGGCACACGGTGGGGCTGAAGGCCGATGGCACTGTGGTCGCCGTGGGAGACAACGACTACGGGCAGTGTAATGTCGGCGGCTGGACGGACATCATCCAAGTCACTGCAGGCATGTGGCACACGGTGGGGCTGAAGGCCGACGGCACGCTGGTCGCTGTGGGAGACAACGACTACGGGCAGTGCAATGTCGGCAACTGGACGGACATCATCCAGGTCACCACAGGCTTGAGGCACACGGCAGGGCGTAAGGCCGACGGCACCGTGGTCGCCGTGGGAGACAACGACTACGGGCAGTGTGATGTCCACAACTGGACAGACACCACCCAGATCATCGCAGGCAGCTATCACACGGTCGGGCTTAAAGCCGACGGCACCGTGGTCGCCGCAGGCCCTGAGATTGAGCTTGCCAAATGGAATCTGGGAGTTGTCGAGTATACTCTTACCATCTCCGGCACCACTGGCGGTTCCGTAACCCCCCCCGACGAGGGGGCGTTCACCTATAATGCCGGGGTGATGGTCCGTGTGATTGCCGAGCCCGAGGAGGGCTACCGCTTTGTCAAATGGACCGGTGCTGTGAACACCATTGCCAATGTGAACGCTGCCATAACCGTCATCACCATGCACGGCAACTACGAAATCACCGCCAACTTTGAGGAGATTCCACCAATCAACTGGCTGCTAATTGGCGGGATTATAGCAGCGGCAGCGGCGGTGGCAGTGAGACTGGTGATTTTCTTCGTGCGTAGAAGGAGAGCTGCCCGGACAAAAAGACAAGGCCGAAAGAGAGTCGCCGGGAAAAAAAGACGCTGAATTGAGCTTTCCCCCTTTACCTCCGCCACTACACTTCGCCAGCCTCGCAATGACTTTTGTACCGCGATTTCTACAAAATGTCAGAGGCCGAGACATATGCAACTACCCAGCTTTGGGATTGGGAAAATAATTACTGAGCTACACCCCTGAAGCTAAATTATAGTTAACCACATAAATCATTACAATCCTCCCTCCCTTGGCGGGAGGGAGTTAGAGGGAGGGGGAAAGCTCGCAGAGCTCACCCTCACCCTGACCCTCTCCCATCAAGGGAGAGGGATTTTATACGAAATTATTATGCGGAAGACTATATTTATACCTAACGTTATGTCTACTCGAAAGCTTGACCCGCATAGGGGGGGGTGATAAAATTTTAATTGAAGTCAAAAAATAATGTGGGGCGGTCATTTATTCACCACCCAAAGGAGACGGCACAGGCGCCATATAAAACGGTGCTTTCTAGGAATCCCCAAAATCGAACGAAAAATCAGAAAGATGTAATTGTAACATATACTTATCTTAACAGGATTTTAACATTAAGGAGCATATTATAAAGACATAAAGATGAAGGAAAGGAGGTGATGAGGCGCAATTTTACTACAGGAAGCTTATCTAAGGTAACAGAACCAAATTATAAATGAAAGGAGGGATGTGTATGGTTTGGTGACCAGAAGATGTGATATAGTATTGAAAATTTTTAGAAAGGAGGAGAAATAGTGAAAAAGAGAATACTTTTTATCTCGTTAGCGGTCGTGCTAGCTCTCGGCATTGGGCTCATCGGCTGCAGCGGCGAGGATCTGCCGCCGGAGGCACCTGATTACATCTACATCCTTGCCTCAAGGTCTGTCACTGGTCCTTTAAGCGTTTTTGAAGACACGGCAATGGGGCCAATCTATAAGTACTGGAACCATGTGGTCAATGATGTTAATGGCGGGATCTATGTAGAGAAATATGCCAAGACAATTCCCGTGTATATAGATGTAAAGGATGATGGCAGTGACATGGACACCATGACCAACTATTTGCACACAAATCTTGTTACGGAAAAGTACGTAGCTGCCATCGGGCCTTGTTGTACACCATTCCTCGAAGCGGCCGGACCAATTGCCAGTCTCTACGGGGTTCCCCTTGTAGGAGCTGAGGGTGGTTGCACGTCAGTCGCACAGGAAATGGACAAGTATCCTTACATGTTCAGCAACCTAGCCTTCTCCAACTGGAACCAGGTGCCTGCGCTCTGTGAGGTTATGGATGAGTGGGCGGCTAAGGAGGCAGACGGGGTCGTCGACGTGTACATCCTGTCCATTGACGACCTCTTTGGCGTCGAGTATACCGGCCAGTTTTATGAATTCTCCGAACCCTACGACACCATTAACATCCTCGGCGAACAAAAGCACCCACCGTTTTCAACCGCAGAGGTGGTAGGACCCCACGTGGAGCTGGCTAAAGCAGCGGGAGCTGATGTCATTATTCTAAATACCTATCCACCTACCCCCTTCGATGCTGTCGGATACGCAATAGAGAGTGGCATAAACTTCAAGGGCATCGTGACCGGGCCTGCGGCTTGTTACGAGGGTTGGTACCTGACGTTCGGTCCGAACTCGGTAGGAGTATGTGGTTATGGCGCCTGGAATGAGTACAGCTCGACGGCACTCGCCGACTTCGCTGCAGGCATGATTGATTACTACCAAGGCCGGGCTATAATGGACTGGTGGGGAGGTCACTACTACTATGCCGGGCTGCAGATGCTTGAGGAAGCTATCAAGGAGGCTGGAAGCCTTGACCCCCTAGAGATAAGGGATGTACTGGCTTCAGAGAAGCTCGACACGATCATGGGAGAAACCTGGTATACCACCTACGATGGCACCTTTCCAATCGGGGCCAGCGGCGGTCTTCTGGCGATTGCCTCTCATGTGGGAGAGGTCGGTCAGTGGCAGCACGTAACCGAGGCCAATGACTGGCTTCCCGATGGAGCTACCGGCGCAGCTAGAGAGAAACCTTATGGGATAGGCGATGCTACAGAGTATATGATCTTTGAGGTCATCGCCCCTACTGGGGATAAAACGGCGGACTGGATCTATCCCAAGCCAGATTGGGTGAGTTAGCCCATGGGAGACAGTAAAACAGGAATCTAGATAGGAGTCCGTAAAAATAGTAAGCAGGCTGTCTAGGAAGATTTACCAAGGGGGATGGTTTACCCCGAGGGTGCCTTTCTGGGCAGTCTGCTTGTGTGCGATTGCCAAGGAAAATAAGAATAAGACGCTAAGACTATGATTGGGTTTATTCCCAAGATAATCTTTAACGGTATACTGACGGGCGGCATCTATGCCCTGGTTGCCATGGGCTTCACCCTGCAGTATGGTGTTGCCCGGGTGTTGAACCTAGCTCACGGCGAGTTTATCATGTTCGCCGCTTTCTCCACCCTTTCCCTGTACGTTTTGTTTGGCATTAACCCGCTGCTTTCTCTAGCCATTGTCGCTCTTGGTTTCTGGATAATAGGTTTTCTGCTTCATAGCAGTCTGTTCAGAAGACTTCTAAAGTCGTCACCATCACCAGGGGCCTTCGAGAGCAGTTCCCTGCTAGCCGCTTTTGGTCTGCTCTTCGTCATTCAAGCTACAGCCAAAATAATATGGCCAGGCTTACCGTGGCGGGTGACTTTTTTGGCATATCCCATCAGGATACTCGGAGTGCAAGTCATGGCAAATCAGGTAGTAGCCCTTTCATTTGCTATCTGCATAGCTTTAGCCTTCTACTTCTTCCTGATGCGTACCCGCATGGGAAAAGCCATCAGAGCCGCGGCTGAAGACCGGGCTACGGCTGGATTCATGGGGATAAACACTGACCGGGTGCTGGCTTTATGTTTTGGCCTTGGTGCTTCACTGGCCGGGGTCGCCGGTGTGCTTTACAGCACGTGCTACTCTGTTTCCACAAACATGGGTATGAACTATACCCTCATGGCCATGATAGTGGTCGTCCTGGGCGGGCTGGGCAGTGTCCCAGGCGCTTTTATTGGAGGTCTAATACTCGGTATTATCAGCGAGATACTAAATTGGACCCAGCCGCTCTTTGCCATGCCTGTCTTTTATGTCATATTCATAATATTGCTCCTGGTGAGGCCAACAGGTATTATGGGAAAGAGGTGACATGAACATCGCCACGTTTGCTTCCAAAAGGTTCTTGGTACCGATGGTACTTGTTCTCATTGTAGTCTTGTTGGCTACAGCACCCCTCTACACCGCCCTAGGAACCATACCACTAATGACCACCATCCTTATGTATATCATCCTGGCTGTGAGTTGGACTATGTTTTCCGGTCCGACCGGTTACATATCACTGGCATCGGCGGCCTTCTTCGGGTGTGGCATATATGCTTCAGCTCTGTTGTTTGAACGAGGGGCAGCATTATTACCACTGCCAGCGGTTATCGTTATGGGTGGTCTAGCCGCTTCGTGTTTCGCCCTTATCGTTGGCTTAGCGACTCTGAGGCTGAGGGGCATATATTTTACCATGTTCAGCTTCGGACTTCTCGAGCTCGCCAGGCGGCTTTTTCAGTACTATGAGTTTTATGTAACAGGCGTTCGCGGCAGATACGTTGGCAACGTAGATGGCAACACTGTCTACTACATCATGCTCGCCATTCTTGTGGCGACGCTGCTTACCGTCTATTTTATCAGGCGCTCGAGATTAGGTTTAGCCATGCAGGGCATCGGTAAGAACGAGGAAGCGGCCGCTCACATGGGCGTCAATACAACCAAGGTGAAGGTTCTTACCTTTGCCCTCAGCGCCTTTTTCATGGGAGCCACCGGGGCAATCGTGGCGACAAGATGGCTATATGTTGACCCGACAATCGCCTTTAATCTGAACTATAGTTTCTTGCCCCTTCTAATGGCTATCGTTGGGGGCGTGGGGCAGCCTTACGGTCCCGTCATAGGCGGGTTTGCTTTTGCCTACCTGAGGCACGTTCTGCAGAGTAAAACTCCCTATTATTTCATGCTCGTTTTCGGTGCTATAATGGTACTGGTTATCTTATTCTTACCCGGCGGGCTGGTAAGCTTGATAGAAAGGGGGCGGCATAGACTGGAGGGATTGATGTCGAAGCTATGGAAAGGAGCCGAAGCAGAGCAACATGCCGATACTTGAAGGCCAGGGCGTAACCAAGTATTTCGGGGGGTTAGCGGCGGTATCCCATGTTGACTTCCATGTTGACCAAGCCGAAATCGTGGGGCTGATTGGCCCCAATGGAGCTGGTAAGACAACGCTGTTTAATTTAATATCGGCGGCTCTGCCTCTTAGCTCAGGAGAAATAAGATTTAAAGGCCAGAAGCTCAATGGCTTAAAGCCTTATCAAATATGCCGGAGGGGAGTGGCCAGGACGTTTCAAGAGACTAAAATTTTCGCCGATATGCCGGTTCTCCAGAATGTGTTAATGGCGGCGTTTTTCGGGACGCCAACCCGTATTTCAGGGGCAGATGCCGCCAGGGAAGTTACCCAGGCATTAGAGTTTGTCGGGCTGTCGGCAATGAGCGCGACTCCAGTTAAAGACTTGACCCTGGTCAACCAGAAGCGGGTTGAAGTAGCCAGAGCGCTGGCCACCAAGCCGGAACTGTTGTTGCTTGATGAACTGATGGCCGGTCTAAACGCCACGGAGACAAGCGAGGCTATGCAGCTGGTAACCAAGATTCGGGATACAGGGATTACCATTTTCATGGTTGAGCATGTTATGAAGGCAATTATGGGCATATGTGAGCGGATTATGGTGCTCCATCATGGTGAGAAGATTGCTGAAGGAACACCGCAGGAGATTGCCTCCAATAAGAAAGTTATCGAGGTATACCTGGGGGAGGAGGCCCATGCTGGAAGTTAGCAACCTGGATGTTTTTTATGGCAAGTCTCAAGCCCTACGGGACATCTCTTTAAAAGTCAATGAGAAGGAAATAGTGGCTTTGGTTGGCGCTAATGGCGCCGGTAAAACGACACTGCTTAATACTATATCTGGTGCACTACGTCCAGCTTCAGGTAGTGTGGAGTTTCTCGGTAAGAGAATAGATAAGCTATCACCTTATACCATTGTGCAACTAGGCATTTCTCATATACCCGAGGGCAGAAAGCTTTTTACTGCCATGACAGTGCGTGAAAACCTGGAACTGGGTGCGTATACCTCTGAAGCCTGGAAACGGAAGGGGGAAACGCTTGAGGAGGTCTACCAACTTTTCCCGGTACTAAAAGAAAGGGAAAGGCAATCAGCTAAGAAATTAAGCGGCGGTGAAGGGCAAATGGTAGCCATCGGTCGAGGCTTAATGTCCAGTCCCAGACTGTGTATGTTTGATGAGCCGTCGTATGGTCTGGCACCGAAATTATTCTCAGAAGTTCTCGAGGTCATAAAACGCCTGCGTGAGCAGGGAATTACCATATTGCTGGTTGAGCAAAATGTTCGACGCACCCTTGAGACAGCCGACCGAGCCTACGTGCTGGAAAACGGGCGGATTGTCTCAAAGGGAAAAGGTAAAGACCTTCTACAAGACGACATGGTAAAGAAAGCCTATTTAGGACTGTAGCTTAGCTGATATAATATGCCGCCGAAGGCAGTGGCAAGACAGTAAGATTTTTCCGTATAGAAGTTCAAAAATCAAAAGGCAAAAATCAAAATGACAACTCAAAACGTCAAACTTTTAGAAAGAGGCAGTTGTATTGTTTACCATTTCAATCGTGAAGGAAGGGATTCCTACACGCCTCGACACAAAAAAACGGTTTTGGATTTGTCCCGACAATGTCGGGATGAAATCGGCATTCAGGATTTGGTGCTTGAAATTTAGGATTTTAAAACAAGTTTTTACAAAAGGAGGGAACGTATGGCACGAGGTTATATGGGAAAGACGCTGTTTGTGGACCTTTCCAAAAACAAGCTAAGGGATGAGGCACTCGACGAAAAGCTTTGCCGCCAGTTCATTGGAGGCTATGGCATCGGCGCCAGAATCCTCTTCAGCCGACAAAAGGCTGGTGCAGACCCACTGGGACCGGATAATACCCTGGGCATCCTTAGCGGCCCATTTACTGGCACCCCGGCAGTTTCGGGCACAAGATACACTGTGGTGGCAAAATCACCGTTGACCGGGGGCTGGGGTGATGCCAATTCCGGTGGTTACTTCGGTGCCTTCCTGAAGTACGCCGGCTATGATGCCTTGTTCTTTACCGGCATATCGGCAAAGCCAGTTTACCTGTTCATTAATAATGGTAAAGCTGAGCTGAGGGATGCTGCCCATATATGGGGGAAGGACGCCTACCAGACCGAAGAGATACTCAAATCGGAACTGGGTAAGGATGTAGAGGTAGCCTGCATTGGCCCATCAGGTGAAAATCTCTCCCTCATCTCGGCAGTTATAAGCAAGACCAGAACTGCAGCCCGTTCCGGTCTGGGTGCAGTAATGGGCTCAAAGAAGCTTAAGGCAGTGGCGGTTAAGGGCAAAATGAAGGTCCCCCTAGCCGATGAAACGAAAACTAAGGAATTGAGAAAAAAGTGGCAGGCTGAACTGGGAGGACATATTGTCTGGCTAAAGCCGTTCGGCACGCCTTTCCTCGTTGATATCGGCGTTCAGACTGGTGATTCGCCGGTTAAAAACTGGGCAGGGGTGGGGGTTATCGACTTTCCAGATTTTCAACCCTTAGCAAAAGAGGCTGTGATTGAGCGTACTGTGAAAAAGTTTGCCTGCTACCAGTGTCCCATCGGATGCGGAGGGTATATGCAGGCGGGGACCGGAGAGTATAAATATGCCGCCGGTGCCCGGAGACCGGAATATGAAACGGCTGCCATGTTTGGCACCAACTGCCTCAATAACAACCTGGAATCGATAATCAAGGCAGGCGATATTTGCGACCGCTACGGGCTTGACACCATATCCGCCGGGGCAGCCATCGCCATGGCTATTGAATGCTATGAGAAGGGACTTATTACCAAAGCAGATACCGAGGGTATTGAGATGACCTGGGGCAACCACAAATCTATCGTTGCCATGACCGAAAAAATTGCTAAGAGGGAAGGTTTCGGTGCCGTGTTAGCCGATGGAGTGAAAGTGGCGGCGGAGAGGATTGGCAAAGGCGCCGAAGAATTCGCCATACATATCGGGGGGCAGGAGCTTCCGGCACATGACCCCAAGCATGCGTTTTACTTCGCTACCAGCTACAAACTGGACCCCACTCCTGGTCGTCATTTTGTGGGCTCGGAGTTGTCGGACGCACCCGCATATCCTTCAGGACTGCTGCCCAAATTCGACTTAAAGTCCTTTTCCGGCCGGGGAGAAGCACGTAGGAGAGGCAGCAATTTCCACCAGGCCGTGGTCTGTACCGGGACGTGCTTGTTCGTGTTCTGGGCTTTCCCCAATATCGACCCTATCGCTGATTTTATGAGGGCGATTACCGGCTGGGACGTGACTAATGAGGAATTGCTCGAGACGGGGGAGAGAATTTCTAACCTCCGGCAGGCTTTCAATATTCGAGAGGGGTTGAACCCGCTGAAGTTCAAGGTCCCCGACAGGGTACTGGGCAAGCCACCATTAAAAGAAGGGCCCGTGGCCGGAGTAACTGTTGATGAGGACACCATGATTAAAGAATACCTGACGGCCATGGATTGGGACCTCAAGACAGCCAAGCCCAGCAAAAAGAAACTGCTGGAACTGGGGCTGGCCGACGTGGCCCAGGCGCTCTGGCCTTAGCCGGGGCAACTCAGGCAGGAATTCAGGCGACAATATCGGCTGATTAAATTAGAGCAGACGGAAGGCTCCTGTTGCCTTATAGCATCACAGTTCCGCCGTCAACATAGATGATCTGACCCGAGATCATATCTGCGGCAGCTGAGGCTAAAAACACGACTGTCCCCACCGGGTCAGTCGGCTGCAAACGTTCATGAATTGACTGCTCCCTGGTGGCAATCTCAAATACCTTATCGCTATCCTTCTGGGCTAAACTGGCTTCGGTAGCCACGTATCCCGGGGCAACAGCGTTGACATTAATACCGGAGGGGCCCAGAGTTTTAGCCAGCGCATGAGTTATTACACCAACTGCTGCTTTGGTACAGGCATATGGCAAATAGAGCTGAGCCGCGGGGACTCTGTCAACAATGGACGCCATATTTATAATCTTACCCTTTTTCTGCTTTATCATCAGGGGAACTATAGCCTTACAGACTAGCCATGTCCCTCTTGCATTCACATCAAACATCTGGTCCCACTCCTTCACCGTCCAGGCATCCCAGGGCCGGGGATCGACTGCATACCATATGGCAGCATTATTGACGAGGATATCGACCCTGCCATACTGCTGGATAACCTCCTCTGCAATCTTCCTAGTATCCTCTTCCTTAGAAATATCAGCCTCCAGGGCAACTGCTTTCCCACCCTTAGCTCTTATTTCTTGAGCTACGCTTTCAGCTCCCTTTAAGTTGATGTCAGGCACGAGCAACTTGGCTCCCTCTTCGGCAAACTTCAAAGCAAAAGCCTTCCCCATGCCACGACCCGCTCCGGTTATGATGGCCACCTTGTTCTTCAATACTCCTGACATATCTCCCTCCTTATTGATTCTCGTAAATAGCTTTCAATGAACCATACCTTATATAATTCGCATTAAATAACTCAATTTTTACCCTACAGGCTGCTGTGCAGACTTTGACAATTGCCGTTTCAGAACTAGAGCAGACGAGGCTTCAGTTGCCTACAGCATCAAGTGTCCACCATTTATCATGATAAGTTGCCCAGTGATTAAATCCGAGTCTGCTGAGGCGAGAAATACCGCAGTCCCCACCACATCTTCTGCCTCTACACGCCGTTTTATCATTTGGGCGGCGACAACGCTTTCGAATAATTTTTTACTAACATCCAGACCTAAACCGGCTTCGGTAGCCGCTAATCCCGGGGCAATAGCATTTACATTTATACCCGAAGGGCCTAAAGCAGTGGCTAAAGCATGGGTCAATGTATAAATCGCTGATTTGGTTAAAGCATAAGGTACAAACATGTGGGAATCCGGGGATTTGAAAACATCAGAGCCAATATTGATAATCTTACCCTTTTTCTGCTTTATCATCAGGGGAGCTATCGCCTTAGAGACCAGCCAATTCCCCCGGACATTCACCGTAAACATTCGGTCCCATTCCTCTATCGTCCAAGCGTCCCAGGGCTTGGGATTTACTCCATACCATATGGCAGCATTATTGACGAGGATATCGACCCTGCCATACTGTTGCATGACCTTTTCCGCTATTCTTTTGCCCGCATCTTCGTGCGAGATATCAGCCTCCATGATTGCTACCTCCCCACCTTTTGCCTTTACCTCCTTAACCGTGCCCTCAGCCCGCTTAAGATTAGTAGTAGTTAATAGTAGCTTGGCTCCTTCTTCGGCAAACCTCAAGGCGAAGGCCTTCCCAAAACCACGGCTAGATCCGGTTATAATGGCTACTTTGTCCTTTAATACTCCTGACATATCTCCCTCCTTTTAATTTTTAGTAAGAAATTTGTAACTGGCTATATTTTATGTCGTTGGGGCGGAGAAACTCAAGCTTTAACTTTTGGGCTACCCACATAACCCTTTACATTCCCTTTTTCAAACTCATCCAGGATAATCTCCGTGGTCCACATAGTTATTTCCATAATAGCGCAGCCGTGTGTTATTCCCAGGAATTCCACATTCATGTCATCACGTGTCAAGTCCCAGGCTTTCCCGAACCATTTCCTTTGTATAGCCGTGCAGAGTATGGAATTATATTTCTGGTAACACTTATTCACGAGAGTATTCCGAACGGTGGCAAAACCCTTCTGCAAATTCATGAGGTACAGAGGCCCCCCCTGTGGCCCCCCTTGGATTCCCAGAGCCAGGCCGATGGCTAGAGCACCGCTGGCTACAGCACCACAGTTACCATCGCAAATCAAGCCAATACCCGCGGTCGTAAGACACACCCCAGAAAAAAGTCTATCCTCCATATCCTTGGGGATAATTTCCAAGCCACCCCATCTCAGAGCGTCAAGTACTGCCATGAATGTGCACTCACCACAGCCCTTGTATTTTGCTTCATATTCTATAGCCAGTTCGTTTGATTTTTTGATAATCTCGTCCTTGGTCTTTGTAAGCTTGGGCATAATTATCGCGCCTCCGTTTTTGCTCCAAATTTCACGCATTGTATCATAAATAAACGGCTTCCTGTCAACTTGTGTCGCTTTGCGACGGTATATAGAAATTTTTCTCTGCCCCTGTTATAATGCGTTTCCAAATAACATTAACGATAGCGGACTATAGAGTCCAATATAGCTCAAGGAGGGAGAGAAAGATGGCTCAAGACCTGGTTAACACGTTAGCTGATTTGAAGGAACAAGAGGCTATTAAGCTTGTAAAAGACAGGCTGAGTGCTGGTGAAGACCCATTCAAGATTATGGAAGATGCCAGAAAGGGCATGGAAATCGTGGGCAAGCGCTTTTCCGAAAGCGAATACTTTATACCCGACCTAGTGTACTCCGGTGAGATACTGAAAGCGGTAACCGAGCTGGTCAAACCCAAGCTCACCAAGGCGACTGAGAGCAAGAAGCTGGGCAAGATCGTCTTCGGCACTGTTGCCGGCGATATACATGACATCGGCAAGGACATCGTCGTCTTTATGCTCGATGTCAATGGCTTCGAGGTCCATGACCTCGGTGTGGATGTGCCGGTGCAAAAGTTCGTGGATAAAATAAAGGAAACCGGTGCCCCTATCGTTGGCTTGAGCGGGTTCCTGGCACTGGCTTTCGATTCCATGAAAGAAACCGTGGAAGCCATAAAAGCCGCCGGCTTACGAGACAAGGTAAAGGTCATGATTGGCGGCGGTCAGATAACTGATGAGGTAAAGAACTACACCGGCGCTGACGCCTACGGCAAGGACGCCATGACCGGAGTCACCCTGGCCAAGAAATGGATCGGTGCCAGTTAAAAATCCCCAGAGAGTTTACAGGAGGCAATAAATATGGAAAAACAATGGGAAGATATGTCACCGGATGAAAAACAGGAGGCGCTGTTTCAGAAATGGATGTCCCCGGAGGGCGCGGAGTTTAAAAGCCCCGAGGCCGAGAAGTTATATAAGGAGAGGGCCACCAGGATAAAGGATGCCGTCCAGCTCAAGAAAAAGCCTGACAGGGTGCCGGTCTTTCTAATCCCCAGCTTTGCCCCCGCTTACTATTCCGGGTTAACCCCCCGTGAAGCCATGTATGACTACGAGAAAACCAACCAGGCCTGGAAAAAATTCTACCTGGACATCCAGCCGGATGCTCACTTTGGCTCCGTGGCGCCCGGCCCGGGAAAGTTCTTTGATATTCTCGACTACAAGTTATACAAGTGGCCGGGGCATGGTGTCCCCGAAGACACCACCTACCAGTGCATCGAAGGCGAATACATGATGGCCGATGAATATGACGCCTTAATACAAGACCCGACGCATTTCTTTAACACCGTTTATCTGCCTCGTATCTTCGGCAAGTTAGAGCCCTTCAAGCAGTTGCCTAATCTCACCACTTTCGTTGAAATATACGGAACAGGCATTATCTTTTTCCCCTACGGTCTGCCCGATGTTCAGGCCGCCTTTAAAGCCCTCCTGGAAGCGGGGAGTGAAGCCCTGAAATGGATGGGGTATTTCGGTGCCTTCTTCAAGGAGATGACCGAGCTAGGATTTCCCGCAGGACAAGTCGGCTATACCAAAGCGCCTTTTGATATAATCGCCGACACACTCAGGGGCACCAGAGGGATAATGATGGATATGTACCGCCAGCCTGATAAGCTCATCGCAGCTATGGACGCTATGCTGCCTTTCTGGATTCAGAAGGGAGTAATTGAGGCCAAGATGGGCGGATGTCCAATAATATTTATACCCCTGCATAAAGGTGCCGATGGCTTTATGTCTAACGAGCAGTATAAGAAATTCTACTGGCCCTATCTGAAGAAGATAATCGTGGGCCTGGTCAATGAGGGAGTGTTCCCGTTCCTCTGGGCTGAAGGGGGCTATAACTCGCGTCTGGAGATTATCCGGGACCTGCCCAAGGGTAAGACTGCATGGTTATTCGACATTGTAGATATTGAAAAAGCCAAGAAAGCACTTGATGGTATTGCCTGCGTCTGCGGCACCATGCCCACCGACCTGTTGACCGTAGGTAAACCCCAGCAAGCCATAGACCACGCCAAGAAATGCATTGACGTTGCCGGCAAAGGCGGTGGCTATATCATGAGCAACGGTGCCTTCTTCGATAATGTGAAGTGGGACACTCTCAAGGCGATAGTTGAAACCGTCAAGAAATACGGCGTATACAACAAATAGATACTTCACGGGCTGGGTGGTAACATACGAGCAGAGGAGAAGCTGTGCTATGCCCGTAATCCGTGATATTTCCTTGAACCTGAAGACCAGAGAGGTGCTACGGCGGCAGGGACTGGGGAAAGGAGCTAAGGTCAGGCCGGAGATAAAAATTTTAATTCGGCAACTACTTGCTAGCCTCAAGAAAGCCCGCCTGCTGGAGCCAGTGGTGGCCTATGAATACTATATGGTAAGCAGTATAAACGGCAGTCAGATATCGCTGGAGGGTGATAAAGCGATACAGGGCCCACTACTGCCGGCAATCTTCCCCGAGGCGAAGGAGCTTGCCGTTCTCCTTTGTACCATTGGCCCCAGGCTGGAAAAACAGGTAACAGACTACAGTAAGAGCGGCAAGACTATGCGGGGAATGATTCTGGACGGTATTGGCAGCACTGCCGTGGACATGCTGGCTCTGGAAGTCCTCAGGCGTCTCGCCAGTGAGGTCTCGTCTCGGGGTTATGAGATAAGCAGCCCGGTTAACCCGGGTATGCCCGGTTTTCCCCTGACCGAGCAGTGGAATCTCCTAGGACTGGTCAACGCAGATGAAATCGGCGTGGGCCTGACCGCTTCGGGAGTACTGGTCCCACGCAAATCAATTTCCATGGTCATTGGCATCGGTCCCAAGATGACAAGATGGACACAGGCTGAAGTCTGCGCTCGCTGCAGCCTCAGGGAAAGCTGCCACTATAAAGTAACAGAATAGGAAAAATGGCTGATTTCACCATTGATTTTGAGCCGGTAGGGCGAAGAGGTAAGTGTCAGAAGAATGAGTCTCTTCTAGCGTGCGCCCGCCAGCTCGGCGTCGGTATCAGCAGCATATGTGGGGGCGAGGGAATATGCCTCTCATGCAAGGTGCAAGTTCTAAGTGGCACTGTCTCCAAACCAACGCCCAATGAACACGAAGCATTTACCTCACAAGAACTAAAGGATGGGTGGCGACTAGCCTGTCAGGCCTATCCCACCAGCGACTGCAAAATAGCTGTGCCCGCCGAGTCCATGACTACCTCACAACGGCTCCAGGTGGAGGGGCTGGAGATAGCAGTTTCCCCAGAGCCATCGGTTCGAGTTTACCGCCTGCAGCTAGCTGCCCCCTCACTAGAAGCACCCCAGGCTGATGCCGACCGCCTGCTTAAAGCACTAAACCAGCAGCACAAGCTGCGATGCACCAAGGTTGATATTGGTGCCCTGCGCACCATCCCTGACCAGCTACGGTCCTGGAAGTGGAAAGGCCGGGCTGTAGTCCGTAACGGCGAGGTGATAGCCATTCTCCCCCCAAAAAGCCGCCAGCTGGGGCTAGCCATAGACCTAGGCACCACCAAGGTTGCCGGCTACCTGGTTGACCTCAGCGACGGACAGACTTTAGCCGCCAAGGGGATAATGAACCCCCAAATTAGCTATGGAGAAGACATCATCAGCCGTATTAACAGGGTGGTAAAGTCACCAGATGATGGTATGCACTTACAGAAGCTGGCGGTTGATGCTATCAACGAGCTGAGCACCGACCTTTGTGCTGAGACTGGTGCCAAACCTGAAGAAATTGTGGAGGCGGTAGTCGTGGGCAACACTGCCATGCACCACCTCTTTCTCCGCCTGCCGGTAAAACAGCTTGCCCTCTCCCCCTTCGTGCCTGCCATCAGCCGGGCGTTGGAGGTCAGAGCTGGGGAGTTGGGATTAAATATTGCCCCCGGGGCGTATGTACACCTGCTGCCCAACATCGCCGGCTTCGTTGGCGCCGACCATGTCTCCATGTTGCTGGCAACAGATGCCTGGCAAGCGAAAGAAACAACGGTGGCTCTGGACATCGGGACCAACACCGAGGTCTCTCTAATCTACAAGGGGAAGATAGCCACCACCTCCTGTGCCTCCGGACCTGCCTTTGAAGGCGGTCATATCAAGTACGGCATGCGGGCAGCCACAGGAGCTATTGAACGCCTGCGCATAGACGGCGATAAAATCCAGTACCAGACCATCGACGGCGCACCGCCGGTCGGCATCTGCGGCTCGGGCATACTTGATGCACTAGCTCAGCTTTATCTGGCTAAAATTATTGATGCGGGTGGCAGGATGATAAACGATCACCCGCGTGTTCGTGCCTACAAAGGACAGCACGAGTTTATATTAGTCAGCAAAGAGGAGCGGAATGGAAAGCCAGCCATCACTATCACCCAGCATGACGTGAGAGAATTGCAGTTGGCCAAAGCAGCTATTCGCACCGGTATCCAGGCACTTCTGGAAACGAGTGGCTGCTCTGAAGACGATATCAAGGAGGTTATAATTGCCGGAGCTTTTGGCAACTATATCGATGTAGCCAGTGCGGTGGCAATCGGCATGCTGCCATCGCTGCCCCTAAAACGCTTCCGGCAGGTGGGCAACGCTGCCGGCATGGGAGCCAAGCTGGCCCTGATTTCCCTTAAATCTCGGACTCAGGCAGAGGCTATCGCCTCCAATGTCAGTTATATTGAACTAGCCAGCGCCCCTAAATTTGAGCAGGCCTTCGTCCAGGCAAGCTACCTGGGACGATACCGGATTATAGACGGTAAAAGGGAGGAAATCGATTGATGGAAACCAAAATGTCAAGTTCTAAGAAAGAAGTAATCATTGGTGATAACCGGCCCACAGTACTCATCGGCGAGCGTATCAATCCCACGGGAAAGAAAAAGCTAGCCGAGGCTCTCAAGGCCGGCGACCTGGAGATTGTGCGCAAAGAAGCGCTGGCTCAAACGCAAGCCGGGGCGGATATTATTGATGTTAACGTGGGTGTATTTGGCATCGATGAGGCAGCTCTGCTGCCCAAGGTGGTACAGGCAGTGATGGAAACCGTAGATACACCCCTATGCATCGATAGTTCTAACCCAGATGCCCTAGAAGCGGCACTCAAGGTCTACAAGGGTAAGCCGCTGGTTAACTCGGTTACCGGTGAAGAGCATTCACTGAAAAAGGTTCTGCCCCTAATCAAGAAACACGGGGCTGCTGTCATCGGTCTGGTGCAGGATGACGAGGGTATCCCCAAGGACGCTGAGCGAAGGGTGCGGATCGCCCATAAGATAGTGGAAAAAGTCGAGGCGGCAGGTATCCCCCGTGAGGACTTAGTCATTGATTGCCTTGCTTTCGCGGTAGGAGCTGAACCTGACTCAGGAGTAGAAGTCATAGAAGCCATCCGGCGGATTAAAGCCGAACTGGGAGTCAACATGACAATGGGCGCCAGCAATGTATCTTTTGGCTTGCCTGACCGAGAACTGATCAATAACGCCTTCGTGGTCATGGCTACTGCCGCCGGTGCCACCTGCCTCATTGTGGATGCGGCTAAGGTGCGCCCGATTATCCTAGCCGCCGACCTCGTGCTCGGCCGTGACAAGCGCGCCCGACGCTATATCGAAGCGTATCGGCAGCGCCCGAAGCAGGAGAAACAATAATAAGTAAACGACAGGGAGGAAAGCATGCCAACAAGGAATATACTAAGAGAGTTAAGTCAATACAAAATAGGCACCTTCGCCCACATCATCCACAGACACGCACTCCTATATCCGGACCAAGAAGCTTTCGTGTACGGATCCGAAAGGGTAACCTTCTCCCAGTTTAATGCTAGAGTAAATAGCCTGATACACGCCTTGCAGACAATGGAGGTCAAGAAGGGAGATGTAATTGGGATCTTATCCTGGAATTGCCTGGGGTATGTCGAAGTCTATGGAGCAGCAATGAAGGGAGGATTCATTGCGTCGCCGTTTAATCCCAGGTTGAGAGAGCAGGAGCTTGAGTACATCATCAATTATTCGGAAGCCAATAGCCTCTTCGTGGGACCTGAATTAATGGAGATGGCTAATCAGCTGCGACCACACCTGCCCAAGGTTAAAAACTTCATCTCTTTGGAGGCTTCCGTTCCCGATATGATATATCACCGTGACCTGCTGACCAGTTATTCCAAGGCAGAACCTGACGTTCAGGTGGACGAGGACGACCCGGCCGGCATTATTTACACCAGTGGCACTACCGGCGTGCCCCGTGGTGCTCTATACACTCAACATTGCTTCATCGACGACAGCAAGACTCTAGTTATGGATATGAATCTATACCCCGGGCACAAGCGTATTCTGATAACGCCTCTCTTTCATATTGCCGGGAATACCCATTTCCGGAGTACCCTGTACATCGGAGGATGCAATATCATCATGAAATTCTTCGACGCCGCAGCAACACTACAAACCATCCAAGATGAGCGGGCCACCCATATGGACTTTGTGCCAACCCACCTGGTGGCGATGCTCAACATACCTGACCTCAACAAGTACGATATCAGTTCTATGCAGCTCCTGTGGTATGGAGCCTCACCCATGCCTTTGGAGGTGCTAAAGAAAGGGATGCAGGTTTTTGGTCCTATTTTCGCCCAAGGATACGGGCAGAGTGAAACTGGTCCAGCCATTTCTCACCTGTCAAAAGATGACCATAACGTCCTAGATAGACCTGAGAAGGAACAGAAAAAACTTATATCAGCAGGCAGACCAGATATCGGAGTGCAGGTCAGAATTGTGGATGAAGAGGGTAACGATGTCGAGCCTGATGAAGTGGGCGAGATAATAGTACGGAGCAAGCACATTATGGTGGAATACTGGCACAAGCCTGAGGAAACCAAGGAAACCCTTATCAATGGTTGGATCCATACCGGGGATATGGGCTATTACGATGATGAAGGTTATATCTATATTGCAGACCGGAAAAAGGACATGATTATTTCCGGTGGGGAAAATGTCTATCCCAGGGAAGTAGAAGAGGTTCTCTACCAGCATCCTGCAATTCAGGAAGCAGCCGTCATAGGTATCCCTGACCCATACTGGGTAGAAAAGGTTCACGCTGTAGTAACAACAAGAAAAGGCGCAAGCACTACCCCCGAAGAACTCATCGCCTTCTGCAAAAAGCACTTGGCAGGTTATAAGGCACCGAAGACCGTTGAGTTTGTCGATTCCCTGCCCAAGAATCCGGCCGGCAAGATTTTGAAGAAAGAGTTGAGGGAGAAGTACTGGAAGAAAGCATGAGCCAGAAGGATTTAAGACTCTGACACTGCTTTAGGGAGACTTTCATAATTAGGAAATGTGTTTCAGTTTTCAAATGATGGATAATCGGAGGCAGCAATGAAAAATAGACAGATGTTCCTACCAGCCCTACTCTATATCGTTCTAGTCTTGAGCCTGATTCTTCCTGCTTCGGTAGCGGGAGCTTCAGCAACCATGCAATTACCAAATGACTATGCGATCACTCATTCGGTAGTAGATAGCCCCAGCGCTGCTTCCACAATGGCACTGAACACGCTTCAAGGACAAGCAACGCCCATGGTCGCGGCAGGCTATGCTCACATGGTGGGGCTTAAGTCCGACGGCACCGTGGTCGCTTTGGGATCCAACACCCAAGGGCAGTGCGGTGTCGGCAACTGGACGGATATTATCCGGGTCACTGCAGGCGGATATCACACGGTAGGGCTTAATTCCGATGGCACCGTGGTCGCCGTGGGAAGCAACTCAGACGGGCAGTGCAATGTCGGCAACTGGACGGACATAATTCAAGTCGCCGCTGGCATCTATTACACGATGGGGGTTAAAGCCGACGGCACCGTAATCGCCGTGGGAGATAACATCGGCGGGCAGTGCGATGTCGGCGACTGGAGGGACATCATCCAGGTCGCTGGAGGTTATGGTCACACAGTGGGGCTTAAAGCCGACGGCACCGTGGTCGCCGTGGGATACAAAGGCTTCGGGCAGAGCGATGTCGGCGACTGGAGGGACATCGTCCAGATCACTGCCGGCAGCTATCACACAGTAGGGCTTAAAGCTGATGGCACCGTGGTCGCCGTGGGAGACAACTCCTCCGGGCAGTGTGATGTCGACGGTTGGACAGATATCATCCAGGTCGCCGCCAGATGGGAGCACACGGTGGGGCTTAAGTCCGATGGCACCGTGGTCGCCGTGGGAAAGAACAACGACGGGCAGTGTGATGTCAGCGACTGGACAGATATCATCCAGGTCGCCGCCGGCATGGCTCACACGGTGGGGCTTAAGGCCGACGGCACTGTGGTCGCCGTGGGAAGGAGCTACCACGGGCAGTGCGATGTCAGCGACTGGACAAATATCAGTCGACTTGCCGCAAGCAATTATAACACGGTGAGCCTTAGGAACAACGGCACCGTGATCGCTGTGGGATGGAATGGCTACGGACAGTGCGATGTCGGCAACTGGACGGACATTAAACAGATCCCCACAGGCGAAAATTATCACACGATAGCCGCAGGCTACGGCCACACAGTGGGGCTTAAGGCCGATGGCACCGTGGTCGCCGTGGGATGGAATGACTATGAGCAGTGTAATGTCAACAACTGGACAGACATAATACAGGTCGCCGCAGGCTCCAGACACACGGTGGGGCTCAAGAATGACGGCACGGCGGTCGCCGTGGGAGACAATCAGTTCCAGCAGTGCGATGTCGGCAACTGGACGGATATCACCCAGGTCGCCGCAGGCGGTAGTCATACGGTGGGGCTCAAGGCCAACGGCACCGTGGTCGCTGTGGGACACAACGAGTACGGGGAGTGTGCTGTCAGCGGCTGGACAGACATCATCCAGGTTGCCACAGGTGTTAGTCACACGGTGGGGCTTAAGAACGACGGTACGGTGGTCGCTGTGGGAAACAACTACTACGGGCAGTGCAATGTCGATGACTGGACAGATATCACCCAGGTCGCCGCAGGCGGTTATCAAACAGTAGGGCTTAAGGCCGACGGCACCGTAATCGCCGTGGGAAGCGACGCCGGTGGGCAATATGTCATCAATAGCTGGACAGATATCACCCAGGTCGCTGCAGGCAGCTATCACACGGTGGGGCTCAAGGCCGACGGCACCGTAGTCGCCGCAGGCCCTGATATCGAGCTTGCCAAATGGAATCTGGGAGTTGTCGAGTATGCCCTTACCATATCCAGCACTCCTGGCGGTTCCGTTACCACCCCCAGCGAGGGGGCGTTCACCTGTAATGCAGGGGTGACGGTCCGCATGGTTGCCGAGCCTGAGGATGGCTACCGCTTTATCAACTGGACGGGTGATGTGGACACCATCTTCGATGTCAGCGCCACCACAACCATCATTACCATGCATGGCGACTACGCCATAACGGCCAATTTTGAGGAGATTCCACCAGTCAACTGGCCGCTAATCGGCGGGATTATAGCAGCGGCGGTGGCAGCGGGACTGGCGATTTTTTTCGCGCGTAGAAGGAAAGCGGCCCAGGCAAAAAGGCAAGGCCGAAAGAAAGCTGCCCGGAAAAAAAGACGCTGAATTGAGCTTTTCCATCTTTACCTCCACCACTACACTTCGTCAGATGCGTAATGATTAGTATACCCCGCCTTGGGGCTATGCCTAATAAAATAGGATGCAGCATAATTATAATCAAAAATACCCCTGGGGCGACTCGAATGCCCGACACGCGGTTTAGAAATATGCAGTTTGCAAGAACTCCCTCTTAGGCTGAAAAGCTAGCTATCCTTGCCTACTAAGCTCACCGGTCGCCATTGAGCGGCGCCTGGGGGGCATCGAATGGTTGGAAGCTTGCAAAATTATGTTTCCTTATAAATAGCTCGGCTTTTTCCCTGGTACTGTTTCTTTTGTTCTTCAGCTGTTTCTTCACGAGTTCTATTACCGGTTCCTTATCTTTAATCTGACCAAAGAATTGATCAAAAGACTTTATGACATGTCCCAGTGCAATATTGCGACACTCGGTTGTTTGGTATCTGGCCTTTTCAACCTTCAAAAGCTCTGTGACAATCCTTTCCGTAAGCTGTGGTTTTGCCAAAGCTATCTTAGCTGCTCCTCTTATCACATTAGCCCCCGTGATCATAACCGGACCAGGTATAGGTGCAAAGTACTGGTCAAAGATACTCTCAACCCTGTTTTCTGAGTCCACGGCAGCTAAATTGGCGATAATTTGAATGGCATCCCACCGCAGGAATGTGCGATCACTATTAAGAAGCCCGGCAAGGAAATGAAACTCAGGATAAAGGACTTCAGGTTCTTTTTCACTGATTATGCGAAGGACTTTAGCACAGCCGTACTTGATGCGAGCTTCGTCAGCACTCAGTCCCTGGAAGATTTCAGAAAGCAATTCTGGCTTCTTAATGATTTTGTCCGCGATTTCTTCTGCGTCAGCTTCTTTTTGAGCCATTTGTTGTAACAATTTGGCTTCCAACATGACTTGACCGCTATCGTAGTATTTGATTTCTAACCGGCAATTATGCCAAATTTCTTCCCCATCTGAGTATATTACTACCACTTGTCTGTGGCAAGAATCTCCTTTCAGGGCGAATTTGGCTTGGTGGTGCCCCTGGGGCGACTCGAACGCCCGACACGCGGTTTAGGAAACCGCTGCTCTATCCAACTGAGCTACAGGGGCATGGTGGAGATAGGGGGATTCGAACCCCCGACCTCTGCGATGCGAACGCAGCGCTCTCCCAACTGAGCTATATCCCCAAATTCAATTCTAGCAACACCCAAATTGTGGGTCAAGCTGGCTGTTCCTTGCCCCTGCCTGATAACACTGCTATACTGAGCGAAAGCTATGACCTATGAAATCGTCATCGGCCTGGAGGTTCATACTCAGCTATTAACCAAGAGTAAGATGTTCTGTAGCTGCAGCACCGATTATGCCAGCGCTCCTCCCAATACCCACGCCTGCCCCATCTGCCTGGGCATGCCCGGCGTTCTCCCTGTCATCAATGAAAAAGCAATAGAATATACAGTGATGACTGCCCTGGCTTTGAATTGCACCATCCCCGAATATACCAAATTCGACCGTAAGAACTACTTTTACCCTGACCTGATGAAAGGTTACCAGATTTCCCAGTATGATGCTCCCATTGGAAAAGGCGGTTGGCTAACCATCGATAGCAATGGTACCAGGAAGAGAATCAATATCACCAGGGTGCATCTCGAAGAGGATGTTGCTAAATTGTGGCACAGAGGGGATTGCAGTTTGATAGACGTCAACCGGTCAGGGGTGCCCTTGATGGAAGTTGTTAGCGAGCCCGAAATAAGCTCCCCCGAGGAGGCTCGGGATTACCTTATCAGATTACGCAATATCTTGCGTTATCTGGGGGTGTCCACCGGCAACATGGAGGAAGGAAGCTTTAGATGTGATGCCAACATAAGCATACGTCCAGTGGATAGTAGAGAGTTTTTGCCCAAGGTTGAAGTTAAAAATATGAATAGCTTCAAAGCAGTTTACCAAGCCCTGGAATACGAATCCAGGCGGCAAAAAGAGGTGCTTGAGGAAGGCGGTGAACTGGTACAGGAAACCAGAGGTTGGATAGATGAAGAAGGCATAACAGTGACCCAGAGAACTAAAGAGTATGCTGATGATTACCGATATTTTCCCGAACCTGATTTGCCTCCCCTGGTCTGGGACCGAGCCTGGATAGAGGAAATCAGAGCAAGACTCCCTGAATTACCCGAAGCACGCAGAGACCGATTTATGACCCAATATAGCTTGTCCTTGTACGATGCTAATATTCTAACTAGCTCCAAGGCCATGGCCAATTATTTTGAAAACTGCATTAAGCTAATGGACCCTGGCAAAGCCAAGACGGTTAGTAACTGGCTTTTAGGGGATTTCAGCCGACTGCTTAACGCTACCAACACTGGGATTGAAAATGTTAAAATAAGTCCGAAACATCTAGCAGAAATGCTTGGCTTGGTAGATAATGGTACTATAAGCGGACCGGCTGCCAAGGCAGTGTTTGAGGAGATGTTTCGCAGTGGCAAGGGTGCCAGCGAGATTATAACAGAAAAAAGACTTAGCCAGATTAGCGATGCCGATGAAATAAGGGAAGTGGTAAAACAAGTGATGGCCAATAATACCGAAGCAATAGCAGATTATAACTCTGGCAAACAGCAAGCTTTGACGTTTATTATAGGGCAGGTAATGAAATCTACCAGAGGAAGGGCTAATCCAGCCGTAGTGAGAGAGATTATTATAGAGGAGCTAGGAGGTAAATAGATTGCCTACTTATTTTTCTATCGGCCAGATACTAATAGCAATAGCCTTAATTACCACTGTACTATTTCAGTTACGCGGGGGAGGTATAGGGGGTATCTTCGGGCAAGCTGACTCGGTGTATCGAACTCGGCGAGGGATAGAAAGTACACTTTTCAAGCTGACCATAATCTTGATTGTCCTGCTTGTCGTTTTTGCTGTTTTAACCGCTACTCAGGCTTAGTACCTATAAATGAGTTTCATAATAACCCTGACTACCGACTTTGGCTATGATGATGCTTACGTTGCTGCTGTGAAAGGCGCTATCTTAAGCACTAACCCTGAAGCTAATATCATAGACATCAGCCATTCTATCGAGCCGCAGAATATCCTTCAGGCTGCTTTCATGCTTAGTGTTGCTTATCGCTACTTCCCTAAGCAAACAATTCATATGGCTATTGTTGACCCCGGCGTAGGTAGTGAGCGCCAGGGGATAATATTGAAAACACCTTCGGCCCTCTTCGTTGCCCCCGATAATGGCATCCTCAGCTACATAATTGATGATTTATTTACCGTTGAAAGTCGCTCGTTAACCGAACATACTCACGACCTCAAAGAGATAGTATTTAAGACAGGCCTTGAATCTGTAGCCATTACCGACCCCCGCTTCTGGCGACATCCAATCAGCCCTACCTTCCATGGAAGGGATATCTTTGCCCCCGTGGCTGCCGGCCTCTCTCTAGGCATTTCCCTTTATGAATTCGGGGAGAAAATCAGCTCCCTGCATGTCCTCCCCATACCAAAGCCGTCCCTTGATCCAGATGGTAATCTAGTTGGCAGGGTCTTACATATTGACCGCTTTGGCAACTTGATTACAAATATTAAAAACAATGATTTGCCTGGAAAGGATGTCTTGATTGAGGTGGCTGGGAACTGTATTCAAGGTATCAGCAGTTACTATGCGCAAAATAAAGGTGTAATGGCTATCGTGGGCAGCAGTGGTTATCTCGAAGTATCGCTAAGAGATGGAAGCGCCTGCGACTTTCTGGGCACGGTGGTGGGAGACGAAATAAGGGTGCTTTCAGCCGTATAGTGAGGAAATATCAAGTATGTCAATCCAAATCACCATGCTATGAGAGTGTCATTGCGAGCACCTGAAAGGTGCATGGCAATCTATATAGCTAAATTCTAAACCCTAAAATCCAAGCTCCAAACAAATCCGATATAAAAGTGGTAATATATGCGATGCTCAGTATACAAGCTTGAACGAAAGAGGCTCCAGAAAAGATAAACTAATGAACAAAAAAAGATGGCTAGTAATTGTGGTAATTGTGGTGGCAGCAATAGCACTTGCGATCCTACTTGACACAATGCTAGCCAACCATCGGCCAGTTATCACGAGTCTGAAAGCGCCGGAGAGAGTTATTCCCTCGGGAAGCTGCCAGATTGTGTGTACTGCTTCAGACCGCGATGGCGACGAGCTAAGCTATACATGGTCAGGTGGAGGTTTAATAAAAGGAGAAGGAAGTACAGTTACCTGGACTGCTCCTTATTACCCTCTAGGCTATTACAATGTTGCAGTCATGGTGACCGATGGTCATGGTGGCGAAGCCACGAAAGCGGTGGCCATCGAAGTGAAAACCAGTAAGCCGCCAAAAATTAACAGCCTAGTAGCCGATGCAGACTGGACCACTCCTTCGGGTAGTCTCCAAGTGACGTGTAATGCATCAGCCCCTGATGACGACGAGCTAAGCTATGAGTGGTCAACCACCGGAGGTAATATTACCGGTACGGGGCCTGAAGTTATCTGGACTGCTCCTGAAGAAGTTGGTGTATACCAAGTCACAGTTGTGGTTACCGATGCTTTTGGTCAGGAGGACACAACGCTTATGTCTCTTAGCGTGTCACTTGGTACCCCACCAATTATTGAAGACTTGATTGTTATTGCTAAAGAGCCCAAATATTTGATAAAAACCTCCATTGGATACACAGTCGGGCAAACCAAAGAATACGATATTGAGTGCATTGCTTCAGGCACGAGCGAACTAGTTTACGAATGGTCATGCGATGGCGGCGAGATTTCTGAGATTTCTGAGGACGGCTCTATCATTACCTGGACTGCCCCAGGCACGTCAGGTAAAGTTCCAGTCATGGTAATAGTATCTGATAGCGCTGGCAATAAGGTCGGTAAAAGCACAGTTTTCATAGTGGCGTCTTGCTCACCATGTGAGTTTGGATAAAATTGGGAGATAAATAGCGAGTCTAGCTAAGGGCATAGTTTTCACAGTGGCGACCCGCACACCATGTGCCTTTCATACAGAACATGCCTGAAAAGTTACTTAAGCGGTAGTTTCCATCAACTTTATAAGAGTGGTAATATATTATGTGATGCCCAGGATACAGGCTTGAACGAAAGAGGTTTCAAAGGAGAGAAACTAATGGCTAAAAAAAGATGTCTAGTAATTATGGTAATTATGGCAGCAGCAGTGCTGCTCTTGGCCCCATCTTGCGCGACGTCAACCAACAGTCAGCCAATTATCACCAGCCTGGAAGCTGAGGCGGAATGGACCGTTCCTTTGGGTAGTCTCCAAGTGACGTGTACTGCTTCAGACCCTGATGGCGATGAGCTAAGCTATAACTGGGCAGCTAGCGGAGGCGAAATAAATGGAGAAGGAGATACGGCTATCTGGACCGCCCCCAACTCTGAAGGCTCCTACAATGTTACAGTCACGGTGACCGATGGCCGCGGTGGCGAAGTCATGGATTATGTAAGCATCACAGTGGGAGCCAATGAGCCGCCAACCATTACCAGCCTGATAGCCGATGCAGATTGGACTACTCCTTCAGGTAGTCTCCAGGTGACATGTACTGCTTCAGACCCCGATGGCGATGAACTGAGTTATGAATGGACAGCGACGGGAGGTGATATTTCTGACACAGGCGCACTTGTAAACTGGACTGCTCCCGAAGAAGTTGGTACATACGATGTCGCAGTTGTGGTTAAAGATGGTCATGGTCAAGAAGACACAGGGTCGGTAACTCTCAGCGTGGCACTTGGCACTCCGCCCATTATTGAAAACCTGATTGTTACTGCCAAAGGGCACACATATTTGAGAAAAAGCACGTTTGGGTACGATTACGATGTCTGGAAAGAAAAAGAATACGATATTGAGTGCATTGTTTCAGACACGAGCGGAGGAGTGTTTTACGAATGGTCATGCACAGGCGGCAATATTTCCGGAGAGGGTTCTTTGATTACCTGGACTGCCCCAAATCAGTCATCCGTTGTCGTTACGGTCACGGTAATAGTATCTGATGTCGCTGACAATGAGGTGAGTGAGAGAATATATTTCTATGTGCCGTCTTGTGCATGTGGTTTTTAGATAAAATCGGGAGATAAATAGCAATTCTAGCTAAGGGCATAGTCCTGCAAGTAGCGACCTGCACACCATGTGTCTCTCATGCAAAAGATGCCTGAAAAGTCATTCAAACGGTAGTTTCCATCACCCTTACAAGGGTGGTAATATATGCGATGCTTGGATAAAGGCTTGAACAAAGTAGGCTTCGTGAAAGATAACCTAATAAAAATCTGTCTAGCAATTATGGCGGCAGCAGTGCTGCTCTTGGCCTCATCTTGCACGACGGTAGCCAACCGTCGGCCAATTATCACCAGCCTGGAAGCTGAGGCAGCATGGACCGCTCCTTTGGGTAGTCTCCAGGTGACGTGTACTGCTTCAGACCCTGATGGCGATGAGCTGAACTATGAATGGACAGCCACCGGAGGTAGTATTTCTGGCACGGGGCACGAAGTTATCTGGACTGCTCCTGAAGAAGTTGGTATGTACGACATCACAGCTTTGGTCGATGATGGCCATGATGGGAAAGACACAGGATTACTAACTCTCATCGCGTCAAATGGTCCTCCACCAATTATTGAAAACCTGATTGTTACTGCTAAAGAGCCCAAATATTTGAAAGAAACCACGACTGGGTACAAGGTCGGGAAAGGAAAAGAATACGATATTGAGTGTATTGCTTCAAACACAAGCGGCGAACTGGTTTACGAATGGTCATGTGATGGCGGCACGATTTCCGGAGAGGGCCCCATGATTACCTGGACTGCCCCGTATACGGCCTGTGGCGTTACGGTCACGGTAAAAGTGTTTGATGGCACAGGTAATTGGGTCAGGAAAAGCATAGTTTTCGAAGTAGTGTCTTGTTCATCATGTGAGTTTGGATAAAATTGGGAGATAAATAGCGAGTCTAGCTAAGGGCATAGTTTTCACAGTGGCGACCCGCACACCATGTGCCTCTCATGCAGAAGATGCCTGAAAAGTCATTTAAATGGTAGTTTCCATCACCCTCATAAGAGTGGTAAAATATGCGATGCTTGGATACAGGCTTGAACGAAAAAGGCTTGAGGAGAGAAACTAATGAACAAAAAAAGATATCTGGTAATTATAGTAATTGTGGCAGTAGCAGTGCTACTCGCGATCCTATTTGACACGATGCTAGCCAACCATCGGCCAGCTATCACTAGCCTGGAAGCGCCGGAGAGAGTTCTCCCTGCGGGAATCTGCCAGATTGTGTGTAGTGCTTCAGACCGCGATGGCGACGAGCTAAGCTATAACTGGTCGGCTAGCGGAGGTAGTATTTCTGGCACTGGTGCGTCTGTAAACTGGACCACTACTGAGTCTGAAGGCTCCTACAATGTTACAGTCACAGTGACCGATGGTCGCGGTGGCGAAGTCATGGATTATGTAACTATCACAGTAAGAACTAATAGGCCGCCAACCATTAACAGTCTGGTAGCTGATGCAGACTGGACTCTTCCTTCGGGTAGTATCCAGGTGACATGTACTGCTTCAGACCCCGATGGTGATGAGCTGAGTTATGAGTGGGCAGCGACGGGAGGTGATATTTCTGGCACAGGCGCGGCTGTAAACTGGACTGCGCCCCAAGGAGTTGGAATATACGACGTCACAGTCGTGGTTAAGGATGGTCATGATAGCGCAGCTATGGATTCGCTGTTTATTAGCGTAGCGTCAGGACAACCACCGACTATCGAAGAGTTGGTTATCACTAAGGATCGCTACGGACATTGCTACCTGAAGAAATCCGGCGAGAATTATTTGGTCGGGAAAGGACAAAAGTATGATATTGAGTGCATTGTTTCCGACACAGGCATCGAACTGTTTTACGAATGGTCATGCACAGGCGGCGAGCTTTCTGGAGAGGGCTCATTGGTTACCTGGACTGCCCCGGATGCGTCCACCGACGTTACGGTCACAGTAATAGTATCTGATGTAGCTGGTAATATGATGACTAAGAACATGGTTCTCAAAGTGGTGTCTTGCTCAACATGTACATTTGGGTCCTGCCCGGGAAAATAGCAGTTCCAGCTAAAGGCGTAGTCTTCGAAGTGGCGACCAGTATACCACAGGCCTTTCGGGTAGAAAATCCTAAACAGGGAAAGTTATTTTGAGGTGGCATTTGCCAATACACAACAGGGTGACCAATTTTTTAAGAAACACTTTCCAGGACCGCTTCAAGAGATACCTGATTATATCACTGGTAATCCTAGGAATAGTCATCGGATTCACGAGTCAGGGGACGTCAAATTCCGATGAAGGTTTTGAGGTCCATTTCTTCCATATCCCCGGCTGTTCACACTGTGAGAAACAAGAGCCATTTAATGAAAAGTTAGCCAATACATACCCTTCAATTCAAATTATTGAACACGACGCCACTACACCTGCAGGAAGTGCCCTATTGTCTGAGAAGCTTGCAGAGCTAGGGATAGAAGACGAGCCAGACTTTCCAATAACAATCTTCGGAAATCAAGTATTTGGTGGTTGGGAATCCGAGGAAACAACGGGCAGAGCGATTGAAGAAGCTTTGCAACAATGTCTGGCAGGGAACTGCCCGCCGCCGGCAGGTGAAGAACCCGGAGATGGAATCGTATTGCCCTTCTGGGGGGAAATTGTACCTGGTGATTATTCGCTTCCAGCTTTGGCCGTAATTCTTGGTCTTGTTGACGGCTTCAACCCCTGTGCTATGTGGGTACTTGTTTACCTCATATCCCTGATAGCAACCTTGAGAGATAGAAAAAGAATATGGCTGATTGTCGGCTCCTTTGTTCTGGCTTCAGGAGTCCTGTATTTTCTGTTCATGACAGCGTGGCTTAATGCTTTCCTACTCATCGGCTATGTCAAGCCAGTGACAATTGTAATTGGGTTGGTAGCTCTGGGTGGCGGAATATTACAAGTAAGGGAAGTGATAGAGACAAAAGGCGCCATTGTCTGCAAAGTTACCGACGAGGAATCCCGAAAAAAGACGATGACCAGAATACAAAAGATTGTGTCTTCCCCCATAACCTTGGGCACCGTAGCAGGAATTATAGTTCTGGCCTTTGCGGTAAATTCTATCGAATTCGTCTGTTCAGCAGCACTCCCTGCGGTTTTCACTCGAGTTCTATCCCTAGCCAGTCTCACCACTTTCCAATACTATGGCTACATCCTGCTGTATGTTTTCTTTTTTATGCTTGATGACCTCGTTATCTTCGGCACAGCCGCTATTGCTCTGACTTCCAACCTGGGTGAGCGATATGCGAAGTATTTCAGACCAGTAGGTGCCACAATATTGATAATTCTGGGAGTACTGCTTCTCGGCTGCCTTTATTCTGCTCGGTTCGAGCTTCTAAAACCCATATGCAGCGTACTCTGGTAGACCAGCAAGTGCAGCTATGTCACCGATTTTGGGTGACCCTAAGGCTCAAAGCCTCTTAGCCAGTTAAAACACGTCAATCATTTTTAAGCCCACGTAGACCATGAAGGCAATAAAGACATATCTTAGTTGTTTCGCCGGCAGGACATGTGCTGCCCGGGCTCCAAGCTGAGCCAACGGTATGCTGGTAGCCGCCAAGCATGACCATATGGGTAAATTTACATAGCCTATGGAATAAGGGAGGAGACCGGGTACCTCAAGCCCATTTACGATATAGCCAACAATACCACCCAGGCTGGCGAATATTATTGAAGCCACCGATGTTCCCACAGCAATATGCATGGGAAAATTTAATGCTAATACCAGCATGGGGACTATCAATGCCCCACCACCAAGCCCGGTCAACCCGCTCACCATGCCTATAGGGAAACCGCAAGCTGCCACAAGTCCGAGATTTTCCCGTGGCTCTTTATCCTCTCTTCTCAACCTCGGCACTAATCCCAAGCCCATCCATAAGGCAACAGCTAGAACCAGACCTCCAAAGCCTACCTCCAGTATTTTGCCAGAAATATGAGCTGCTAGGGTAGCTCCAACCAGGGCCCCGACCAAGGCGCATGGGCCTAAAATTAAGGCGGTTTTCCAGCGAATTGCCCCCTTCTTGTTATGTCTCCAAGTGCCACTTATCGCTGTGGGCAAAATCACCAGCAAACTGGTCCCGAAGGCTATTCTTATGGCAATGTCTGGAGAGATGCCCATGGCCAGGATAATCCAGTAGCTGACGGGAACCATGATAAAACCGCCGCCAACTCCCAGCAGTCCACTGGCGAAACCGGCACCTGCCCCTACAGCCAACAGTATGGAGATATGAGTCGTTGTCAGCTTCTTCCCTTTCCCAGCTTGCCTTCAAACCAGCCGGGTTTTACAAGCGACCTCTCGTCTATTGAAGGAACATATGGCTTGATGTCTAACAGGGGGGTGCCGTCTATGGCATCCAGTCCTTTCACCTTGAGGATATTCTTTTCCCTGGCTAATAGCTTCGCTGTAGTCAATCCCAAGGGACAAGGTCTATGCGGTGATCTGGTAGTGAAGAGACCGTGCAAACTATCATCCCAAGGTGTCTTAACCAAAAGATGATATCCCTGAGACTTATGAAACCAGTAGATAACGATAATATGGGAAAATCCCTCAATGTCTTTTAAACCTTCCTCGAATTCCTGAAATACCTCTATCTGAGAAATTTCCTCACTTTTATACCCCTGATAAGGGGGTGCCCCTCTATTCTTGTAAGCAGAATGAATTATCCCGATGGGCCTCAATTCCAGGCTATGCCTTTTCCTCATCCCTCAAGCCTTACTAACTAAGCTATCAATTTTTCAAATTATATCATTAGCCACATATCGCACAACCATAGCAGAGTTCATTGTTTACCCACAACATGACTCACAGGGATAGATAAAACTTGTTTGCCCGTCCCGGTAACTTTGCCCTACATTGCCAGCTTAGGCAGTGGTTTTACCCGCCAAAATCACGGTGAAACCAGCATCAGCAGAGAAACCCTGACGCGGGAGTTCAATGTGATTTACTCCGCCAGGATGCTGAAACAACGTCGAGACAATTTTCTCAATGGAGAAGCCAGTTTGCTTTAGAAACACGCCTATTTCACCATAGCTATAGAACGTAGCATATCGGTAAAAACGATGGCCCGTCTCTTTCTTCCTTTGATAAAGTTGCCCCCAAGGACTTTCCTTCAATACCAAGCCCAATACCACCTTACCCTGATTTTTGAGGATACGGGCAGCCCCGCCCAAAGTTCTCATCGGTGAATCAACAAAACATAAGGTAACAACGAAGAAAGCTGTCCCAAAAACACCATCCTGAAATGGCATTTCCTCGCCCCTGCCTAAGAACACGCTTATGCCTCTATTTCTAGCCATCTCCAAAAGTTTGCTCGATGGGTCTAAGCCAATATCTATGCCTAAAGTCTGAGCAAAACGACCACTGCCTACTCCCACTTCGATCCATGGCTTAGGTAGCAAAGGTAATGCTTGTCTCAAAGCCTCAATCTCTGAGGCAAATATCAATCTCCCTTCTTCCTCAAACCAAGCATCATAGCCTGAGGCCAAAGAGTCAAAAACGCGAATCTTAGACTCAACCATTTCTACCGGGAAAAAGAGCCCTTGAAAAGATTATTGCTAATTCCCACAGTGCTAATCTTATTCGTAGCCACCCTTTTCATCCCCTAAGTTTTATCCCCCATATGGACCCTACTCCAGATAGCAATAGCCCGCTCCAGAGACTCAATATCAGCACATTCGGGTTTTTTGTTGTCAAAGCAAATCTTCATATAATTTCTGAGCAGAAGCGCCCCAACACCTTCAATTGCCGAGCGCACTGCCCCCAATTGAGTAACAATGCTCTCACAATCACGCCCATCCTCAATCATCTTCTCAACACCCCGAACTTGCCCCTCAAGCCTTTTCAATCGGTTCAACAGAACTTCTTTTGATATCGTCTCTTCAACCATCATATCCTCCGGAGAAAGCAGGCTCCTTTGACACATTATACCCCGAAGGGGTATAATGCCCCTTCGGTGTTAAGTCTGCTTGCTTTGTGTTTGTATTTTACCACATGCTGCCTACTATACCAGGTGAACCGTATCAACAATCAAGGAGGCACCAATGGACAAATTTGAGCCCAAGATAGTTGCTTTCTTTTGCAACTGGTGTTCCTATGCCGCTGCTGATCTGGCGGGTACCTCACGGATGCAATATCCGCCAAATGTAAGGACGATAAGGGTGATGTGTTCAGGGAGAGTCAGCGATTTTCTAATTCTGAAAGCCTTTGCCCTGGGCGCAGATGGCGTTCTAGTAGGTGGTTGCCATCCAGGGGACTGCCACTACATGAAGGGCAATTTATCCGCCAGAAGAAGGGTCGCCGGCTTGAAGCCTTTTCTCAAGGCTATAGGAATTAGTAGCGATAGGCTGAGGCTGCAATGGATTGGAGCCTCTGAGGGGAAAAAAATGGCTGATACTATGAGCAATTTTACCGAGACTGTAAGAAAACTTGGGCCGAGTCCGCTTAAGAGGAGGCAAGAATGAGCATTCAATATGTATCGACGATATGTCCCTATTGCAGTTGCGGCTGTGGCATGGACTTGGTCGTCGAGGACGGCAAGATAATCGGACAGGAACCTTGGAAAGAACACCCGGTAAACCAGGGGGCTAATTGCCCTAAAGGCAAGAATGCCTATGAGTTTCTCTATAGCGCAGACAGGCTGAAAATGCCGCTGGTGAGAAAAAATGGCACGTTTAAGGAGACATCCTGGGACGAAGCTCTTGACTTAATATCCTCCAAGCTGAAGGAAGCAAGTCCAGAGGATTTTGGCTTCATCGCCTCGTGTCGGAATAGCAATGAGGATGCTTATGTGATGCAGAAGTTTACCCGCTCGGTGATGGGTACTAATAATATAGAGTATTGCGGCAGATTATGTCACTCTCCAGCAGCAGCGGCTCTAATTCCTGCCATGGGCTCAGGGGCAATGCAGACATCCCAGCCTGAAATCGAGCTCGCTGACTGCATCTTCCTCGCCGGTGTTAACATTACGGAGACCTTTCCCCTGATAGCCCGAAGGGTAGCCCGAGCTAAAGCCAAGGGGGCTAAAGTTATCTATACTGACCCCAGGAAAACTGCCACGGCAAGACATCTGGCTGATATCCACCTGCAATTAAGGTCAGGTACAGATGCTGCCCTGATAAACGCCATGATGAGCATCATCGTAGCCGAGGGACTGGAGGATAAAGAGTTCATTGCGTCAAGGACAGCCGGGATTGATGAATTGCGCAGTTTCCTCTCCAAGGTAAACCTGAAACAGGCAGAGGAAATAACCGGGGTGCCGCTGGAAAAGATTAAAGAGGCGGCGATTACATATGCTAAGGCAAAGAGGGGATGCATTCTCTATGACCAAGGTATGTCCCAGCATTATGTCGGCACCGACAATGTTAGGAATCACGCTAACCTGGCTCTTCTCTGCGGGCATGCTGGTAAGCCAGGGAGTGGAATAAACTCAATGAGAGGGCAGATAAACGGTGAAGGGAGTGGTGATATGGGCTGTCTCTGTGTCTTCTACCCCGGATTTAAACGTGTTGGTGAAGAGACAGCGAAATTTTTTGAAGAGGCGTGGGGGGTGAATAACCTGCCTACCAAGCCAGGGGTTACCTATATAGAGAT
>CAYYUO010000006.1:0-32253 GCA_964474965.1 uncultured Dehalococcoidales bacterium
TAACTAAAGCCGTGGTTCGCGAACCCGGGTTAAAGGCAGTGGGTGCTGTGGAAAAGGAAGTAACTCAGAAATATCTTCCCTTAGTTGAGGCTGTCGAGCTGATACCTTTTTCTTCCGATTTAGACTCGCTTTTAAGAAGCTGCAACGCTGATGTGGTGGTAGATTTCACTAATGCCGAGGTTTCCATGGCAGCCGCTCGCATTGCTATAAAACAAAAAGTTAACATGGTTATAGGCACCACAGGCCTTTCTGAAGAGAATTTGGCAGAAATTGAACAATTATGCCAGACCTATAAGGTAGGAGCGGTAGTGGCACCCAATTTTTCTCTGGGGGCGGCACTTTTGATACATCTATCAAAATTTGCTGCTAAGTTTTTCAACCATGCCGAAATTATCGAAATGCATCATGATAAAAAGGCTGATGCTCCTTCAGGGACTGCTATAGCTACAGCTAGAGCGATGTCGCAAGCGCATGGTAAACCATTCATTTATCCTGAAGTTACACGTGAAGTACTCAGCAATACCAGAGGAGGACAGATGGATGGCATAGCAATCCATAGCCTAAGGTTGCCGGGATTTATGGCTGGGCAAGAAATTATATTTAGCGGAGCGGGTGAAACTCTGAGCTTACGTCACAATACTATAAATCGGGAGTGTTACCTGCCTGGCGTTATCCTGGCAATTAAGGAAGTGAAAAAACGCAAAGGGCTAACTTATGGGTTGGATGCCTTGCTAAAGCTGTAGGAAAAGCCATGGAAGGATTCAATGTAGCTATTGTTGACGCTACCGATATTGTAGGGCAGGAAATTATTAAGGTACTTGAGCAGCGTAAATTCCCCGTAGCTTCCATCCAATTAGTAGTCTCTGAGCATTTTTCGGGGATGAAACTTCTCTTTAATCATCGAAGAATCGAAGTTAAGAAAGCGAAACCAGAGGTGTTTCGCGATGTTGATATTGCCTTTTTCTCTGCGGGTGATGATATTAGTCGGAGGTTATCGCCTTGGGCTGCTGAAGCTGGAACAGTGGTCATCGATAATAGTACTGCTTTCAGGATGGATCCTGCAGTGCCTCTGGTGGTCCCAGAGGTTAATCCTGAGGATATAGAACAGCATAAGGGTATAATTGCCAGTCCGAGTTGCTCCACAATCCAAATGGTGGTAGCGCTTTATCCCTTGCACAGGCTCAATCCTATAAAGCGAATTGTGGTAAGCACCTACCAGGCAGTATCGAGTAGTGGCGCTGCTGCCATGCAAGAACTGGCAAATCAATCGCGGTTAGCTTTGGAAGGGCGCCGTATTTGTCCTCACGTCTACTCTCATCAGATAGCCTTTAATGTACTGCCAGAAATCGATGTCTTTTTGGATAATGGATATACTAAAGAAGAACAGAAAATGGTGGAAGAAACGCGGAAGATAATGCATGCTGAGGACATAGCTATTTCGGCTAGTTGCGTCCGAGTCCCTGTTTACTTTGGGCATAGTGAAGCAGTTAACGTAGAATTCAGTTCGCCCATCACCCCTGAAGAAGCGAGGAGGATTTTGGCGCAAGCTCCCGGAGTCAGGGTACTTGATGACCCCACTGTCAGTTTTTACCCTCAACCCTGGGCTGCTAGTGGGTCAGATCATGTATTTGTAGGCCGAATTAGAAAAGATATCTCGCATCCCAACGGACTTGTTATGTGGATAGTGGCTGATAATCTGCGTAAAGGAGCAGCGCTAAATGCTGTACAAATTGCTGAGGAGGGGATAGAGAGAGGTTGGATAAGCCTTGAGAAGAGTTTAGCTGGGTTAAATGAATAAGTTAGGTAAAAACAACAATAGACTGGGTCGCTTATTAACCGCCATGGTTACGCCTTTTGATGCTCAGGGCGAGGTTGACTACCAGCAAGCTAAGGAATTGGCTCTAGCTTTGTTGTATTCAGGTAGCGACGGTGTCGTGGTCTCGGGCACCACTGGTGAGTCTCCTACTCTGAGCAAGGAAGAAAAGCTACGGCTTTTCGCTGAAGCGAAATCAGCGTTAGGTAACCGTGGAACAGTAGTCGCTGGCACAGGCAGCTATAATACAAAAGAAGGCCAGGAATTAACTAAGGAAGCGGAGAAAACTGGTGTCGATGCTTGTCTCTTGGTAGTTCCCTATTATAATCGGCCAACCCAGCAAGGCCTGTGGGAGCATTTTAAAGCCATTGCTCAGAGTACCACCTTGCCTTGCATTCTCTATAATGTGCCATCACGCACGGTTACCAACCTTGCTGCTGATACGGTAATCAAGCTGAGCCAAATTGACAATATCGTGGGTGTGAAGGAAGCCAGTGGCAATCTTGGGCAGATAGCTGAGATTATTCATAGAACAAAAGAGGATTTCTTAGTTTACAGCGGCAATGACAGTGATACCTTCCCTATACTCGCTTTGGGCGGTTATGGCGTGATTAGCGTCGCCTCTAATCTAGTAGGAATCCAGATAAAGGATATGATGGAGAAGTTCCTTGGTGGTAAGCTTCAAGAAGCAGCCAAGATGCACCGCCAGTTATTACCTCTGGTAAATGCCCTGTTCATCGTTTCCAATCCCATGCCTGTCAAGTGGGCTATGAATTATGTAGGTTTTCCAGTGGGCAAACCTCGCTTGCCTCTAATGGAGCCCGACGGGAAATCAGCCGATCTTATAAAGGCAACACTAAAGAACTATAAGATAGATTTGCCTATCCCCCAGGGTTGAGGCTGATGGTTATCGGGTGAAGAAGTCTTTAACCAATACTATTTGCTTCCTATCTGGTCCTACGGAAACGAGGTTGATGGGGCAGGAAAGCAGGTCTTCAAGCCGGGACATATAATTGTGAGCTTGCACCGGCAGCTTTTCAAAATTTCGAATTCCACTTATTGATTCTTGCCAACCATCCAATTCTTCGTAGATAGGTTGGCATTTTTCCAATATGGCTACATCTCTAGGGAAAGAAGTTAGGACATCGCCATTAAATTTGTAGGCGGTGCATATTTTAATTGAGGGGAAACCATCGTAGATATCGAGGTGAGTTAGAGCTATATCACTAAGGCCATTTATTTGAACGCTGAAACGACCTGCCACAGCATCAAACCAACCGCACCTTCGTGGCCTTCCTGTGGTAGCACCATATTCATGAGCCTTTTCCCGGATAAAGTCACCGATTTCATCCTTGAGTTCTGTGGGCATGGGTCCGGCCCCGACTCTAGTGCTGTATGCTTTAAACACACCCACCACACGGTCGATTTGCCTGGGACCCAGGCCTACTCCAATACAACCTGCTCCAGCCAATGGTGAAGAAGAAGTCACATAGGGGTAGGTGCCAAAGTCAGGGTCAAGTAAAGCTCCCTGGGCACCTTCTAATAAAACAGGCTCTCCTTTTGTCGCCGCTTCGCGAACTATGGAACTAGTTTCCCGGATAAAAGGAGCTAGCTGCTCCCCATAATGACAGTATTGGTCATAAATTTCTTCCAATGATAGGGGTGAGACCTGGTATACTTTTGTCAAAATAATATTCTTAAACTCAAGAGCAGCACTCAAGCGGCCCCAAAATGTAGCCTTATCTAATAAATCTCCAGCACGAATTCCCAAACGAGCTACTTTATCGGCAAAGGCAGGACCGATTCCTCTGCGCGTAGTACCCAACGCTCCTTTACTACGCCTTTCCTCTTCCAGTGCATCGAGAAGAGTATGATAGGGCATGATCAGGTGAGCACGGTCACTAATAAAAAGGCGACTTGTATCGACACCATGATTGCGCAGGTCGTCTATTTCTCCGAGAAGCACTGCTGGGTTAATGGCTACCCCATTGCCAATAATGCAAATTGCCTGGGGATTAAAAATGCCTGAAGGGATGAGATGCAGCCGGAACTCGCCATAAGGGTTGATCACAGTGTGGCCAGCATTATCTCCCCCGGAGAAACGAGCTACGATCTTCGCTTTCTCAGCTAAGAGATCAATTATCTTTCCCTTACCTTCATCACCCCACTGCCCTCCTACAATAACTATAACAGCCACTTATTCACCTTTAATTTTCCCTTGCTTCCATAGGTAAACTAACCTTTGAACTACAGTGATAAAGACAAAGACCACCAGAACACATAGAGCAATAAAAATCTGATTTATCAGCAAACCTATTGCTAATACTATAACCCGTTCTGCTCTAGTAAACAAGCCAACCTGACATTGCCAGCCGAGTCCTTCTGCCCTGGCCCTTATATAGCTGACCAGGAAAGAACCAATTAAAACAACAAAAATAAGTATGATTTCCAGGCTGACGCCTTTTTGTGGCACATACCAAATCAGGAGGCCGCAGAGTATCGCAGCTTCAGAAATGCGGTCAACCGTTGAATCCAGAATGGCGCCAAACTTTGTAGTTTGCCTGGTGAAGCGAGCTAAGGCTCCGTCGAGGAGGTCGAATAAGCCTGCAACCAGGATTAAAACCCCGCCAATAATGAAGTGCCCTGTAGCGATAACATAGGCCGCAGCTATATTCAAAGCCAGGTTGATAAGGGTAAGAGCATTGGGCGTTATCCCGCTTTTATTCAGAATCCCGACTATGGGATCGGTAATGCGATAGGCTAAATTCCGTCGAATATCTATTAAATTCATTCAGCTCTTCCAGCTAGTTCAGTATCCCTTTCTTGTGAAGAAGATTGACTACTCCTTGCATTTGCTCTTCGTCATTCCACACGCCGATTTCACAAACCTTTATTATTCCCGGAGGTAAATATTTGGCCACCATTTCCCAATTCATGTCTCCCGTTCCCGGGGCCTGGTGATCGGAAATGCCAAGAATATCGTGCAAGTGGATGCCGACCATTCTGTCCTTGAAGCGTGAGAGCCATTCTTCATGTACACTAAATCCAAGCTGCTGTTGCACTTCAGCATGCCCTACGTCATGCCAGTATCCCACCAGGCTTTCTGATACTTCGTTAAGTAGCTCTGCCATTTCGTCCATATTTGGTATCTCGTTAAAATGGAATCTGGTCTCAAGTCCCAGCATTATACCCTTTCGCCGGCTATGTTGGCTAAGCTCTCGAAGACTTTTTCTCGCTGCATCAAGGCAAGGAGGAACTTGGGAAATGCGTTGGTGAACTAGCTCTTCTTTAGCCTGGCTATACTCTTTGGTTTGTGAGTGGCCTCCATCGTGCAGCTTATATAGCCTATCCTGTAAACTCAGGTCAATTGGTACGTCACCCATATGAAGGACAACAGCCCTGGCCCTCACACTTGCCGCAAGGTCTATCGTTTGCTTGGTAAAGCTAACAGCCTCCATTCGCTCGCTCTCGTCCAGAGAACTTAAGGAAAGGCTACTTATGGGGATTCCTCGGGATGACAATACCGCCGGACAGGGAGAATGAATGCTTGAAATAGGAACTGCGGTCTCGAGAAGCTCGCTAAGCATTCTGGGGGTAATTGAGGCATTTGCTTCTATGTGGGTAAAGCCCAATTCTTTAGCTTTGGTGGCAAATTCTGCCATGTGGCCGAATCTACCTTTAGCCCACATAGTGGAGAGGGAAACTTCGGGCAATCTGCTACTTTTCTCAAACTTAGTAAGTTCCAATAAGCAAAGTAAAAATAGATTTATTTTTAAGCTGTGTTGTTTGAAGTTAGCATTTTTGGCATAAAGGCAGTTTATCCCTCAATTCCAACTGGCTCTAGCTCGGGCAGAGAGATAGGGCCCTCTTGCTCTTGTCCCGCGATAAATGCCTCGGTTTTTACACGAGCTTCCTCGTCAGAATACTGAATAGGTGGTGATTTCATAAAATAAGCCGAAGGCCCGACTATAGTTCCGCTTAGGCCGCGGTCCAGCGCTAGTTTACAGCATCTTATGGCATCAATAACCACCCCGGCCGAATTAGGACTATCCCATACTTCCATCTTCAGCTCTATATTCAGAGGGACATCGCCGAAGGTGCGACCTTCCATCTTCAGGTAGCAAAATTTGCGGTCGGCTAGCCAGGGCACATAGTCACTTGGGCCGACGTATATGTTGTCAGGATCGAGAACATAGTCTAACTGTGAAGTAACGGCATTGGTTTTGGAAATCTTCTTAGATTCCAATCGCTCTCGTTCTAGCATATTATAGAAATCAGTATTGCCACCAAAGTTCAGTTGGTAAGTTCGCTCTAACTTGACGCCGCGGTCGCGGAAAAGCTTGGTTAACAGTCGATGGGTGATGGTGGCGCCAACCTGGGACTTAATATCATCGCCAATGAGGGGAAGTCTGTGCTCGGCAAATCGATTTTGCCAATAAGGCTCACGTGCAGTAAAAACTGGTATACAATTGATGAAGCCGCAGCCAGCAGTTAGCACTTGTTCTACATACCACTTAGTTGCCTCCTCGCTTCCTACAGGCAGATAATTAATCACCACGTCAGTTTCGGTCTTCTTGAGTATATCTACGATATTGGCAGTCGGGCCTGGCGCCTTAGTGATAATTTGAGACAGATACTTGCCCAGTCCATCATGGGTCATACCCCGCTCAACTCGGATGCCTGTCTTAGGCACATCACAAAATTTAAATGTGTTGTTTGGTTTGGTGAAAATAGCCTGAGCTAAATCCTTGCCCACTTTGTTTTTATCAATATCAAAGGCAGCCACGAAGTTGATATCAGATATATGATAGCCTCCCAGGTTGACATGCATTAAACCGGGGACAAATTCATCTTCCTTAGCATTTTTGTAGTAGTGAACTCCTTGCACTAAGGAAGAGGCACAATTACCAACACCTATGATGGCTACATTTATTTTTCCCATTCTCACCTCCGTTTCATAAACGCGGAAAACTTGCTATGGGAATTAGGCCTTACCCATTCTAAATACCTTGACTCCGCACACAGGACAGATTCCCTGAATTGCTGGTTTCCCGTTCTTAAGGGTTATGCTCTGGGCGGTTTTTAGTTCTCCTTTATACATATTTATAGACACCAATGTCAATACCTTCGAAGCGATCTCAAAGGAAACTGGATAGAGCTATTCAGTGGTGGTTAGTTCCCCCATCAATTTGAGTAACCTTGCTCCTCGCTCAATGGAATCATCATAATGAAAGCTGAGTTGCGGTGTATATTTCAATTTTAAGTGTGATGCAAGTTCCTTGCGCAGGAATCCTGAAGCGTTGTTAAAGCCTGCCAGCATCTCTTCTTTATTATTAATTTCGCTGCCCAAGGTGCTAACAAATATCTTGGCATGCTTAAGATCGGGTGAAAGCGTGACTTCTGTTATTGAGATAAGCTTACTCAGTCTGGGGTCATTAACCTCACGCTCAAGCAGTCCGCTGATTTCTCGCTGGATTAATTTACTTGTTCGTTCACTTCGCCTGCTCATTTGAATCTCCTATCTGGGAAGTATAATTAGCCTGTTTTTTCCCTTCGGTAAAATTCGATGATATCGCCAATTTGAAAATCGACAGTCCCCTCTATACCCAAGCCACATTCGAGGCCAGCGGAGACTTCGGCAACGTCCTCTTTAAAACGCTTTAAGCTGGAGACCCGAGAGTCACCAATAACTTTATTTTGGCGCAATAGTTTAACTTGGGTATCTCTCGATATCTTTCCTTCCATAACATAAACCCCGGCTATTTTCCCCAGCTTACTGCTGGGAAAGACAGCCCTTACTTCAGCACGCCCGCTGAGCACTTCAGCGTAAGTCGGCTCAAGCATCCCCTTCAGCGTCCTGTCCATGTCTTCTATTAGCTTGTAGATTACATCATAGTGTTGGATGCCCACCGCTTCCACATTAGCTAGTTGTGTTGCTCCAGGTGTAGCGGGAGTGTTAAAACCGATGATAATGCCCTTTGAGGCTGAGGCCAAAAGCACATCACTCTCGGTAATGCTCCCGCTGGCAGCATGAATGACTCTAGCCTTTGCCTTCTCTGTGCCCAACCTTTCTAAGGAAGTTTTTATGGGTTCAATGCTGCCATCGACATCTGTCTTCAGAACTATGTTGAGTTCTTTTATTTGCCCGCCACTTATTTGACTGGAAAGAGCACTTAAACTTAAGGTGGGACGTAGCCTGGGATATTTTTGTTTTTCAACAATGCTTCGTGCTTCATGCTCATCGGGAAGCACAATAAAAGGATCTCCCGATTTTGCCACCTCATTTAAGCCGAGGACCTTCACTGGAGTGGATGGTTCAGCTTTGTGAACTTGCTTTCCTGTATCATCAAACATGGCTTTTATTTTCCCCCAAGCACCGCCAGCTACCACAACATCCCCTCGTCTAAGGGTGCCCTTCTGGACAAGAAAGGTAGCTAAAGGACCTTTAGTTTTGTCCAGTTTAGCCTCAATGGTTACCCCTTCTGCGGCGCTATCAGGGTTAGCTTTTAATTCTAATATGTCAGCAACTAAGAATAGGTTTTCCAGTAAATCTGGTATTCCTTGTCCCTTTTTAGCTGATATGGGTACACAAACAGTATCGCCACCCCACTCCTCAACAACCAAACCCAAATCGGCAAGCTGCTGTTTTACACGTTCGGGATTAGCATCAGGTTTATCAATCTTATTGATGGCCACCATTATGGGCACCTTGGCAGCCTTAGCGTGGTCTATAGCTTCCACAGTCTGGGGCATAACACCGTCATCAGCGGCAACCACCAAAATTACAATATCAGTTGCTTGTGCCCCTCGGGCTCTCATGACAGTGAAAGCCTCGTGTCCCGGTGTATCCAAAAAGGTAATTTTGCGTCCATCCACTAAGGCCTGGTAGGCACCAATATGTTGGGTAATTGCTCCTGCCTCGTGAGCAGTTACATTAGTCTTTCTGATGACATCAAGGAGGGTAGTTTTGCCGTGGTCAACATGTCCCATAACGGTAACCACCGGAGGGCGAACTGACAGCTTACCTTTGCCCTTTTCTTTTCGGGAGGGTAAAGCTCTACGCTCCTTTGCTGCTTTAGCAGTATAGCCAAAGTCTGCAACTGTTATGCTTGCGGTATCAAAGTCGAGGGTCTGGTTAATATTGGCCATGATGCCTTTGCGCATGAGCTGTTTAATTATCTTTACAGGCTCTACTTTTAATACGTCGGCTAGCTGCTTCACAGTTATGGAAGGCGGAAGCTCAACTTTGGGGAGGTCTTCCTTCAATCCCGGTCTTTTATCATCCAAATTTAGCTTTCCTCCAATAAGTTATGGATATACTCAATTAAGATTTGGCGATTGTCATCACTAAGCTTTGTTCGCAAGGCATATTCTAAACGATTTTTCTTTAGCACCAATTCCCAACAAACTTTATTAGGGCATAGGTAAGTACCCCTGCCCGGCTTCTTCCCAGATATATCTACCTCAACAATTCCGTTCTCAGCACGCACTAAGCGAATCAAGTCTTTCTTTTCCTTAATCTGTCGGCAAGCTATACAAGTACGCTGAGGCAGATGCTTACTCTTCGATCTCATCATCCACGAAATGGTCAGCTTGCTTTTTATACTTTATCACCTTTCCCTTTCTTTTACCTTTAACTCCGTTTTTCTCCTTGTCTGGTATTCCCGCTTTTAACGCCCTCACTAAAATATCTTCAGCAAAGCGAATCTGTTTTTCTTCGGGCTTCTCAGGCGGAGCTTCTGGAATGCTTGGAAATTCAATCGACTCTCCCACTCCAATCTCCTCAGCTAACTCTGCTTCAAGTGGCTCACTTTCCATAACTTCAGGGGAAATAGCTTCTACTTCTGTTTCTGGCTCTTGTGTAACGGCCCTTTCCACCTCAATAGCAGAGACGCTCTTGATATCGATCCGCCAACCTGTGAGTTTCGCTGCCAGCCTGGCATTCTGTCCTTCTTTGCCTATAGCTAAAGAGAGTTGCTTATCAGGGACAATCACCGTAGCTGCGTTTCTGTCTTCATCGATTTTGATGCTTGCTACTTGAGCTGGACTAAGGGCGTTCGAGATAAACACCCCAGGGTCAGCATGCCACTGGATTACATCTATTTTTTCGCCCTTTAGTTCATTGATTATGCTTTGGAGTCTTATGCCCCGAGGGCCAAGACAACAACCTACAGCGTCAACGTTTTCTTGAGTAGTTGCCACCGCCACTTTACTTCGATGTCCAGCCTCGCGAGCTATAGCTTTTAACCCCACGATACCATTGTGAATTTCAGGGATTTCCAACTCGAAGAGGCCACGTACTAGATTGGGATGAGAGCGCGAAACTATTATTTGAGGCTCTTTGCTCCCCTGGACTATCTCAAGGAGATAAAATTTAAGTCGCTGCCCTCTATAATAATGTTCATTAGGAACCTGTTCACTCAAAGGCAGTATCGCCTCTGTTCTGTTCAGTCTGACATAAATTCGCTTAGGTTCGGTGAATTGAATTGCTCCAGTAATGACCTTTCCTTCCCTATCGGTGAACTCCTCATAAATAATGCGGTGTTCTGCCTCTCGTAATCGCTGCAGAACGACTTGTTTTGCTGCTTGAGCAGCGATACGCCCAATATTCTTGGGTGTGCTTTCTATGTTTACTATATCACCAGGTTGCGCTGTAGCCTGCAATTTTCGAGCTTCGTCGATGGAGATTTCACGATTTGGATTGGCAACTGACTCAACTATAACCTTTTGAATATAGAAATTGATTTCGCCGGCGTTAGGGTCAACTTTTACCAGAACATCTTGTTCCGGAGCAGATGTTTCCTTTTTATATGCCGATGCCAGCGCTGATTCCAAGGCAGCCAAGACCACTTCTTTAGGCAAGTTCCTCTCAGCCGAAAGCTGTGTAATCGCGGCCCTAAGCTCTGTTTTCATTTTCCTTTTCCTATTTAATTTCCTACATTTAATAAAAAGGTGGGTAACACCCACCTTTAATTTAAATTCTTTTACCTCAATTTAGCATATTTGTGGGGAAAATGCAAAAGTTTGCTTAAATAGTCCATAATAGGCAATTCATTGACTGTGGAAGAGATATAGTAGCTTTGGAAGGAAGGTGATAGGTTTGTCTCAACATCCCGGGGAACACACTAATGAAATGTTACCAAAACTAGGCTATGAGCAGAAGGAGATTGAGAATTTACGACAAGAAGGTATAATATTTTGAGGGGGCTAGATTATGGCAGAAGAATGTATTTTTTGTCGGATTGCTGCTGGTGAGGTGCCTAGCGACATAGTCTATCAAGATGAGGATTTTCTGGCATTTAGAGATATCTCGCCTCAAGCACCTACACACGTGCTTATTATACCTAAAGCTCATATTACATCTTCGGCTGAACTTACTGAAGGACAAGAAGGGCTTGTCGGGCGCCTTATAATAGTAGCTAAGAATCTGGCTGAGAAAGAGGGGATAGCCAAGAGGGGTTATCGCTTATTGATAAATTGTGGCGCTGATGGGGGGCAAGTGGTACCTCACCTTCACCTTCACCTTATTGGCGGCAGGAGGCTGGACGACAGGCTTGGCTGAGAATTATAAAGACCTAAGCTTGGCTATTAATTCCTCTACAGCTTCATCTGGAGTGGATGCTCCAGCAGTAATACCGATGTTGTTCTTACCCACGAGCCAGGAATTGTCGACTTCCTCTGCTATTTCTACCCAGTGAGTTTCCACCAGAGGAGAACATATTTCAACAAGGTGCCTGGTATTGGCACTATTACTTCCGCCTATCACTATCATAAGTTGGCTCCTGCGAGCTAATCTTATGGCAGCCTCTTGTTGCCCCTGTGTTACTTTACATAAAGTATTAATGAGGTGCATTTCCTCAATCTCAGGCCCAATCACATCCATAAGCTGCCTCGTAAATTCGATAAATGCAGATTGAGTTTGGGTTGTCTGGGAGATAATGCCTAGGTGTAATGGTAATTTCCCCGACCTGTCTATTTGCTTCATGTTGAGGGCAGCTATACCTCTGTCTCCTGTCCAACCTAGTAGTCCTCTGACCTCGGAGTGCTCTGCATTCCCAAATATGATGACGTCAAAACCAGCCTCGGCTAATTCCTTGGCTGTGTTTTGGGCTTTGCGGACTATGGGACACGTAGTGTCAATTATATTAATGTGACGGGCTTTGATCTCAGATAATATCACTGGGCTTGTACCATGAGTGGTGATAGCTAGGGTTCTGCCTTGAGCTTGGTCGAGATTATTTATCGGCTTTATCCCCAGACTGATCAATTCTTCCACTAACAGGCGATTGTGCGCTAGAGGTCCCAGTGTTTCTATTTCTCCATATTTGTTAGCTGCCTCCTTCAACAGCTTGATGGCCCGCTTGACGCCAAAGCACAGCCCCAGCTTCTCAGCTTTCTCAATCTTCATGTTTTTTATAGGCACCTTGATATTCGGGTGGCAAAAGAGCAGCGATTTCATTCATTAGTTGTGTGGTCAATGATTGCATTTGCGACCTGCTCATCTGACTGTTGGTTGGAGGTAGCTCAAATGGCTTGCCAATGTTGACAACTATGATAGGGCGCTTCCATAGCCAGCTTATGCCCTTAATCTTGTCTGTGCCAGCGATGCCGACAGGAAGAAGAGGGACATTTGTTTTTGAGGCTATCACTGCGGAGCCTGGTTTGCCTTTTCTGAGTTTGCCGTCGCGACTTCTGCCGCCCTCCGGGAACATCCCCAGGATGAATCCCTTTCCCAATGCAGCTCTGGCGCTCTTGAGCATCTTCTGCTTATCTCTAATCTTCCCGCCACGGCGTATGGGCAATGATCCAGCCCAGCGAAGCCAAGGTCTCAAAAGGGGGGAACGAAAGAGTTCCTCTTTTGCCATGAAATTAATCCATCTCGGAAAGCTAAACATGAGGAAAAATGGGTCGAAGAGATTAACATGATTGGTTGTCAAAATAATTGGACCAGTTAAGGGTATATTTTCTCTTCCTTCAACTTTCCAGGAGAAAAGGATATGGAACAAAGGTCTGCATATAGCTAAGAGCATCTTTTGGGAGAGGGTCATAGATTTACCGCCAGAGTATATATTTTATCTACAACTTGCTCCAGGGTAAAGTTTTCTGTATCGATAATTATGGCATCCTCAGCGGTTTTAAGCGGTGAAATGGTTCTATGTATATCCATCTCATCTCGCTTCTTTAAATCAGCGAGGACACTTTCCAGGCTCGAATTATCTCCTCGTTCTAATAGTTCCTTATAGCGGCGCCTGGCTCTCTCTTCTGTGGAAGCGGTGAGAAAAATCTTTAATTCCGCCCAAGGTAAGACTACCGTGCCAATATCTCTGCCTGCCATCACTAACTTTCCTCGCTGGGCTAATCTACGCTGTTCCTTTATCAATGTTTGGCGTACCCCGGCTATCTTCGATGTGAGAGAAACATGTGCCTCTACCTCAGGGCGAAACAGATTGGAGGAGACATCTTCATCATCAATGAAGGGCGAGAGATAGCATCCCTGTAAAGGGACAAAATCAAATTTAGTGGTATTGGCCAACTGACGGAGCTTCTGTTCGTCCTCTATGGAGATACCCGATTTGAGAACCTTCCAGGTAAACGCTCGATACATCATCCCTGTATCGAAAAAAACATAGCCCAACCTTGTTGCTAGCAGCGAGCCTACACTACTTTTGCCGACTGCCACAGGGCCGTCTATAGCGATTAGCTGTGGTTTCAAATTTCCCTCCATAATACCATTCTAAGCCAGGCTGTAACAAGTTTTTAAGTCTGAGCTTAATGTCTCTAAATAAAGGTACCATAGAGTAGCAAATTTTAGCGGGAACTTTTGGGTCCAAGAATTTGCCTTAGTTGCGAATTCTGTTTAAAATAACTTCTTTTACAGAGGAATTGATTCGTGAGGAGGGATTCATATGGGTATGGGTGCTGACCAGTTGGAAGAACTGAGGGACAGAGAAAGAAAGGCAAAGGCCTTGGGAGGTTCGGAGCGGGTAGAAAAGCAGCACAAATCGGGGAAATTGACTGCTCGGGAAAGACTTGACCTGTTCTTTGACCCGGGCAGCTTTCACGAGCTTGATTTGTTTGTTCAGCATAGAGCCACGCTCTTTGGCATGGATAAAGTTGTTGTCCCCGCAGAAGGCGTCGTTACAGGATACGGGACAGTAAAGGGTCGCCATATATGTGCTTTTTCCCAGGACTTCACCTCCATGGGAGGAACACTGGGTGAGATGCATGCTAAAAAGATATGCAAGGTAATGGATTTAGCCATGAAGTGTGGTGTTCCCATAGTAGGCTTTAATGACTCTGGAGGGGCTCGGATTCAGGAAGGTGTTGATGCCCTTTCAGGCTATGGGCAGATATTTTTCCGGAATTCCGCAGCCTCGGGGGTTATTCCCCAGCTCTCGGCAATTATGGGGCCTACTGCCGGGGGGGCAGTCTATTCACCTGCCATGACAGATTGGGTATTTATGACGAAGGGAACAAGCTACATGCACATTACCGGCCCGGCGGTTATCAAGCAGGTTACAGGGGAAGAGGTCACCTCTGAGGAGCTAGGTGGTGCCATGACTCATGCCACTAAAAGTGGTGTGTGCCATTTTGCCTGTGATAGCGATGCTCAGGCTATCGAACTCATTAAAAAACTTCTGAGTTACCTTCCCTCAAATAATAGGGAGGCTCCTCCTTTAATCAAGTCTACCGATGACTCAAACCGTGTTGATCCTGCCCTTGACAGCATCATACCGGATGAGCCTAGAAAGGTCTATAACATGAGGGAAGTTATCCAATCAATTGTGGATAACAATGAGATACTTGAGCCTCACTATAATTATGCGCGGAATGCTATTATTTGCTTTGCCAGGCTTAACGGTAGGACAGTGGGCATTATCGCTAATCAACCAATGCATCTTGCCGGGTGTCTTGATGTCAATGCCTCGGATAAAATCACCCGATTTATCAGGTTCTGCGATGCTTTTAATATTCCCTTGCTTACCATTGCCGATGTCCCTGGTTACTTACCAGGGAAAGATCAGGAATGGCTGGGAATAATAAGACACGGAGCTAAGCTTTTGTGGTCTTACTCCGAGGCTACGGTTCCTAAGATCACCTTAATCATTCGCAAGGACTATGGAGGCGCATACCTTGCCATGTGTAGTAAAGATTTAGGCGCTGATTTTGTTTTCGCCTGGCCCACAGCAGAGATTGCAGTGATGGGTGCTGAAGGAGCAACACCAGTTATATTCCGTAAGGAAATAGAGGCTGCGACTGATCCTGAAGCCAAGAAGCAGGAAAAGATTCAGGAATATCGTGACCTCCTGTATAATCCTTACATTGCTGCCTCGCGGGGATACGTTGACGAAGTTATTTCCCCGCAGGAGAGTCGCCCCAAGATAATCAGAACCTTGGAATTTCTCTCTACTAAACGAGAGACGAGACCCCCAAAGAAACATGGAAATATCCCTGTGTGAGGAAATTTAAGCGGAGGCGCAATTGAGAAACAAAAAAGGAACGATAGCTGCTATTACTGCTGCTGTGGCTGCTTATATGGAAAAGGAGGAAAAGGCTCTGAGGCCGGCAATACTGCAGCAAAGGCCATTAATGGGCTCAGGCTCGTGGGGTAGTTCCGGGCATGAGGAATTGATGAGGATACTCTGGCAGCGAGGAATTGTTCCTAGAGTGATAACATTTGGCTGTTATCCTGGAATGAAGCTCTAAGCGAGGCGAAGAGGTTAGCAAGGAGTCTGGATTCTTCGCCCCGACCTGTCGGGGCTCAGGATGACAAGAAACGAAGAACTCGTAATGACGGAAAGGAGTAATTTATGAACGAACTAGGAAAAGGCTCAATTTTGGCCAAAGATTTAACCTCCGATAAGGTTAAGACGAGGCCGAAGGCTAAGAACCCGGTCAAAATTTGTGATACCACCTTTCGTGACGGGCATCAATGCACGTTGGCTACCAGGATGCGAACTGAAGATATGGAATGGATGGCCCCTGGAATGAATCAATGTGGCTTCTACTCCATGGAAGTCTGGGGAGGGGCAACATTCGACGTGCCCCACCGTTTCTTGGGTGAAAACCCCTGGGATAGACCCCGTAAATTAAAGAAACTCATGCCCGATACTCCGTTGCAAATGCTTTTACGAGGGCAGAATTTGGTGGCTTATCGAAACCATCCCGATGATCTGGTTGATGCCTTTGTAGAACAAGCGGCTGAAGTAGGCATTGATATTTTCCGTGTTTTCGATGCTGTAAATGATGAGCGCAATCATGAACGTGCTGCCAGAGCAATTAAGAAGGCGGGCAAACACTACCAAGGAGCTATATGTTATTCACTGACCCAGCCAAGGATGGGCGGGCCGGTCTATAATCTGGAATACTATGTCAGGAAAGCTCTCGCTCTCCAGGACATGGGTGCTGATTCCATTTGTATTAAGGATCAAGCTGGGCTTATTTCTCCCTATGATGCCTATGAACTAATCAAAGCTCTTAAACAAAACCTGAAGGTTCCTGTTGAGCTGCACACCCATTACACCAGTGGACAAGGTTCTATGTCTTTGTTAAAGGCCATTGAGGCTGGGGTTGATATCATTGACACCGCTTTATCTCCCTTTGCCTTGCGCTCCTCGCAACCGGCTATTGAGCCTCTGGTAGTTGCGCTATACGGTACAGACAGGGATACAGGGCTTGACATTGAACAACTATTCAAGTGTGCCCAGATGTTGGAGCAAATCGCCCCTAAATACAGAGATTTCTTGGACACATCGGCAATGTCGGTCATCGATACTGGAGTACTGCTGCATCAAATTCCTGGTGGCATGACCACGAACCTCGTGGCACAACTGAAGCAGGCCAATGCTCTGGACAGGCTGGATGAAGTGCGAGCGGAAACTGCTAAGACCAGGGCAGAGCTTGGTTATCCCCCCTTGGTTACACCCACAAGCCAGATTGTTGGTGTTCAGGCGGTGCAGAATGTCCTGGTTGAGCGCTATAAGATGATCCCAAAAGAAACCAGGGATTATTGCTGGGGGCTTTACGGTAAGTCGCCAGCTCCGATTGATAAGAAAATCCAGAAAATGGTGCTCAAGGGCTACGAGAGAGGTGAAGAGCCAATCGAGTGCCGTGCTGCTGATATGCTAGAGCCAGAACTGGAAAAAGCCAGGAAGGAGTCTAAAGAATTTGCCAAAGATATTCAGGATGTGATTACTTATGCTCTTTATCCTACTACCGGTGCTCGCTTCTTGAAATATAAATATGACATAAATAAAACTATTCCTGATGATTGGAAGCCTCCCCGTGCTCCTAAGACCCTTGAAGAAGTGAAGAAGGAGGATGAGCTTATCGCCAAAGCTAAAGCTGGCAAGCTGTCGGAAAAACCGGAAAAAGTGGTGCCCGAAAAAGGGCCCGGTGTAAGAACATTCAATGTTTTTGTTGAGGGTGAATACTATGAAGTGGATGTGGAGGCTGTGGGGGGTTCTCCAGCTTTCACTGTTTCCCCGCATGCTGGTGCCTTTTCTCCTTCACCTAAACCATCCACCACTATAAAAGCACCCTCAAAGGCGGAAGAAAAGAAAGCACCGCCTGCTGCAGTTGCTGAAGGGACAGGGGTACTCGCCCCCATGCCCGGTATGATTATCCGTTATCTGGTTAGCGTAGATGATAAAGTAAAGGCCGGTGATACGCTGCTTATCCTGGAAGCAATGAAGATGCAAAATAATATTTCAACCCCTGTTGATGGAGTGATTAAGGCGATCAACTTCGGAGTCGGGGATTCGGTAAACAAGGGTGATATCTTAGCTGTTATTGCTTGAATTTCTCCTTAAATTGAATGGACAATATAGAAGGAATCAACAGTGAAGTAAGTACAAAGCGCGACAAGGTTTCTATAATTGGTGCGGGAAATGTCGGTGCCACTTGTGCTTTCAGGATTGCTGAGAATGGGTGTGCGGACGTTGTGTTGCTGGACATCATTGAAGGGCTTCCTCAGGGCAAGGGACTGGATATGCTGGAAGCCACTCCCATAATCGATTCGGACGTTAAGATTATGGGAACTAGTGACTATGAAGAAACTGCCAATTCAGATATTGTGGTCATCACCCCGGGGGTATCCCGTAAACCTGGAATGAGCCGAGATGACCTGGTGCTTACCAACATGAAAATAGTCCAGGAAGTCACCGAGAAAGTTGTCCGGTATTCACCTGACTGCATAATTATCGTGGTGACCAATCCTTTGGATGTTATGACCCAGCTAGCTCTTCATATAAGTAAGTTTCCCCGGAATAGAGTATTCGGGCAGTCTGGCATCCTCGACAGTGCCAGGTTTCGGACTTTCATTGCTCAAGAACTCGATGTCTCAGTAAAGGATGTATCTGCCTGTGTTTTAGGTGGGCATGGTGATACGATGGTGCCAATCACCAGACTTTGTACTGTCGGTGGTATTCCTATTACCGAACTTCTGCCTAAAGAGAAGATTGATAGTCTGGTTGAGCGCACAGTTAAGGGTGGAAGTGAAATAGTAAGCTTGCTTAAAACGGGCAGTGCCTTTTATGCCCCAGCAGCCGCCGCAGTGCAAATGGTGGATGCCATAATCTTGGATAAAAAAGACATATTACCTTGCGCTGCTTACCTGGAGGGAGAATATGGCATTAGTGGGGTGGTTGTAGGGGTTCCTGTCAAATTGGGCAAAAACGGTATTGAGCAGATAATAGAGCTCGAGTTGACCCCTGAAGAAGATGCGGCATTAAAGAAGTCAGCCGATGCCGTGCGAGAGCTAGTCCAAGTGATGAACCTATGACGGTTTAAGATGAAGGATGAGAGAAATTCAGGCTGGTGACGTAACGAACACCGTAGCCCGTTTATTTGAGCATTCCTGCCATTATTTGCCCCCGGATGTGATAATTGCTCTGAAGCAAGCAAGGGAAAAGGAAAAGTCCCCTGTTTGCCGTGATGTACTGGGTAGAATCCTGGAAAATGTGGAAATTGCCGGTAAGGAACAAATTCCTCTTTGCCAGGACACCGGTACCGCTGTAGTCATGCTGGAACTAGGTCAGGAGGTGCATATAACCAATGGAGACCTTTATACTGCAGTCAATGAAGGAGTACGCCAGGGGTATGATAAGGGTTATTTGCGTAAATCCATAGTTAGCCAACCTTGTTTTGCCAGAGTAAATACCACAGACAACACTCCGGCTATGATTCATGCCGATATAGTTCCGGGGGACAAGCTGAAAATCAGTGTCTTGCCCAAAGGAGGTGGCTCAGAGAATTGCTCTCGCCTGACTGTTCTAAATCCGGCTGATGGACGACAGGGGGTGATAGATTTTGTGGTCAACCTTGTTGACGAGGTTGGTAGCAATCCTTGTCCGCCTGTTATTATCGGTGTTGGCATAGGTGGGACGACGGACAAGGCTATGTTTATAGCCAAAAAGGCGTTGTTGCGCAAAGTCGGCGAACCGAGCCCTGACCCCGAGGTTGCCGATTTAGAGAGGGCAATTCTGGGAAAAGTCAACAATCTGGGCATCGGTGCCATGGGCTATGGTGGCACGGTGACCGCTTTGGCAGTTCATGTGGAAACCTTTCCTTGCCATATTGCCAGCATGCCTGTAGCAGTCAACATGCAGTGCTGGTGCGCTCGCCGTGGAGAGGCAATCCTGTGAATTTGGAGGGCTGTGTCTAAAAAGGTTATGCTCCCTTTAACCGACGAAGTCTTGGAAGACCTCAAAACCGGGGACAACCTGTTGCTTACCGGGGTCATTTATACCGCCCGCGATGCCGCTCATAAAAGGATGGTCGAAGCTCTGGACCAGGGGAAGCCTCTGCCTTTCGATATCAAAGGAGCAACCATATATTACATGGGTCCCACTCCGGCCAGGCCGGGAATGATAATCGGCTCGGCTGGTCCCACCACCAGTGGAAGGATGGATGCTTATGCCCCTCGCCTGATCGCCGAAGGGCTGAAGGGCATGATTGGCAAGGGCTCGCGGTCCAAAGCGGTGAAAGATACCATGGTTAAGCACAAGGCGGTCTACCTGGGAGCAATAGGGGGTGCCGGAGCCATAGTTTTCAAGAGTATCAAAAGGGTAGAGGTGATAGCCTACGAAGAACTTGGCGCTGAAGCCCTTCGCCGTCTGGAAGTAGAAGACTTCCCCGTTACGGTAGTAAACGACATCTACGGCGGCGACCTCTACGAAGAAGGCAAAGCCAAATACCAGGTCAAAGCCTCCTGATTATAGTTAACCGTAAAATTCCCTTGTAATTCTCTCTCCTTCGAATCTGTTCCATCCGACAAAGCGAATTCTAGTTATGCCTCGTCTCTCGTGAACAACCTGACGTTTCGTGCGATTATCAGTAACTCATTCTCGGGGACGTAGAGTGCTTGCATATCCAGGGAGGACCCTATATTATCTGGAGAATGGAGGTGATAGTAAGTTGAAAGATTACGAGTGCGTTCAAGTCGAGCATCATAAGGATGTTGGGAAAACGATTGAGGAATACGAAAGGAATGGCTGGCATCTCCACACTTATCAAACGGCTGGCATGGGTGCAGGCCCAATGTCATATAGTGTTCATCATTACTTACTGTTTGAGAGAAGCAAGTGAGCATTGATTGAGACGTAAATCTGATAGGTGCTGCTAACAAAGCAGTATGAGGCTCTGAAGCTAACAATATAGTGTTTTGTTCAACCTGAGAACTGCTAACTTCGTTAATTCTAGCTAGGGGAGGGATCGGTAGGTCTGCTGGAGGAGCAGAGCATCCTTTTCTAAATAAGGCATACTCTCGCAAATGACTACTCCTTTTGCCTTTCGTTCCTTCAGAGCTTTGAGTAGCTCCGTATAATGTAAGTCTGAGTCAGGGAGCATCAGATGTTTGATTTCTCCCTTCTTACTGTAAGCAATCCCGGAGAGATGGATGTGCATATTGTCTAGGGCTTGCCTGCCCAGTTTCCTTTCAATCTGGTCTAAGATATCGAGAAACTCTTGATAGGAGTTAGCCTTTCCTGTCCGGGCATGCCAATGAGAGAAATCAAGGCAAAAGGCAACTCCTTCCATCTCGCTGCTAAGCTTCAGTAGCTCCTCCAAGGTGCCAAATTGAGAGGGTTTTCCGGTAACTTCAGGGGAAATAGTCACCTTATTTCCTTCCTTCCGCAGAGTGTCCACCACCTCTTGCAGATGTCTTTTGACCATGGCGTAGGTCTCTGCGGGGGTGCTTTTGAGATAAAAGGCGGCATGGAAAGTAATACTTCTGGCGCCGAAAAGAGCAGCAATGCGAGCAGTTTGCAGTATCCTTTCCTTGCTCATGTGTACCTTCTGTGGCTCAATGGCATTCAGGTTTATGAAATAGGGTCCGTGAGCAGTGAGCGCTACCTTCTTTCTTGCTGCTAATTCTCCCACCGAGACAGCAATCTGAGGGCTCATCCTTACCCCCTGGACAAATTCCACCTCCATGCAGCCGAGGCCGAGCTCGGCAATACGCTCAATGCCAGCCTCTGTAGAACGAAGTTTAGCACTGGCAGGTACACCGCCTGTTCCAAAAAGGAGTTCGCCTGTTTCGTTTGAATTCATGGTTTCCCTTTTCTATTTTAATTCTTCGTTTACGAGTTTTCTATAGGCAGCCAGCAGTTCTTTGGTCAGTTGACCGGGTTTGCCTGTACCAATAGGCTTGCCCTCAAACCAGGTCAGGGGCATAAGCTCCAGTACAGAATTGGTGATAAAGGCTTCTTCAGCCTCAATTAGCTCCTTTAACTCCACCTGTCTTTCCTGGGTTTTGATATTTGCGGCCTGAGCTATTTCTAAGACTGCCTCCCTGGTGATTCCATGCAGGACACCACTTTCCAGAGAGGGCGTGATGAGTTCATCCTTGTTCACCAGAAAAATATTGGTAGTGCTGCCTTCGGTCAGGTAGCCCTGTTCATTGAGCAAGATAGCCTCATCACATCCTGCATCTCTGGCTGCCATCCGGGCGAACATATTTTCCATATAACAGGTAGACTTTAGTCGGGATAAGGGCGACTGGCTATTACGGCGCAGGTAGGATAGGGCTGCTTTAAAACCTGATTCATATTTTTCCGGTGGCAGGGGAACAAGGTTTCGGGCGGTGATTAAGACGGTAGGGTTAGAACATGTGTCGGGGTCGGGTGTCATATCGCCTTCTCCGGCCGAAACGGTGAGCCTCAGACGGGCATCCTTGAGCTTATTAGCTTCCAGAGTTTCCATGCAGGCAACTTCCAGAGATTGCTTCCCCTCCACTACGTTCAGGATGCTGTGTGTTAGGCCTAGGCTCTGGACAGAGCGGCGAAGGCGGGCGAGGTGGTGGTCGAGGCGAAAGATATGCCCCTGGTAAGCCCGCATGGTCTCGAATAACCCGTATCCGTAAAGGAAACCATGGTCGAAAGGAGATAGCTCAGCCTTGGAGCGGGGTATAAGTCGGCCGTTGAGATAAATAATTTCTGCCATGATTTCACCTCTGCTCGTCATTGCGGGGCACCTAAGTGCCGAAGCAATCCCCAAGAATGCCCTGCCACCGAGATTGCTTCACTTCGTTCGCAATGACAGGTGGTGTTGGTAATAGTAGACGAGGGCTCACAATGATGTCGCTTCACGTTAGTTAAATATTACTTTCGCTCCAGACTGGCTGGGTAAAATGGAGGAAGTTAGTCAAGAGAGCATGTCCTACTTCGGTAAGGATGGATTCGGGGTGGAACTGAACCCCCTCCACTACGTAATCTCGGTGTCTCACTCCCATTATTGTCCCTTCAGGGGTTTTGGCGGTGACTTCGAGGCAGGATGGAAGACCCTCAGCTTCGATAATCAAGGAGTGGTAGCGTGTTGCTGGAAAGGGATTGGGCAAGCCCTGATAGACGGTTTTGCCATCGTGGTGGATAATGGAGGTCTTGCCGTGGACTGGCAATGTCCGACCAATTTTGCCCCCATAGACGTAGCCAATGCATTGATGCCCTAAACACACCCCCAGTATGGGGATTTTCCCACCAAAGTGCCGCATTATCTCATTGGAGATGCCTGCTTCCAGTGGAGTACCAGGTCCTGGAGAGACGACGATATGACTGGGGGCTAACTCCTCAATTTGTGCCAGAGTTATCTTGTCATTGCGATAGACCACTGGTTGCCAGCCCAGTTCCCCCAGGTATTGGGCGAGGTTGTAAACAAAGGAATCATAGTTGTCTATTATCAGTACCATTTTTAAACTTGTTGCCACGATAGAATAGCCCTGCTTCTCCCAGTGTTGTTAATTCCTTAGTGCTGAATTATATCTTCCCCTAGTTGTCATTGACAAATTTGTCTTTGGCGTTTATCCTATTCATCGTTGTTTCCTTGTAAGTACCTGTCTGCTGTGCGGGCACAGGCAGCCTTTTTTGATGCCGATATTATTTGCTGTATCATAACTGAAAAGGGACACATTGGCTAGGACTTCAAAGACTATGTGACTCTATTGAGGGAGAGAATTATGGAAAAGGTCATCATTTTCGACACTACCTTACGAGATGGTGAGCAAGCTGCGGGAGCGAGCTTGAACCTCCAGGAGAAGCTGGAAATAGCCAGGCAGTTGGATAAACTTGGCATTGATGTTATTGAAGCGGGTTTTCCTGCCAGTTCAGTTGGAGAGTTTGAGGCTATCAGCCTTATTGCCCGGGAACTTAAGCGTCCCACAATTTGCGCTCTGACCCTTGCCAGTATTGAAGCCATAGACAGAGCCTGGGAGGCAATTAAAGAAGCCAAGCATCCCAGGATTCATGTTTTTCTTTCAGCCTCAGACATTCATCTTGCTCACCAGCTAAGGAGGAGTCGGGAGGAAGTTCTAAAGATGTCTCAGGAAATGGTGGCTCGAGCAAAGAGTTATTTAGATGATGTTGAGTTCTCACCGATGGATGCCAGTCGTGCTGACCCTGCTTACATCTACCAGATTCTGGAGGCAGTGATCAACGCTGGAGCAACCACGGTTAACATCCCTGATACTGTGGGCTATGCTACCCCCCAGGAATTTGGCGGCTTAATCCGGGGCATACTGGACAATGTGCCTAACATCGACAAGGCTGTAGTTAGCGTACATTGTCATAATGACCTGGGGTTGGCCGTGGCTAATAGTCTCGAGGCAATAAGGATGGGTGCGCGGCAGGTTGAATGTACCATTAACGGCATCGGTGAGAGAGCGGGCAACGCTTCTCTAGAGGAGATTGTCATGGCTCTAAAGACTCGCCAGGATTTCTTCAACCTCATCACCAATATTGATACGGCTCAAATTTACCGGACAAGCCGTCTGGTTAGCGAGATGACTGGTTTTCCCGTCCAGCCTAACAAAGCTATCATTGGGGCAAATGCCTTCCGCCATCAGTCAGGTATCCATCAAGATGGCGTGCTCAAAAAGTCTATCACTTACGAAATTATGGACCCCAGATCGGTGGGCATCCCTTCGAGCGCTCTGGTGCTGAGTAAGGTGAGTGGCAGACATGCCTTCAAGGAAAGACTATCCGAGCTTGGCTACACTTTAAGCGAAGAAGCCTTAAACCGCGCCTTTCAGGGTTTCAAGAGGTTAGCGGATAAGAAAAAGGAAATCACAGACCGGGATATTGAGTCTCTGATAGCCGAGGAATTACGCACTGTTACCGAGGTGTACCATCTTGACCATGTTGAAGTTTCTTGTGGTGACCATAGCCTCCCTACGGCAACAGTTAGACTTATCGGTCCAGATGGGCAGAGTTTGGCCGATGCTGCTTTGGGCACAGGTCCTGTGGATGCCGTATATAAAGCTATCAACCGCATAGTTGGGATACCTAATAGGCTCACGGAGTTCACCGTTAAATCGGTTAGTGAGGGGATTGATGCCATCGGGGAGGTTTTGATACGAATAGAGAGCGAGGGTGTAACATATACCGGGCGTGGTGCTTCCACTGACATCATTGTTGCCAGTGCCAAGGCGTACATGAATGCCCTGAATCGTTTGTTGGCGGCAAAAAGGGGGGGTAGTAATGTCGAAGGCAAAAATTAAGCTCTCTGAAATCTTCTGAACACGCAGGTGATGAATTTGAGTTCCTTGCTAGAAATGACATTGAGGTTTTTGTTGGCTACTGCCTTGGGGGCAGGTATCGGTTATCAGCGGGAGCGGGCAGGCAAGGCAGCGGGATTGCGTACGCATATATTAGTTAGCGCCGGGGCAGCCCTTTTCACCCTGGTATCTATATACGGGTTCGGCGGTGCGGTGGTTGACATCTCTCGAGTTGCCTCTGGAGTGGTAATTGGAATTGGTTTTATCGGCGCTGGCGTTATTCTCCGTGGCACACGTGAGAAAGAAGTGGCAGGGCTAACCACGGCAGCCACCATCTGGATGACTGCCGCCATAGGTCTAGCTGCCGGGGCAGGAATGTATTTGGTCTCCGTTATAGCAACTGCGGTCGCTGTAGGTATTCTGCTGCTCCCCAAGGTTCGTGGCTAAGAAAGTCATTGAGAGCAGAGCGAAGCAATCTCAATGAGAGCGCCGGTTCAGGAATTTTAACGGCGCTCCCGGCGAAGTGACATTTGTCATGCTCAAAATTTTACATACCGCCGATATTCACCTCGGGGCGAAGTTCTCGGGTCTAGGAAACAAGGGTGCCTCTCAACGAGAACAGTTGAGAACTACATTCAAGAACGTCATAGCCACTGCAATAGATGAAAGGGTGAACATCGTTTTAATTGCCGGAGACCTATTCGATGCTAACCAACAGCCACAAAGAAATATAGATTTGGTAGTAGAGCAATTTAATTTGCTTGGGTCAAATAATATTCCAGTCTGCCTTATCCCTGGCACGCATGATTCTTTTGATTCCTCGTCAATTTACAGAAAAGTTGACTTTGAAGGGAAATGCTCCAATCTAAAAATTTTTGCTGATGAAAATATATCCTACAAGGAGTATCCAGGCCTCGATTTAACGGTATATGGGAAGCCAAATCTAAGTAACAGGTCCTACGTAAGCCCACTGAAAGGACTCAAGCGCTCGACCTCAAGTAAGTTTCATATCGCTATGGCTCACGGGTCGCTCTATATCCCGGAAAGGATAGCGGAGGATGACCACGTCTTCAGGCTTGAGGAAGTTAAAGCCAGTGGCATGGACTATCTGGCGCTGGGGCACTGGCACCGAGTCTATAGCTGTTCAGAAAAGCCTCCAGCCTGGTATTCCGGCCCGCCGGAGTGGATACCTGACCAAAGAGAAAGAGGTGCTGTGCTTTTAGTTAGCCTTTCGGACTCCGGCGAGGTTGAGGTTGAGCCCAAAATACTCGGGCTCCGTGACTATGATGAAGTAGAGATAGATATGAGTGAAATGCAAGACATGGCGAGGCTAAAAGCGAGAATCTCCGAGGGGGCAAATCAGAATTTGGTAAGAAAAGCCATTATTAGGGGGCTTCGCGATGCCGAACTTATAATAAATCCTGAAGAATTGGAAGCTGAATTAGGGGAGAAATTTTTTCATCTCAAGCTTGATAATCAAACTCACGTAAAATTAGAAGAAATTTCAGAATCTACTTATGAAGGACAATTAATAAAGGCGAAGTTTATCAAATTGATGAACGAAAAAATCGCGAGTTCCGAAGGGAAGGAAAAGGAAATAGCGGAAAGTGCTCTTCAGTACGGCATACTCTTTCTGGATGGCAAGGAAGTCTAATAATGTGGCTAAAGAGGATCGAGCTCAAAAATTTCAAGCGGTTTCCTGATTTTCCAGCCCAGTTCAGCCCCGGGATAAATGTGGTCAAGGGCCCGTTAAATGAAATGGGAAAGTCCACTCTGCTTCAGGGGATAGTCGCTGCCCTCTTTTATGATGTGAAGAGCGTCAAGAAAGAGGTTAAGGATTGCGTTTCATGGGGTTCGGATAGACAATATGAAACCATTGTGGAATTTGAGGAGAAAGGAAAAATATATTCACTATACAAGGATTTTGAAAAAGGGGTTGTCAGCTTTATCGGGCACAATACCGGAGAAAAACTTGATACGTCCAAGAGAGTTTCGGGAAAGATGAAAGATCTCTTAGGGACTGACTCTGATGAATTTTTCTCCTTAACCTCCTGTATTTACCAAGACCAAGTAAAGGAAATATCAAGCGGCAAGAAGCAGATAAGTGATAGCTTAGAGGAAGTGGTAACCGGGGGAAAAGAAGGCATCCTTGCCTCTCAAGCTGTGAAGAAGCTAGATGACAAAATCTCTGAGATGAGGAAGGGATTGGATAGGCCAGCGAAGATCAACGGCAGCTTGGCATCCCTGACGAGACAATTGGAGAACCGTTTACAGGAATATACTGACATTGAAAACGAGGTCTCAAAAGGTGAGGCTCAAAAAATCGAGCTAGTGGAGGTAGACAAGCAGCTTGCTGAGGCCAAAGAAAAATATGAAAACTCCAAGGCTTTGTTGGAGAAGAATAAACAGCGTAAAGAAATCGAAGCATCTGTAGGAAATCTCAAACAGAAATATGATGAGGTGGAAGAGCTACTTAGTGGGGTAAATGGACTAATGACCAAGCTTGAAAGGGCAAACGAGGCACTTAGATCAATTGAAGGATTTGAAAATGAGCAACAGGTCTCGGAATTTGGAAAGGGGCTGGATGCAATCCAGAATAGACGTGGGGATATTGAGAAGCATCTAGCTATGAGAAAAGAAGAGGTAACTGAGACGAAAGAAAATCTGGACAGAAGAAAACCCCTTAGATTTCTCGGTTCTGGGAGGGGCATAGCTACTTCGATAATAATATTGACAGGTGGGATAATTGGAACCTTGGTTGGTCCCTTATACCTCATGGGGTTGATAATTCTGGGCGCAGTTCTTCTTGCCATAACTACGAAGGCGAGAACTGCCCTCATCCGAGACAAGACCAACATTTCGGGTATTGACAAGCGCATTGAAGAAATGAAGGAAGCTCTCGGGAAACTTGGCGAGCAAGAGAAGGAATTGCTGGCTAAAGCTAAATGTAGCACGGTTGTTGATTTCGATAAGAAGGAAAGGGACTTTAAATTTTGGCTTAAAGAGAAAGGGAGCTTAGAAGCTCAGCTAAAGGGGATGTTGAGGGGCAAGACGGTCGAAGATTTCCAAAAGCAAAAAAGAGAAATAGCGAGGGATTTAGAGGGTAAGCAGGCGAAACTTACCGATGATTTGACAGCAACAAGCTTGAGCCCGGAAGAATATATCGAACTAGAAAGGAAGGTTCAGAGTTTAGAGGAAACACAAGCTAAGCTTGTAGACCGTAAAAAATACTGTGAGGCGGTCATTGAGCTAGCAAAAGAAAAAGGGATTGATGCCGAAAAACAAATTAGGCTAAAAGAGGACTTGGAAAGTCATCAAGAAGCTTTGGAGCAAGAAGAAAGAAGGGTGAAAATCTATGAGTTAGCCAAAGACTTCATATCTAAAGCGAGAGACGAGGCTCTTTCTTCAATCACCGATATTTTAAAGGAGGGAATCCAAGGATATTTTGAAATCTTCACAAGTGGCAAATATAAGCGAGTGGAGATCAATAAAGATAACAAGGGTAATTTAGAGTTCTGGGTATATTCAGACGAGAAAGGCGGCCTTGCCAGGCCCGAAGAGTTAAGTGGAGGTGTGATTGATGAGTTCTATCTGGCATGTCGGCTTGCCCTGGCAGAGTTGATATTTGGCGATAAGAAGCCACCTTTGATATTGGATGACCCTTTTGTTAATTTTGACTCTGTCCGTCTGGCTAATACGCTAAACTTTTTCAAAATGCAGGCCTCGGATTATCAAATCATCATATTCACGTTGAGCGATTTATATGATAAGGTAGCTGATAACATTATTTTGTTAGATGAAAAGAAGAGTCTTTTATGATGAACTTAACACTCATCATAACAAGCGTGGTTTCTATGATAGGCAGCAAAGAATGAGAGGTAAATAGTATGGAGTTCGATATAGCAGTTTTACCCGGCGATGGTGTTGGCCCTGAGGTAATAACACAGGCGCTAAAGGTCTTACAGACCGTGGGTGAGAAATTCGGGCATAGCTTCCGACTTCAAGATGGTCTCATAGGTGGCGTTGCCATAGATGCTCTGGGCACAGCCCTCAGCGATGAGACCTTGAAGATGTGTAAACAATGTGACGCAGTGCTGCTCGGCGCGGTTGGCGGTTCTAAATGGGATGACCCTCAAGCCAAAATTCACCCTGAAGACGGGCTTCTGGCTTTGCGTAAAGGGCTGGAGCTGTTTGCCAATTTGCGCCCCGTGAAAATTTTCCCTATGCTGGTGAATTCTACGAATCTTAAACCGGAGGTGGTTAAGGGGGTTGACCTGGTGGTGGTTAGAGAGCTTACAGGCGGACTCTACTTTGGTCAGCCCAAAAAGCAATGGCGAACTCCGGAGGGAAGGCAGGCTGTTGATACCATGGCTTATTCCGAGATGGAAATTGAGCGCATATTAAGAGTCGGTTTTGAGGTGGCTCGCAGCCGCCGTAAAAAGTTAACTTCGGTAGATAAAGCCAATGTTCTCCAGTCATCCCGACTATGGCGGCAGATTGCTATAGAAATTTCCGCCGATTACCCCGATGTTGAGCTTCAGCATATGCTGGTTGATGCCTGTGCTATGAGGTTTATTCAGCGTCCTGCTGAACTGGATGTCTTGGTCACGGAAAACATGTTTGGTGATATTCTCACCGATGAGGCTTCAATGCTGGCTGGCTCTATGGGCATGCTCCCTTCTGCCAGCCTGGCAGGAGTTCCCGGGGGGAAAACCTTCGGCATGTATGAGCCAATCCACGGTAGCGCTCCCAGTCGAGCGGGGCAAAACCTGGCTAACCCTATTGCCACTATTTTGAGCGTAGCTATGATGCTTCGCTATTCCTTTGCCCTGGAGACTGAAGCCCAGACTGTAGAAAATGCCGTCCTCGCTGCTTTAGAGAAAGATTATAGAACTTACGATATAATGTCGGAAGGCAAAATTCGGGTGGGAACAAAAGAGATGGGAGATTTTATTGCTCAAAAAGTGAAAGGTTAAGGGAATTTTCCATGGCAACAGTGCAGCTTTATGATACTACCCTAAGGGATGGTGCTCAGCAAGAAGGGATTTCTTTGTCTGTCGAGGACAAGCTCAAGATTTGCCAGAAGCTGGATGAACTGGGCATTGACTTCGTAGAGGGTGGCTGGCCAGGTTCTAACCCTAAGGATACCGAGTTCTTCGCCCAGGCACAAAATTTGCGCTTGGCCCATTCAACCCTGGTCGCCTTTGGCAGCACCAGGCACGCGAATTCTCAGGCGGAAAAGGACCTTAATCTCCAGGCCTTGCTTCAAGCCAAAACCAGGGTGGCTACTATTGTAGGAAAAGCCTGGGATAAGCAGGTAACCCGGGTTCTGGAAACAACGCTGGAGGAAAACCTCGGCATGATTACAGATTCCATAAGTTACCTCAGGTCAAAAGGGCTCAGGGTTTTCTTCGATGCCGAGCACTTTTTCGACGGATATAAGGGTAACCCTGAATATGCCTTGCAGGTGGTTGTGACTGCGGCTAAAGCCGGTGCGGAATGCGTGGTTCTCTGCGATACCAATGGCGGTAGCCTGTCACGACAGATAACGGAAGCTATTAAAGCTGTTCAAAAGGCAAGCCATGTTTCTTTGGGCATTCACACCCATAATGATGCCGAACTTGCCGTGGCTAACTCCCTGGCTGCTATGGAAGCGGGAGTTATTCAGGTTCAAGGAACCATGAATGGCTATGGGGAGCGCTGTGGCAATGCCAATCTGTGTTCCGTCATACCAACTTTGAAACTTAAGATGGGCATCGACTGTGTTACTGACGAGCAGCTAAGCAAGCTCAGCGATGTCTCCCGCTATATATCAGAACTGGCTAATATGCCTCATTATGACCGGCTTCCCTATGTAGGCGATGATGCCTTCACGCATAAGGGTGGGATTCACGTATCAGGCTTAATCAAATGGGAAGATAGCTACCAGCACATAAACCCGAATCTAGTGGGCAACCGCCCGCATGTTGTTGTTTCCGAGCTGGCCGGGAAAGGAAGTATTATCTTTAAAGCTAAAGAGCGTGGACTACCTGTTCCTAAAGGCAAAGAGATTGAGAAGGTGCTGGAGCAAATTAAGTTATTAGAGAAGCAGGGTTTTCAATATGATGTCGCCGAGGCGTCCTTCGACCTTTTGCTCCGCCGGGCTCAGCCGGACTATCAGCTACCTTTTGAGCTGGTTGACTTTATAATCGTGGTGGAGAAACGGCGCCGACCACCCACCAGAGGAAATCAAGAAGAGTCATTGTCGGAAGCCACTATCAAGGTCAGGGTGGATAACAAGGTAGTGCATACGGCTGCTGAGGGTGATGGCCCGGTCAATGCCCTCGACCAGGCTCTGCGCAAAGCTTTACTCCAATTCTATCCTCACTTGACTGACGTAAAACTTATTGATTATAAGGTGCGCATCCTCGAGGAAACCGCGGGCACTGCATCGCAGGTGCGGGTGCTCATTGAATCCAGCGACGGCAGGGAAAACTGGCGAACAGTAGGCAGCTCCACTAACATCATCGAAGCCAGCTGGCTGGCCCTGGCCGACAGCATCGAATACTGGCTGATAAAACAGGCTGGGATTGCAAAGAGCTGATTATAGTTAGTGGGGTAGCAAGTCATCATGGATAAACCAATGTCCAATTTTGATTTTCAATTTATGTCGTTGGGCTACCAATTTCGCGATTTCTTCTTGCCCCGCAAGAATATCTTAGGGGAGGTGGGTATAAAACCGGGATTTCATGTGCTTGATTATGGTTGTGGACCCGGGGGTTACATAATCCCCCTGGCAGAATTGGTAGGCAAATCAGGGAAAGTTTATGCGCTGGATATCCATCCGTTGGCAATTCGTAAAGTCCAGGATATCGCCTCAAAAAAGCGACTGGCGAACGTGGAAACCATTCTTTCCGATTGCCAGACCGGGTTGCCGGATAATACCTTGGATGTGGTTCTATTGTACGATGCCTTTCACCACTTGAGCGACCCAGACGTGGTACTGAAGGAGTTACATCGAGTATTGAAACCAGATGGAATCCTATCCTTCAGTGACCACCATATGAAGGAAAAGGAAATAGTGGCTGAGGTAACAAAGAGCAGATTGTTCAGGCTGTCGCGAAAAGGCCAGAGAACGTATACTTTCTTGAAAGAGGAAAAGTAATAGGTGACTTCTCACAACTGCAGTATAAGAGGATTAATGTCTTACGGCGCACCCCAGCTTTTTTGCTTAAATAGTACTGGGTAATAAATTCTTAGTGCCAACCCCTGTCCCGCTAGGCGGATAAAAACCCTCCATCAACAGGTATAAGTGCTCCGTGAACATAACTGGACAAATCGCTGGCAAGTACCACAGCAATACGGGCCACTTCATCTGGCTGTCCGCCTCTTCTCAAGGGCAATCTCATTGCAAGCTCTATGCCTGTCTTAAGGGGGCCCGTCTTAAACCGGGCAACTTCTTTGGCGACGGCCT
>CAYYUO010000007.1:0-30347 GCA_964474965.1 uncultured Dehalococcoidales bacterium
CCATAAAAAGAAAGCAAGCGCTAAAGGCGAGGTTAGTCAAAATTGCGGCATAAAGCGGTACAGGCCTGACTGGCATAAAGGGGTCAGGTCTCCCATAAGGTAGCCGACTCCCTTCTTTTACCAGGCTAGCGACTCGTGGTAGATATAGTTTAGCGACAATATGGTCACACGATGGTGGCACCATAAGGAATTCTCTTATTTGCTCCCGAACGCAATTTAAGAAAAACTCTTAGAAAATAAATCACTAACCATTTTGCCAGAAGGCTAGCACAGGAGCTTGCCTTCTGTGCCGGGGTTTGCTATACTTCTCGGCTGTGCTCCAATGTATGTTCCAGAGAAAAGAGTGGCCACAATGCTTTTGTGGGCCACCTTTTTTGTAGCCAATTCTGAAGAGTCGAGGTAAATATTAAAATGGAAGTACTAAGTCCTTACAAAGAAGCTACAGATGTGATACTCGAAGCTGGTGGTGAGCCACTCAAATTGTGTTACCAGTGTGGTCTTTGCACCGGTATTTGTCCCTGGAACTTGGTCCGAAATTTTATAGTCCGCCGCATCATGCATGAAGCTCAGCTTGGGGCAACCGATTTTGGCAGCGAGGATGTCTGGACTTGCGTCACTTGTCGAGCCTGCGTTCAACGCTGCCCCCGAGGCGTCGAGATAATAGATGTCATGAGAGCTATGCGCCGAGCTGTAGCTAGTCTTGGTATCGGCGTCGTCCCCGATGCCCTGAGAATCTCAGCTAAGAACATCGCTGGCGTAGGTAATCCACTTGGTGAGGCACCGGAAAAGCGAAATGACTGGGCTAAAGAACTTAAGGTGAAAAGTTTTTCCTCAGGTACTGAAATACTTTATTTCCCTTGCTGTATTCCTTCCTATGACCCTGATGTAAAAACAGTGGCTCGATCTACTGCCACAATCTTCAATAAGCTTGGGATCGACTATGGCCTTATAGGCACTGAAGCAAAATGCTGTGGCGAGTCAATTAGAAAAGCCGGGTATGAAGATACGTTTCAAAGTCTAGCCCAAAACAATATTAATCTCTTTACCGGTAATGATGTCAAAACCATGGTAGTTTCCTCACCGCACTGCTACCACACTTTCAAGAATGAGTATCCCGAGCTTGGAGGCAAGTTTGAAGTAATTCATATCACCCAATACTTGGCTTCACTTATCGACCAAGGAAAATTAAAATTCTCCAAAGAATTAAAAAAGAAGGTGATTTATTCTGACCCCTGCTATTTAGGAAGACATAACGGCATATACGATGAGCCGAGAAAGGTGTTAGAGAGTATTCCTGGCCTGGAATTAATAGAATTTCCTGATGCTCGTGAGAATGGTCTTTGTTGTGGCGGCGGCGGCGGTAGAATCTGGATGGATACCCCGAAAGGGGAAAGGTTCTCTGATATAAGGGTGGAGCAAGCTGTGGAGAAAGGCGCCGATATAATAGCCGTAGCCTGCCCCTACTGCGTTCTCAACTACAGAGACAGTGTGCTCTCCATGGGCAAGGCAGAGACTGTGCAGGTCAAAGATATCGCTGAGCTAGTTGCTGAGGCACTATGACAATGGAGGAGTGAACTGGAGGAGATAAGAATTGGCGTTTACATCTGCCACTGCGGCGTAAACATCGCTGGCACAGTTGATGTGGAAGAGGTAGCCAGATATGCTGGAACTCTACCTGATGTGGCAGTTTCTCGTGACTATAGGTATATGTGCTCTGATCCAGGGCAGGACCTCATCAAGAATGACATCAAGGAGTTAGGGCTTAATCGAGTTGTGGTTGCTTCCTGCTCCCCGAGGTTGCATGAGCTGACCTTCCGCCGGGTTTGTGAGAGCGCCGGTATAAATCGTTATCTATTCGAAATGGTGAATATAAGGGAGCAATGCTCTTGGACCAGTGAAGACAAAGAGGCAAATACAGAGAAGGCGAAGGCTTTAGTTGACGCTGCGGTGAGACGTGTTCATTACCAGGAGGCCTTAGAAGTTAAGGAGGCTCCGTATAATCCTAATACTTTAGTTGTAGGCGGAGGGATTGCCGGAATTCAAGCTGCTTTGGAAATTGCCAACTCTGAGCATAAGGTCTATTTAGTAGAAAGGGAGCCCTCAATAGGCGGGCACATGATTCAACTTGATAAGACCTTCCCTACTTTAGACTGTTCTCAATGTATCCTTACACCAAAGATGAGCGAGGTAGGCTCACATCCTTACGTAGAACTCTTAGCCTATAGTGAGGTGGAGGATGTTTCAGGCTACGTGGGAAATTTCAAGGCCAAAATAAGGAAGAAGGCAAGATACGTGGATGAGGACAAGTGTACTGGCTGTGGCGTGTGTATGCAAAAATGCCCCTATACGACAGCTAGCGAATTCGAAGTAGGCTTAGCCAAGAGAAAAGTTGCCTATATTCCCTTCCCACAAGCTATCCCTAACGTTGCCACCATTGATCCAGATGTCTGTATTTATATTAAATCAGAAGGGAAGAAATGTGGAGCTTGTATAAAGTTCTGCGAGGCGGGGGCAATAGACTTTAATCAGCAGGATGAGATTCTCGAGGTTGAAGTGGGCTCGATAATCTTAGCCACAGGCTATAACCTTATGGATCCAAAACTCATTCCTCAATATGGCTACGGAAAGTACGAGAATGTTATAACTGGACTCGAATTTGAAAGAATAGTTAGTCCCACGGGACCAACCGGGGGGAAAATCCAACTCAAAGACGGCCATGAGCCAGAGAGCGTAGCCATTATACATTGTGTAGGAAGCCGGGATAAGAATTACCACGAGTATTGCTCCCGTGTTTGCTGTATGTATGCCCTAAAACAAGCAAATTATATTAAAGAAGAGTTGCCAAATACAGACGTTTACCAGCTATATATAGACATGCGCTGCTTTGGAGACGGATATGAGGAATTCTATGAGCGTCTTTCAAACAAAGGAGTCAACTTTATCCGAGGAAAGGTGGCTCAAGTCACTGATCAGGCTATAAACGACGAGGAAAAGGGGAAACTCATTTTGGTTGCTGAGGATACCCTTCTAGGGAGAATGCTCCGTATTCCGGTGGATATGGTTATTCTGTGTAATGCTTTAGAGCCCCAAGCCGATGCTGGAGGAGTGGCAAGTTGTTTTACTATAAATCAAAAGGCGACAGGCTTCTTCTTGGAGAGGCATCCGAAACTCGATCCGGTAGCTACACCTACTGAGGGAGTTTTTGTCGCCGGTTGCTGCCAGAGCCCCAAGGATATTCCCGATACTGTAGCCCAAGCTTCAGCAGCAGCAGCAAGGGTCCTGGCAATGATAAGCAAGGGTAAAATTACACTCGAGGCTGCCATTTCGGCAATCAATGAGGACAAGTGTTCAGGTTGTAAGACCTGCCTTAATCTTTGTCCTTTCAATGCTATTTCTTTTGATGAGGAAAAGGAAGTCTGCCAAATTAATGAGGCGTTGTGCAAAGGTTGCGGGGTTTGTGCTGGTGCATGTCCTAGCGGAGCGATAACTGCAAGACAGTTTACCAACGAAGAGATTGTCGCTCAGGTAGAAGGAGTACTGGTATGAAGAAGAACGGGTTTCAGCCCAAATTGTAGGTTTTCCTGCAATAGGTGCTGCCTGCCTTCAGGAATTATCGCCATGCACCACTTTACTGATGAGCAAATTCTAGTTCAGGTAGAAGCTTTATTTAGCTAAATGAACTAGGGTGGAGTCCCCCAAATGTTTCGAATTATTTATAGAGAGACCTTAGCGACGAAAATCCATCTGTTCAAAATCGAAGCACCGGCAATTGCTAAAAAAGCGCTGGCGGGGCAGTTTGTTGTCGTCAGGATTGATGAAAGGGGCGAGCGCATTCCTCTGACACTTGCTGACTGGGACGGGAAGGAAGGCAGTGTCACCCTGGTGTTTATGGAAGTGGGAGCAACAACCTTTAGGCTGGCGCTGCTGAAAGCCGGTGACTCCATTGCCGACTTTGTTGGTCCCCTTGGTGTACCAGCGCATATCGACAAATTTGGTACTGTAGTCTGTGTGGCAGGAGGGGTTGGCGCCGCGCCAATAGCGCCTATTGCCAGGGCGCTGAAAGAGAAGGGAAATAAGATTATCTCCATCTTGGGGGCACGGAGCAGGGACTTGCTCTTCTGGGAAGATAAGCTACGCAGTGTCAGCCACCAGCTAACAGTTACCACTGATGATGGTACATATGGTCGCAAAGGGGTAGTAACTGAGCCACTGAAGGAACTGCTTGAGAGTGGGGAGAAGGTTGACCGAGTTATTGCCATTGGCCCGACCATCATGATGAAGTTCTGTGCCCTGACCACCCAGCCTTTCGGGGTGAAAACTATTGTTAGCCTGAATCCAATAATGGTTGATGGCACCGGGATGTGTGGCTGCTGCCGTGTATCCGTTGGTGGCGTAACCAAGCTCGCCTGTGTGGACGGGCCTGATTTTGACGGGCATCAGGTAGACTGGGACCTGCTCTCAGCCAGGCAGCGTACCTATCTTGAAGATGAAAAACGCTCTTTTGAGCACTGGCAGTCTCAGGTGGGCAAGCGTTCTTGAATGGAGGTCTGAGCAACACACATGGCTAATGTGAATCTCAACAGAGAGCCAATGACAAAGCAGGACCCCAAGACGCGGGGTAAAAACTTTAACGAGGTTGCCTTGGGTTACAGCGCCGAGCAGGCTAAAGCCGAGGCAAGCCGTTGTCTCCAGTGTCCCAAGCATCCTTGTACTGAGGGCTGCCCGGTGGAGATAGATATCCCCGGCTTTATCAAGGCTATCCTTAATGACAATATGCCCGAAGCGGTAAAGATACTCAAGGATAAGAACAGCCTGCCCGGCATCTGCGGGCGGGTCTGCCCGCAAGAGACACAGTGTGAACAAGCATGCTCGCTAGCTAAGAAAGGGGCGCCTATTGCCATCGGACGCCTGGAGCGTTACGTGGCTGACTGGGAGCGGGCTAATAGGGGGGCGCTGAACCCCAAGGCCGATCCGCCCAGACCAACTGGTAAACAAGTGGCGGTGGTCGGCTCAGGACCAGCCGGACTGGTTGCCGCTGCCGATTTAGCCAAGCTCGGCCATAGCGTTACTCTTTTTGAGGCATTGCATGTGGCTGGCGGGGTGCTGATGTATGGCATCCCCGAGTTCAGGCTACCCAAAGAAATTGTGCAGGCTGAGGTTGCCTACGTCGCTTCCCTGGGGGTGAAGATTGAGCTGGATTCGGTGGTGGGAAAGGTGATGACACTGGCTGAATTGCTGGAGAGCGGCTATCATGCTCTTTTCCTGGGTACTGGTGCCGGAGCACCCATGTTTATGGACATTCCCGGCGAGAACTTAAATGGCATCTATTCAGCGAATGAGTTCCTGACCCGGGTTAACCTGATGAAGGCATATAAGTTTCCTGAATATGATACGCCAGTGTTGGTGGGCAGAAGAGTAGCAGTGATTGGTGGTGGTAATGTAGCTATGGACTCAGCCCGATGTGCCCTCCGACTTGGTGCTGACGATGTTTATATTATATACCGTCGCTCAGAGGTAGAGATGCCTGCCCGCCGTGAGGAAGTTGAGAATGCCAAGGAGGAAGGAATCCAGTTCAAGCTGCTGACCAACCCAAAGAGGTATATCGGCAATGAGTCGAACTGGGTAGTTGGTATAGAGTGTTATGAGATGGAGCTGGGTGAGCCTGATGAGAGCGGTCGACGGCGCCCCATTGCCAAAGAAGGAAGTGAGTTTATCCTGGATGTGGATATGGTGGTAGCTGCCTTGGGCACCCGTCCCAATCCCCTTATTGCTCAAACTACACCTGATTTGAAGACAACTAAGTGGGGTACAGTAGTGGCTGATGAGGCTACCGGCAATACTATGAAAAACAGAGTCTGGGCTGGCGGGGATATAGTTACCGGCGCCGCTACAGTGATAAGCGCTATGGGCGCTGCCCGCCGCGCAGCAAGGGATATAGATGAATATCTGAGGGGATAGTGTCAAATAATTTATCGTATAGATTATTATAGCCATTTGTGAAAATTAGTATAATGGTGCTAGTTATCCGTGTTATTGAGCTGAAAAGTGATAATGAATTAGCACTACCCTCTTTGTTGAATTTAGGAGGATAGATGGACAACTTTGAACCAAAAATAGTAGCTTTTTGCTGTAACTGGTGTTCTTATGCCGGTGCTGACCTGGCTGGCACCTCAAGAATTCAGTGCCCTTCTGCTGTAAGGATAATCAGGGTGATGTGCAGCGGCAGGGTGAGTCCTTTCTTTATCCTTAAGGCACTCAGTGTTGGTGCTGATGGCGTGTTAGTTCTCGGTTGCCATCCCGGTGATTGCCACTATATCGAAGGGAATTACAAGACAATGCGCCGAATTCCACTGCTTAAGAAGACGTTGAAGCAGTTGGGTATAGAGGAAGAAAGAGTCCGGCTTGAGTGGGTTTCTGCGTCTGAAGGAGCAAAATTTGCGGAGGTAACCAGTAATTTTACTCAAGCCATAAAAAACCTCGGTCCAAGTTCATTAGCTCCTTCCAAACAAAATTCTCAGGAGGCAAGGCATGGCTAAACTTAAGATAGCTCTTTATTGGGCGGCTAGTTGCGGCGGCTGTGACATCGCCACACTAGCAATAGGCGAAAAAATTTTGAAGCTGGCTGAGGCCGCCGACATCGTGTTCTGGCCGATAGGCATAGATTTCAAGTATGCTGACGTAGAGAAGATGCCAGATAAAAGTATTGACGCCTGTCTCTTTAATGGGGCTATCCGGACTTCGGAGAATGAACATATTGCCAAACTCTTACGAGCTAAATCCAAGTTGATGATTGCCTATGGCTCTTGTTCCTATGAAGGCTGTATACCCGGGCTGTCTAATTTTTACAACCGACAGATGACGTTCGAATGTGCCTATATCGAAACGCCTTCGACTGATAATCCTGAGAAAATCTTTCCCCAGACGAAGGTTAAGGTGCCCGAAGGTGAGCTTGACATTCCTGAGTTCTACGACACGGTTAAGACCTTAGCCCAAACCGTGGATGTCGATTATTTCGTCCCCGGCTGTCCCCCGGAAGAAAAGACTACCTGGCTTGCCCTTGAAGCTTTGATTGAAGGTAAGTTGCCACCGAAAGGCACTGTTATAAGTCACTCGGCGAAGGCTCTTTGCGATGAGTGTCCTCGTACTAGAGAAGAAAAGAAGATCAAAAAGTTCTATAGACCTTACGAAATAATCCCTGACCCTGAAAAGTGTCTGCTGGAGCAGGGGTTATTGTGCTACGGCATAGCTACTCGAGGCGGCTGCGGTGCTCTCTGCCCTCAGGCCAATATGCCATGTACCGGCTGTTACGGGCCAGTAGAAGGAGTAATCGACCAGGGAGCTCATTTTTTAAGTGCTCTCTCATCTATCATTGATTCCAACGACCCCGAAGAGATTCAAAGGATAATTGACGATATTCCCGACCCGGCAGGCACTTTTTACCGCTACAGTCTGCCAGATTCACTACTCAGGAGGGCGAGGATAAAATGAAAAAAATAATGATAGACCCCATCACCCGACTTGAAGGGCACGGTAAGATTGCCATCTTCCTCAATGACGATGGTGGAGTAGCTAATGTTTATTTTCAGGTTCCTGAACTCAGAGGTTTCGAGAAATTCTCTGAGGGCCGCCCGGCTGAGGATATGCCTCAGATAACCCAGCGCATCTGTGGTGTCTGCCCTGAAGCCCACCATATGGCATCAACCAAAACCTTAGATGCCTTGTTTCATGTTGAACCAACAAGCGCAGCCAAAAAGCTCCGTGAACTCCTCTACAGCGCCTTCTACGTAACTGACCACACTACTCACTTTTATATCCTTGCTGCCCCCGATTTCGTTATGGGGCCGGATGCTCCTCCCGCTGAGCGCAACATTCTCGGAGTAATCGCTAAAGTGGGGCTGGAACTGGGAGGCGCTGTAATCAGGACACGTCATGAAAATCACTGGGTTATCCAGACAATCGGTGGCCGTCCAATACACCCCTGCTTCGGATTGCCCGGCGGTGTAAGCAAAGCCATAAATGAAGAGGAAAGAGCAAAGATAGAAGAAATAGCCAAATCGTCGGTGGAGTTCGGCAAATTATCGCTCAAAGTCTTCGATGACGTGGTTCTCAAGAACAAAGACTATCTGGATATGGTCCTGAGCGATACCTTTACCCACCGGACTTATTCTATGGGGTTGGTTGACGAAAATAATAAGGTCAACTTCTATGATGGTAAAGTTCGTGTGGTTGACCCTGATGGCAAAGAGTTCTGTAAGTATGTCCCTCGGGACTATCTGAAGCATCTCGCGGAACATGTCGAGCCCTGGACATATCTCAAGTTTCCTTACCTTAAGAATGTAGGCTGGAAAGGTTTTGTTGATGGCAAGGATAGCGGAGTTTATCGGGCCACACCCCTGTCCCGACTGAATGCTGCCGATGGCATGACAACTCCTCTAGCCCAGGAAGAATATGAAAAGATGTATTCCACTCTCGGGGGCAAGCCAGTCCATTATACACTGGCAACCCACTGGGCACGCCTGATTGAACTTCTTTACGCCGCTGAAAGAATGGTGGAGCTTGTTCAAGATCCTGAGATAACCAGCACGGATATCCGTAACATTCCTACAGCAAAGCCCGATGAAGGAGTAGGTATTGTTGAAGCCCCCCGAGGTACCCTTACTCACCATTACATTACTGACGAAAGAGGGATTATAAAGAAGTGCAACCTGATCGTGGGCACCACCAATAACTATGCCGCCTTTTATATGTCGGTTAAGAAAGCGGCTGAAGACTTGATAAAACCCGGTAAAGAGATAACTGAAGGATTGCTCAACCGCATTGAGATGGCATGGCGTCCCTATGATCTCTGCCTTGCCTGTGCCACACATTCTCTCCCCGGCCAATTGCCCCTGGAGGTGACCATCTATGATGCCCAGGGCAACGAGATTAAGAAACTGAGCCAGGGTATCTCATAGCAAGTTTTCGCAAATCGAAATGAAAACCCTGGTTTTAGGGCTGGGAAATCCTATTTTATCTGACGACGGAGCGGGGATCAGGGTGGCCCAAGAGGTAGGGAAGCAACTCGATGACCCCCAAATAACTGTAGCTGAAACAAGTGAAGCTGGTCTCCGTCTCTTAGATTCTATCGTAGGCTATGATAAAGTTATTATCATTGATGCCATTCAAACTGAAAAGGGGCAAGCAGGCCAGATATATCGTATGGGGCCTGAAGATTTCTCTCTCACCAAACACTTCTCCTCACCTCATCAAATAAATCTGGCTACTTCTCTGGAATTGGGAAATACGCTTAACCTGGCGATGCCCCAAAAAATCACGATATTCGCTATAGAAGCCAAAGATATTACTAGCTTTAGCGAGAAATGCACGCCCGAGGTGGAGCAGGCAATTCCCGAAGCGGTTAAGATGGTGCTGGAAGAGTTAGTCAGCTAGATAAAGCCCGCTTTTACCTCCGCTCTTCCTTACCAAGCGAATCTCTCCAATGGTCATGCTCTTGTCTACTGCTTTGCACATGTCATAAATAGTCAGAGCACTTACAGATACTGCTACCAGCGCCTCCATTTCGAATCCTGTTTTCCCAACTCCCTTGACGCTGGCGGTAATCTCGACAAAATTACCATTTTCAGGCAGATCAAATTCAACTGCAACGTGGGTGAGCTGGAGAGGGTGACAGAGAGGTATGAGACGGTGAGTTTCTTTTGCGGCCATGATTCCAGCCGTTTTTGCTACGGCTAAGACATCTCCCTTTTTTAGTTCCCCTTTACGGATAAGCTCTAAGGTAGCCGGCTCCATCTGCACCCTGCCTTTGGCTACTGCCTGGCGTTCTGTTTCCTTTTTCTGGGTAACGTCTATCATATGAATTTGCCCTGACTCCATTCTCAACCTCCAATCTGCGACATTTTTCGATTGACCAGCCTGACATTGCCTTCCTCCAAATGATGATGCTCCGGCTTGGAAGCAACTGCCTTGAGGATCAGGCTTTTTAGCTCCTCCATCGAGGCATTATTGCGTAGCGGCATTTTTAAGTCAATCTCATCTTCTCCCAGAAGGCAGGGGCGTAGCTTGCCATCTGGAGTAAGCCGCATGCGGTTACACCGGGAGCAAAAGGAATGCTCGGTGAGGGGATTGATGAAGCCTATAGTGCCCCTGGCTCCCGCTAAACAATAGTAGATAGCAGGTCCGTTGCCAGTTATCCCGATGGAATCGGGACAGGGCTCAAGCTTGCCAAGCAAACTAATATGTCGTTGCAATTCAACAGAGGGTACAAAATCTGCTACACCCTTGAAGGGCATAAGCTCGATGAAGCGAACATGCCATCCGTCTTCATAGGTCATCCTGGCGAAATCCAGTACTTCATCATCGTTTATGCCCCGCATGACTACAGTGTTTATCTTGACAGGTTCGAAGCCAGCCTCCTTTGCCGCTTCGATGCCCTCGAGAACAGTTTTCAATTCCCCAAGACGGGTTATGTATCGAAATTTATCGGGTTTAAGCGTGTCCAGGCTCACGTTGACTCTGGACAAACCTGCCTGCTTAAGTTCCAAAGCATATTTCTTGAGAAACGCCCCGTTTGTCGTCAACGATAGCTCTTCAATTCCTTCCACTTGAGATATCATCTTAATGAGCTTGGGCAGGTCAGCCCTAACCATGGGCTCGCCACCAGTGAGCCTTATTTTGTTGATGCCCAGTTCTGCCGCTGCCTGGACGACCGTCTGAATCTCCTCGTAGGAGAGAATCTCGCTATGGGATATTTGGGGGACACCTTCGGGTGGCATGCAATAGATGCAGCGCAGGTTACAACGGTCGGTAACTGAGATCCGCAGGTAATTTATGCTCCGCCCGAAAGAATCAAGAGGTCCTGTCATTCTTTCTCTCTTTAGCCATGGTTACAAGCTTCACACCTTTGACCTGGCTGAAAATGGCACCCTGGCTGATGGAACGAATTGTCTTATCAGGTTCAACTACCTGCGTTCCAGCAAGGATATCCACACCATAATCAAACAAAACTGGCAATAAAGGCGTGGTGGGTCCCACCATGACAACAAAGCTACTCTTACTTAAGGCCAGCAACCTGTCAACTGTGTGATTTATGAACGAAGTCCCGGTAAGGCCAACCACGTCAGCTTGAGGCAACACATCTTCCGCTGCCTCTGCTGGCAATTCTCCTTTTTGAGGTCTTTGCTCGATGACCCAAAACGTCCTTGCTATCCTTCGCAGCTTTGGGGTCCATGGAAAGCGACCCACTATAGCGATATTTTTACCCCTTCCTTTCCGTGCCAGAACATCAAGAGCGTTTTCCTTGACGCATCTAGCTTCATCGATATCTATTAGCGAATTAATAGCTGCCATTCCAATAGATGCTTCCAGAACATTGTCCGACCTGGCATATTGTGCCAGCTCTAATGCCGATAGTCCGATTAAGCTCCCCGCCTTTCTCACTGGCCTGTGAGATGGATGTGGCTCATGGAAAGTGGAGGCCAGACCGCAGTGCTTGCTCAGCACTGCGGTCCAGAAGACACAGGAATGTACCTCACGGACTGCGCTGTCTCCACTTAAGCTGGAGATTAAATCGTCCAGAACTCCCGTCTTAAATATCCTCCTATAATGTTCCTTTAGTCGAACAGGGCCTGTAATGATGCAGGCAGATTTTCAGGGTGGTCGCATATCGGCGGGTCAAGCATTGGTTGACCATTTTCAACTTCCATTACTTGCTCTCCTGTTGCAGAAAGAAGGAGCTCAATAAACTCCGCGGCAAGCTCCCCATTCTCAGCATGCACCGGTATAGTAACACCATATACTATGGCCGCGCCATATTGAGCTGCATAAGTATCTCCCTTTTTAATCTCTATGGATGCTGTGCCGTAAAACTCTTCAACGCCAGGAAGCTCAGCACTTGTCTTAGACAGGTTAATATAGTCGTTAAGGTCAATGTAATTCAACCCGTGTTGCACAGCTACGGAGCGATACTCATAAGCGTAATCTAGGTCACCCGACTGAAGGGCTGTGATGAGGTCGACCGACTTTGCGCTCACAATTTCTTCGCTGCCACTGGGCCTGGCTTCGCTGGTCCCTCCAACTCTACCCCGTTCATGCTCACTTCCAGGAATAAGCACATCATATAGATCCGCAGCATCAGGGTCTGGCTCAAGGCCAAAGTCTGCAGCATTATCACAGTAATAGCTCTCGGTTAACTGCATAACCAGGAGTGTTCTATAGCCACAGGGATCCTGGTCGGGGTCGCTGTGTCCATAGCTCACATCTTCATTCCTGAGCACATCGTACCAGGTGCGGTTGCCACTTACTATTTCATCAGAACCGGGTGCATTGTCTCGGTAGCAAAGCACCATCGTATTTCTGGCGAAGGCGATATACCAATCAGCGTAGCCACCATCATACATCCTGCTGGGAATAAGCTTGTAATCGGCGGAGCCGATTATGTCAGGTGGGCTTTCACCGGCGTCTTCTTGTGCTATCGCGTTGCTTATTACCGTAGCACTTCCTCCCGATGTAAACACGATATCAACATTGGTATGTGATTCCTCGAACTCTGCTCCCAGGTCCTCAAACGGCACCGCCAGGCTTCCCGCGTGAAAAATTGTCAGCGTTTCTGGTTGCTCGCCACCGCCACCACCACCACAGCCAAGAACCGTTACGAGCACTGTTAGGACCAAAACGATTGAAGCTATCTTGGGCAAAATTCCTTTCATTCAAAACCTCCTTTTATCTCTGGAAACCTTTTTAAAAGACATGAATTGCCGAAGCCTTAAATGTGATCCATACTTCCGCCCCTTTTCCCAATTGAAGTTCATCAAAAGCCTGGCGGGTAATGATGCAGACGAAATCTGGCGGCAGATTCACGGTGACGTAAACGACTGAGCCTCTGTCGGCAATGTCGCTGACCACGCCCAGGAAGCAATTTCTTGCGGTAGACTGGAGGGGCTCTTTGGAAATGAAGATATCTTCAGGGCGGAGGGAAAGGCGCACCTCACCCTTTGCCTCCGTCGTCGCCTTGAGTTGTGTGCCACCGATGTCAATGAGAGTGCAGCCATCCTCTATCCCCATAACCCTGCCCGAGAGGATATTTCTTGTGAGAGCAAATCGAGCCACAAATTCCGAACTCGGCCGGCGTAGAAATTCCTCAGGTGTCCCTATCTGGGCTATACAGCCATCGTTCAGCACAGCAACTCTATGCCCCAGAGCTATGGCTTCTTCAAAGTCGTGGGTGACATGGATGACGATTAACTCAATCCTGCTATGTATTTCCCTTAACTCCCTTTGCATCCTTTCCCTGGTCTCGGGATCAAGCGCACTTAAGGGTTCGTCCAGCAAGAGCACCTTGGGTTCAGTGACCAGTGCCCGGGCTAGAGCCACTTTCTGCTTCTCCCCGCCACTCAAAGTAGCAGGACTCCTCTTAAGCAGATGCGAAATTCCCACTACCTCAACAATAGCGTCTATCTTTGCTTTTGCCTCATTCTTAGGGCACTTTCTCATCTTCAATCCGAAGGCGATGTTCTTCTCCACGGAAAGATGGGGAAACAGCACCTGGTCTTGATAAACAATCCCAATTTCCCTTTTCTCCGGACTTAGGTCAGTGATTTCCTTGTCGCCAATCCAGACCTCCCCTTCAAGGACTGGATAGAGCCCGGCAATAGCCTCAAGTAGCACGGTCTTCCCTGCCCCAGTAGGTCCAAGGACGATAAAGTATTCCCCTGGCTCAATATCGAGGTTGATGTTCTGAAGGAGAAAATCACCTAAATTAACCTTCAGGTTCTTTATGGCAATCATGCCTTTTCACCTCTATAGGCTATTGACCTGAGTGCGATGAAGGCGATAAGAGAGATAAGGATTGCTATAGCTGCTACTGGCCTGGCGTAATCTAAGCCAAAATCGAAGCGATTAGCAACCAGTACAGGGAGGACCTTAGGGTTCCATCCCAGAAAGGAGGCACTATAGGCTATGATGATTATGGCGCCAAACTCAGATAGGCCCCGAGCCCACATGAGCACTGAACCAGAGAAGATGCTTCTCCAGGCCAGAGGTAATGAAATCCGAAAGAACGACTTCCAGGCAGAGGCACCTAAGGTTCTGGCTACCTTCTCTAATCTGACGTCCACGGCTTTGAAGCCCTCCTTAGCCGCGTCAATAAGAAAGGGAACGCTGACAAACATCATGGCGATGACCACTCCGGTAAAAGATCTAAAGAAGCCAATGCCTATGCCATTCAAAATCTTGCCGAAGAGAAAATTGCTGCCGAAGACAAACAGGAGGGCAACACCAGCAGCAGAGTGAGGGATTACGATAGGTACATCTATAATCGCCTCTACAAACCTCTTTCCCCGAAATTGATGCCGCGCCAGAACATAAGCTAAAGGAACGCCAAGAAGAAGCCCTATCAGGGTAGCTACCAAGGCAGCGCAGATGGTGAGCAGAACAGAGGAGTATACGTCCTCTTCGAGTAGAGTGTTCCATAAAGTCGCGGGGGAGGAAGAAAATACTGTCTTAAGCGGAGGAGCAAAAATGAAGAGCAGCATAAATACGCCAAGCAGGATAAAAACTATTTCCATACTACCTGGCTTTTTCCAACCACTCATTTTAGTCATATTCTTCCTCCTTCCGGCGGCAAAGCCGCAAAATCAATACAAATAATTTGCTCCCAAGCCCCTTTGCATGCTAACGCCTGCAAACTCCATTGTAAAATGGTTTCGATACCCGCCACAAACAAGTGAGGCACGATAGGCAGAACAGTGTAGAGTAAAGTAATAGGATGGGAAAAGAGAACAAAAAAACACCGCTACAAAAACGGTGCTGTCCAAAAACCAAGCTTCATATTCCCTCCTTTCCTAGCACGGGAGGCACAGACATTTCTATCTATACCCTCGAGGCTTTTCAGCCCACCGTCTGCTTGCCATGGATTCTCTTTAGGCAAGGCAGCTCGGAGAGAGCTAGCATTTAATTTCAGGTATTATATCAGGGGTTTGCCAGCGTGTCAAACCCAGTGTATCCGTATAGATACAGAAGCAATTGCCAGGCAAGTTAGGCGATTATGCCTCTTCTGTCTCCTCACCTGGTGGAGCCTCTTCGGGGGCTCCAGCTTCTTCAACCGCTTCTTCCGCTTCAACCGCTTCCTCCACCACTTCCTCTTCTACCTTTTCCACAGGTCGCCAACTAATTTTCACCACAACCAACTCCGGGTCGTTAAGAATGGTAATATCTTTATCCAGGGCGATATCCTTGACTCTTATCGCTTGCCCTGGCTCGGTGAAGGAACTGATGTCCACTTCTACATTAGCAGGGATTTTTGCCGGTAAACACTCTACACTCAAAGCCCCGAGCTCGTGCTCCAGCATATTGTCCTTAGATTTCAGGGCTGGCGCTTCTCCGACTAAGACAATAGGAACCTCTACCCTTATCTTTTCTTCCATTTTTATCTGATAAAAGTCTACATGGAGCAATTTCCCCCTCCGCCAATCTCTATCAAATTCGCGAACCACAACGGTCCTCGGCTTTTTCTCCTTATCGAGCTTGACGCCAATGAGCCCTGTGTGCCCAGCTTGAGCTAACACTCGTTCAAGTTCATCGGTGTCACACTGTAGAGCCAGAGACTTGATACCGTGCCCGAAAAGATGCACGGGCGTAATTCCCTGGCGGCGCAAATGCTTGACTTTTTTACCGAGAATCTCTCGGTTAGTAACATCTAATTCTATTTTGCCCATTTTATTTTCTCCCATCATAGCAAACAAGGTCTCTCCTTGCAAGAAACCGCGCTCGTTCGTCTAAGTAGTGATTCGAAAAATCTGCGCTTCAAAAGGGCAATTATGACCTGTACCTACACAGTGGCGTTTCGGGCTAAGTACTCCAAAGCTTGCTCCAGGTCCATAGGTAAGGGCGAGGTAAATTCCTGGTATTGCTTAGTTGATGGTAGACGAAAGCCAAGGCGATAGGCATGAATAAATTGCCTGTTAAGATGAGCCGATTTTATTCCATAAATGGGGTCACCGACGACCGGACAGCCGATAGCCGACAGGTGTACTCTGATTTGATGCGTACGCCCTGTTAGGGGAGTAACCTCGACTAAAGTGTAGTTATCCAGGTATTTCCGGACTTGATATTGGGTGCTAGCTTCTTTTCCGGCTTCTACTATTGCCATCCTCCGTCTACTATGAGGGTCTCGCCCGATAGGTGCTTCAATTATTCCCTGCTCCGGGGATAGCCTTCCTTTAACAAGGACAAGATATCCTTTAGTCACAGTGCGGCTTTTGAACTGTGCGGCTAAATATTCCCGGGCAAGGTCGTTTTTGGCAATGACTATGAGCCCCGACGTATCTTTATCCAGTCTGTGAACTATGCCTGGGCGCATCAGTTCGTTGCTCATGGCCAGGCCGGGGCAATGAGCTAAGACAGCATTGACTAAAGTATGGCTGGGATGCCCCGGGGCAGGGTGAACTGTCAATCCAGCAGGTTTATCTATGACCAATATGCCCTCATCCTCATAAATTATAGTTAAAGGAATTGGTTCAGCTAAAGGATGGACAGGTAGGGGAGGAAGCTCGACCATTATCCTATCGCCCTTGCTTAATCTCTGGTTCGCTTTCGCCCTTTGCCCATTGACCAGAATATAACCTTGCACAATTAATTTCTGTAAATGAGCGCGCGAGAATTGCGGAAGGACCTGGGTTAAGTACTTGTCAAGGCGCATGTCAGGAACAGGCGAGTTGAATTGCAATGTCTTAATCTTGGGGTCTGTTGTTGCGTTCATATGCTTTTCTAAATACCCCCGACCTATAAAAGGAATAAATGAGAACAAAGACACCCACCGTTATAGCCGCGTCAGCGATGTTAAAGGCAGGCCAATGGAAGTTGCCCCACAAACGGAAGTAAATGAAGTCAGTGACATAACCAAAACGGAGGCGGTCTATGAGATTGCCTACAGCACCACCCATAATCAAACCGATAGATACTATGCTCAGGGTAGTAGCTGGGGATAAGTAACGAAGAAACAACAAGGTAAAAAGCAAAGCAGCTATGCTAATAATGATGATAAGAAAGGTTTGATTGGCAAATAAACCAAAGGCAGAGCCCGTATTCCCAATATAGATAAAGCTTAAGCGGTCAGTTATTGAGAGCGCTTCCCCAAGTTCTAAGTGAGCTCTAACCCATAGCTTGCTCAATTGATCTGAAGCGCTCACCAAAGCAATGACGAGGAGACATAATGTTACCCTTTTAATGCTGTCACGCAAAGGCAGTTTCTTATTATCTTTTTCCACACCAAAGTCGCCGATTTGGTCGGGTCACAACACAGTCGAGCGCCCTTTATCTCATCCCCTTTGCTTCCTTTGCCTGCTTAGCCTTACAGTTCAGACATAAGCTTGCTTGAGGTATGGCTTCAAGGCGGGCTTGCTCTATAGGTTGCCCACAGGAATCGCACAATCCATAAGTGCCGGCTTCATATTTTTGTAAGGCATGTTCAACCTCGCTAAGAGACTCCCTCAGCCTGCTTTCCAAGGCCAGCCTTTTCTCCAGTTCGGAGGCTTCATCGGCTCCTTCTTCCCTCTTGCCGAACGGACTGCCTTCCCTTCTATCTGCCGATGGTTGACCGAGAGTTCTCAACTGTTCTATCTTTTCCAACAGCTCTGCTTTTTCCTTCTTTAATCTTTCATAAAGTTCAGCTGACTCCATCACTTCTTGTCCTCCCTATGATTTACAGCTATCCGACCAAAATTCCAGACGAACTGCGTGAGATTTGCAGTTCTATTATACGCCGTTGGGCTTGCTAAAAAGTTCCCTTATATCAGGATGTAAAGAACCTCCGAGTTCTTTCACGGACTCGCATCTAATTTTGTTAAGTTCTCTCTGCTTTTCTTCAAATTCAGTCCTGGAGTAAAGTTTCTCAGGATGCAAGTAAATATCATCTACATATCTTATCGACCCGGGCACCTTAAAGCCCGTGGGGGAATCTACCCAATCTTCTAAACCTCCCCTTAGTAAAGAATCGAGTATTGCCATGGTGAATTCCAATCTTATATCTTTGTAATATTCCCCCTCTCCTATTCCTCCAGTATTTATCAGATAGTAATTTAGGTGGGGAATACCTTTTATTATCTCATAAAATATATTAGCATGCTCGGCCAGGTCTCCGGCGACAAAGGGGTCATAGAAAAATTCTCTCCTAATTTTCCCTGCCTGGGTTGGGTCACCAGCCGAGGATTCCATTGCCTGTCCCAGAACCATCAAGGCTGCTGCTTGTTCCCGGGTTAGCTTCGATATTGCCGGAATCAGCGGTCCCCTGGTGATAAGAATCAGATTATCAATCCTATCCACATCAATATAGCGACTAGCATGCATAAAATCTCTTCTTAATACCACTGCTCTGCCATTGGATGTTCTTTCAAAATTGAAAAAGTCGAAATCTCCGTCTTCAGTTACATAAACATTCTCGCAGACAGTTTCCGGTTTCAACAGTCCATAAAATACTTCGATTTGCTCCCCGGGGTTCACGCCTTCGGTTTTTACAAATATTCCCCCGGCTTCAAAGCCGTGAAAGGAACCATCGGGCATGAGAGTCCCTCCATCATCCTGAATAAGCCAGGATTTCTCCTTCCCTTTTCTGGCCAGGATTCTACAGGTTGTAGTTGTTTTCCCGTTGGCACTTAATGCCACAAGTAACGTCCGCGCCATCCGATAGTCCCCGTGTGCTGATTGAAGGTAATCCTCTCTACAGCCAGTATGTAAGAAGATTCCCCCCCTTCTCGTCTTAACTACCCAATCCTCAGCGGCGAAAACCCCCTTCTTATATTCACCTATGTAGTTACCGTTCCTGATTATCTTGACAAACCTTCCGTCATCCAGCATAGCCAATCTGATAGTGATATCTCTCTCGGGGAGTGGCTTTGACTGGTTAGTTTCAAAAGCCTCGTCAGCGAAGAATAAGATGTGGTAAGTTGGCTTCTCGACTTCCCCCTTCGGGGGTATAAAAAGGTTCTTGCCTCCGCAGGCAACATGGGCAAACCGCTCAGGAACAATTAACCTGACCGTGGTATTACTAGTTTCATTACCCACAATGCTGTCTATGGAAATCAATCTTTCCTTGCCCAAAGCCTTTTCACACTGCTCTAATAGCCTTAGTTCATCCTCGCCAAAGGGATGGTCAACACTGTTTTTGGTGAACATTGCTGACCTAGAAGTAGGCTCACTTTGGGCGACAAAGTTTCCATAAATTGTTTTCCTGACCTCCGGCTGTTTTTTCACAAGCTCTCTCAGTTCCTCATCAGAGGGGTTATGAGTCAACCGATTCTCTTCTCGCGCCTTCTGCCAGATTCTGTTGGCAGTTATGACGAATTGTTCCAGCTTAAATGTTACCATCATGCTCCTTGGGAGAAATGTGACTTTGCGTCTCCAATTTCCAGGAACCCCGCACTCAGAGCATTGAGTGCCGGGTCGGAATTGCTTAGACTTCGCGAAATTCCCCTTCCACCGTGCCTTCGTCTCCCCCACCAGGTTCCTCTCCACCGGGTTCCTCTCCACCATGCGGGGGCTGTCCCGGTTGCTGGTAAGCCGATGTCCCGGCCTTCTGCATAGTCTGTGACAGATCCTGCACAGCATTACGAATGGAATTTATGTCCTGGCCTTGAAGAGCTGATTTCACACTGGCTATCTTAGCATCTATTTCCTGTTTTACATCATCGGGTATCTTATCCCCGTGATCCCGGAGAGTTTTTTCTGCGGTGTAAACCAAGCTGTCAGCAGAATTGCGCACCTCCACTTCTTCTTTACGTTTAGTATCCTCGGCAGCATGTTGCTCAGCTTCTCGGCTCAGCTTCTCCACTTCCTCCTTGCTCAATCCACTAGAGGCGGTAATAGTAATTTTTTGTTCTTTCCCCGTGCCCTTATCAAGAGCGCTAACATTAAGGATGCCATTGGCATCTATATCGAAAGTCACCTCGATCTGGGGCATACCACGTGGCGCTGGCAGAATGCCATCAAGCATAAAGCGTCCCAGCGTTCGGTTATCAGCAGCCATAGGACGTTCCCCTTGAAGAACGTGTATTTCAACGCTTGGTTGATTATCACTAGCAGTGCTGAAAATCTGGCTCTTTTTAGTGGGTATCGTGGTGTTGCGAGCAATAAGCGGTGTAGCTACCCCTCCTAGCGTTTCTATCCCCAGAGTGAGTGGGGTGACATCGAGCAGAAGGACTTCTCCCACTTCACCCTTGAGCACCCCCGCCTGGATGGCGGCACCTAAAGCTACTGCTTCATCGGGATTGATTCCCTTGACAGGTTCCCGGCCAAAGAATTGCTTCAATGTCTCCTGAACTTTGGGCATCCTCGTCTGACCACCGACAAGAATTACGTTATTGATCTGGCTTGCCTTGAGCCCGGCATCGCTTAGGGCCTGGCGACAAGGCTCGATGCTCTTTTCTATCAGATCAGCGGATAATTGTTCTAGCTTGGCTCGAGTTAATGTCATGCTAAGATGCTTGGGACCGCTGGCATCGGCAGTAATGAAGGGAAGGCTTATCTCTGTTTGAGCCACTGTAGACAGTTCCTTCTTGGCCTTCTCAGCAGCGTCTTTCAACCTCTGTAATGCCATCTTGTCCTGCTTCAAATCGATGCCTTGCTCTTTCTTAAATTCATCACATACCCAGTCCATAACCCTCTGGTCGATGTCATCGCCACCGAGGTGGGTATCACCATTGGTTGCCTTAACCTGAAAGGTGCCCTCTCCTATATCCAGGATGGAAATATCGAAAGTTCCACCACCCAAGTCATAGACGGCAATGGTTTGCTCTTGTTTCTTGTCCATTCCATAAGCCAGGGATGATGCTGTAGGCTCGTTAATAATACGCAAAACGCTAAGCCCGGCTATGGTGCCGGCATCCTTAGTGGCATTTCGCTGGCTATCGTTAAAATAGGCTGGCACGGTGATTACAGCGTCTTCGACCTTCTCTCCAAGATAAGCCTCAGCATCAGCCTTCAACTTCTGCAATATCATGGCTGATATTTCCTGAGGACTATACTCCTTGCCCCCCATTACCACTCGGCAATCGCCATTGGGAGCCTCGGTAATCTTATATGGTAGGCGCTTCATATCGTCCTGAACAGTGCGACTCTTAAATTTACGACCGATAAGACGCTTTATGCTGAATATAGTATTCTCAGGATTGACTATTGCCTGACGCTTGGCTAACTCTCCTACTAATCTTTCTCCACCCTTACCTATGGCTACCATCGAAGGAACGAGATTGCCCCCTTCAGCACTTGGTATAATCTTGGGGTCGCCCCCCTCCATCACCGCTACTACACTTAATGTAGTGCCTAAATCAATTCCTATCGCTCTTCCCATTTCTACTCCTCCTTCTGATTTGTTTGCCTTTCCCTCCTTTTCCCTTCCCCCTTACCAACTATAACCAGGCTAGGACGAATTACCTTGCCTTTAAATTTATAGCCTTTTTGTATTTCTTCAACAACCATTCCTTCCTCCCCTTCCCGCTGCATTACAGCTTCGTGCAAGCGAGGGTCAAAGGGCTCTCCTTCAGCTTCAATCTCGGTTAGCCCTTGTGCCTCCAGAGTCGCCTTAAATTTATTATAAATGAGCTTGATACCTTCAGTCCAATTTGATTCGCCGAGCTCAGCCGGAACTGAAGCGAAGGCTCTCTCCAAGTCATTCATGATAGGCAGCAGGTTAGAAATAAGCGCGCTATTGGCAAAATCAATAACCTCCCCTTTTTCCTGTTCACTACGTTTCTTATAATTATCAAAATCCGCCTGGCATCTTTGCCAATTGGCCAAATATTTTTCTGCCTTTTCCCGTTCCTCAGCTAGGGCTTGCTGTAACGTTTCTATATCCTCAGTTTGCTCAATTCCGGCTTCAATTGCCTCGTCACCCTCAGCCAACGTTAGACCTCCTTTAGATGTATTCAGCCACTGAGTTGCTTAGCAATGCTGAGAGGCAGTTAAGCGAAGAAATAGCCTTGGCGTAGTCCATTCGTTTAGGCCCAATCACGCCCACTATGCCACTGGCCTTATCAGGTACTCCATACTGGCTAGTTATTAAGCTCAAGTCCTGTAATGCTGGCTCTGGGTTTTCTTCACCAATGACTACCTTTACCCCTCCCCTGTTAAATTCCTGGCAAAATATATTCCTAAGCCAATCCCCACCTTCCAGCACTTCTAAAATCCTAAGCATTCTAGGGCTGCTTGTAAACTCTGGTTGACTCAGCAGCAACCATAGTCCTTCGAGATAAGGTTCGCCATATTCCAGCTTATCTTCGGCAGCTACTATCTCTGCTAAACATTCAGATATCTGCCTCTCCTCAGAGGAAAGTTCCTCTTTTTTAGCTGAGATCTCGCTGCTGGTCATCCCAGCGTAAATAGAAGTCAGTTTGTTAGCTAGTTTTGTTAGCTCATCCTGGCTAACCTTTCTACTAAAAGATAAGACCTGCCGTCTGACCTTTGCTTCATACAAAACCACGATCAGCAAAGCCATGAAATCCTGCAAGGCTACCAAATCGAGATGCTTAAAGCGACAGCGAACCGCTTTGGGAGTGGTTATTACTACCAGGTTGTGAACAAGGCGCGCCAAAAGCGCTGCCACCGTCTTTAGCCATTGCTCTAGCTCTTCTTTTGCTTCTTTAGATATTTGGTGAATTAGATACTGCTCAACACGGGGAAGTTCAATCTCTTCCCCTATCAATGCCACATAGTAGCGGTAAGCCTTATCAGTAGGCATACTTCCGGCTGAACGGTGAGGGTGGATAACATATCCTTCTCGTTCTAAGTATGCTGTATCATTGCGGATGGTAGCCGGGCTTACCTTCAAGCCATACTTTTCCACGATAGCACTCGAAGCTACTGGTACCGCTCCAGTGATATAATCTTCAATTATCATTCTGAGAACGGTTTCTCTTCTCTCCCGTACAGCCATTTAGCACTCTCCCCCTTTAATTGCTAAATAGGTTAATTTAGCACTGTAAACACGTTCTGTCAAATGGTGCTGCGGGAACCCAGTTTGATGGGTTTTCTTATTGACCGAGAATGAAATATTAAGTACTATTATAACACAAATGTGAAAACCGCGAAGGCATTTTCCTTGGTACAACGTGATAGCAAAGCAGCTCAAATCCTAAGCCTGGAGGCAGAGAGGCAAGCAAGCACCATAAATCTTATTGCCTCTGAAAACCATGCCAGCCGAGCAGTGCTTGAGGCCCAAAGCTCGGTGCTAACTGACAAATATGCTGAAGGCTACCCCGGGCACCGCTATTATGGCGGTTGTGTCTACATAGACGAAATTGAAAATCTGGCTATCGAAAGGGCTAAAAAGCTCTTTAAAGCCGAGCATGCTAATGTCCAGGCTCACAGCGGTAGTCAAGCCAACATGGCAGCCTATTCAGTTCTACTGGAACATGGAGACACTGTTATGGGCATGAACCTCAGCCATGGCGGGCATCTAACCCACGGCTCTGAGGTCAACTTCTCCGGGAAATGGTATAAATTTGCCCCTTACGGAGTCGACCCTGAAACCGAGATGCTTAACTATGACGAAATTGAAAGGTCAGCTCTGGAGCATAAACCCAGGTTAATAATAGCTGGGGCGAGCAGCTATTCTCGTATTATTGATTTTGAGAGGCTACGCCATATAGCTGATAAGGTGGGTGCCAAGTTATTGATTGACATGGCTCACATAGCGGGGATAATAGCCGCTGGACTTCATCCCTCCCCCATACCCTATGCTCAAGTTACTACTGCCACCACGCAAAAGACCTTGCGGGGACCCCGGGGTGGCTTTATTTTATGTGATAAAGAGCTGGCTTCAGCTATTGATGCTGCAGTTTTCCCCGGGATGCAGGGTGGCCCTTCCATGCATATCATCGCTGCCAAAGCCGTGTGCTTCTTTGAAGCTATGCAGCCCGAGTTTGTTGATTACCAGAAGTCAGTGCTGGAGAATGCCCGCGTTTTGGCTTCCGAACTCCAGAGATATGGGATGCGTATTGTTTCCGGGGGCACAGATAACCACATTGTCCTCGTTGACCTTTCCCCTCAGGGGACAAGCGGCAAGGATGCTGAGGAAGCCTTAGGGGCAGCAGGCATCTCGGCAAATAGAAACGCCATTCCTTTTGACCCCAGGCCACCACTGATTACCAGCGGTATCAGGCTGGGCACCCCGGCGGTGACCACGAGAGGTTTTGGCATAGAGGAGATTAAGCGCATTGCTGCTCTCATTGTCAAAGTGCTTTCTACTTCGGGGGATAAGCGCACACAAGAACAAGCCCGCCAGGAAGTACGAGAGCTATGCCGACAGTTCCCCATTCCTGGGCTGGCATAAGACATCTCTCCCTCGCTTAATTTCTCTACTTGTTTTTGGCAAGGAAGCTAAAACTGGACATATACATCGGCGCGGAGGTATTTCAAAGGGAACGTCTTTGGCTTTGTGTTTCTGGCTCTCGTCAAAATTTTTTGACTGTGCTAATGTAATTAAGATTAGAGGTCTGGATAATGTCCGAATTTAAAATAATCGATACTATAAAAAGGTCTTTCAACTTCCTCAAGAAGGACCCTACCCTCATAGTACTTTTTATTTTGCCCGCGATATTTCCATTCTCAATTTCAACCCTATTTGTCAATTATCTAATGTTTTTCATCATGTGGGGGACCCTGGGGCTTCCTTCAATACTTTTTATCCTTCTTTTAATCCTTTTTTCTATCGCCGGCTTCTTTTTCAAGGTATGGGCATGGGCTGGGGCTATCCTTAAAGTAACGGAACTTGAGAAAGGAAGTAAACTGGGGTTAAAAGAAGCCCTATCTAAAGGACTTAAAAAAGTCCCCAAGCTCCTGGTCCCAGCCATCGCAGGCTTCGCGATTTCCATCTTAATGGTTGCTAGCTTGACTATAGCGATCACTAATTACCCGTTTGTAAGCATGGATCCACTAGTTCAGAACGTGGGACCTTCCACCATTGTTCCTCGAGTGGCAATGGGCTTCCTATTCATAATCGGGCTCTACGTTGCGATAAGGCTATACCTTTATGCACCGGCATGCGTCCTTGAAAATAATTTTGGGCTAAAAACAAGCTGGAAACTGGTAAAGGGGAATTGGTGGAAACTTTTCGCAATCTTCCTTATCTTTGGGGCGATGTCAGCAATTATCAGCCTGGCATATATAATAGGAGGCTTCCTCTCCGTCTTGATAGTGGGTCCGTTCAGCATCACAGTCAATACTCTTATCTATTTCCAGTTGAGAGAAGCAAAATCGCGTGGAGAAGAAGAACTTGATCTGGACGAATCAAAGGAAAGACCAACAGAAGAAAGGGAGGTATAATGGGTAGTGGAAGAAACTTTCAGATTAATAAAGCATATTCAAATGTTTTAATGAAAAACAACCCAGGATATAGAAAATAACTGCTTTGTGCTTTCTAATCCTGCGAATATAGATAATATAAAGAATCTCCGGTGATATCTTTTAATCCTCCGATATTTTAAAGTCCGCGCTGTACAACCTTGTGATGAAAACTTGAAACAAGGCGAGAAAGCATAGGACGAAAGAAAAACATGTCCAGGAAACAGCGATGATTTCATGCTATAATCAAGGCAGTATTCAGATAGCTAAGAGGTGATGATAGACGAATTAAAAGTGTTCAGCGGCACTGCCCACCCTGCCTTAGCAAGGGCTGTTTGTGATTATTTAGGCATACCCCTGGGGGAGGTTGAGGTCTTTGAGTTTAGCAATGAGAACATTTTTGTGCGTATCCTCGAGAATGTTCGGGAACGGGACATTTTCGTCATTCAACCTATCTGCTCTCCAGTTAACAAAAGCCTGGTCGAGTTACTTATCATGCTCGATGCCTTCAGGCGAGCTTCAGCGGGGCGAATTACCGCTGTCGTTCCCTATTATGGCTATGGCCGCACTGATAAAAAAGACCAACCCAGGGTTCCTATCACTGCTCGCTTGATTGCCGACCTGATTACTACCGCTGGAGCTAATAGATTGCTCACCGTAGACCTCCACGCCCCTCAAATTCAAGGATTCTTCACCATACCTGTGGATGAGCTCACCACTCGACCCATCTTGGCTCAGTATTTCAAGGAAAAGGCTCTGGATAACCTGGTAGTGGTTGCTACTGATATTGGTATTTCCAAGGTAGCCCGTGATATGGCTGCTAAACTTGGAGCCCCCCTGGCTATCATTGAAAAGAGGCGCCTGGGAAATGCCGATGCCACTGAAACCCTCAACATCATTGGCGAGGTTAAGGGAATGCGTGCCCTGACGGTTGACGATGAAATTGATACCGCTGGTTCTCTGGTCGGGGTGGTGAATGCTCTTATAGAACATGGCGTTACCGAAGTTTCTGCTTGCTGCACTCACCCCGTTTTCTCTGGTCCCGCTATCCAGAGGATAGCCGCGAGCCCGGTGAAAGAGGTAATAGTTACTGATACCATACCTGTTAATGACGATAAGAAACTGGACAAGATCACAGTCCTGCCTATAGCTTCGCTTATTGGCGAAGCCATTCATCGCATTCACACCGGCTTATCAGTGGGAGCAATGTTTGAGTGATAAGAGAGGGGTTAGGAGATCCTGAGCACCGTAGAAAGTTAAAAGTCAAAGGTCAAAAATCAGAATGACAAATTAAAATGTAAAGATTTTTGATTTTTGCTCTGTCATTTTGCCTTTTTATTTTTACATTTTGCATTTTAAGGAAATTTATTTAGAGCTTAGAAATTAGGATTTAGGATTTTATTGATCGATGTTTAAGTGGCTTAGCAATCTGCTTGATTCCAATGAGAAAGAACTGAAGCGTCTTCAGCCTCTGGTCAACCACATAAACTCGTTGGAGCCTGAGTTTGAAAAGCTCACCGAAGCTGAACTTCGAGCGAAAACCGATGAATTTAAGACTCGGCTAGCCGATGGTGAAAGCCTGAATGAGATTTTACCGGAGGCTTACGCTGCTGTTAGAGAAGCTGCCAAGCGAACCATAAGGCAGCGGCATTTTGATGTCCAGTTAATGGGGGGAATCGTTCTTCACCAGGGAAAGATAGCCGAGATGAAAACTGGTGAGGGGAAAACCCTGGTCGCTACCCTACCCCTCTATCTCAATGCCCTCACCGGACAAGGCAGCCATCTGGTTACCGTTAATGATTATCTTGCCAGGCGGGATTGCAACTGGATGGGCCCTGTTTACCACGCCCTGGATGTAAGCGTGGCAGCTATTACTGCAATGCAAACGCCCGATAACCCCTTCCCATCTTATATTTATGATACTGACCTTGATTCAGGAGACCCGAAGTGGAAACATCTGCATCCTATTCCCTACCCTCCTAACCAACCCCAACAAGCTCGCCGCCAGGCTTATGAGGCAGATATAACTTATGGCACCAATAACGAGTTCGGCTTTGATCACCTCAGAGATAATATGGTCCTGGATTTGTCTCAATGCGTCCAGCGTCCCTTGAACTATGCCATCGTCGATGAGGTTGATAACATCCTTATTGACGAAGCCCGCACACCACTCATTATTAGCGGTGCTGCCGAGGAAGCAACCAAAAGCTATTACACCTTCGCCCAGTTAGTTTCCCACCTTAGCAAAGATGCAGACTATGACATTGACGAGCGTAAGCGTACTGTCCACCTTACCGAGATTGGCATGACCAAGATGGAGAAGATGCTGAAGAGGGAAGGCTTGCTCAAAGCCTCCGACCTTTACGACCCCTCTAATTACTTTCTCACTCAATATCTGGAGAGCGCCCTCAAGGCTCACGTCTTGTTCAAAAGGGACAAGGACTATGTGGTTAAGGATGGACAGGTCATCATCGTGGATGAATTCACTGGCAGATTGATGTTCGGCAGGAGGTACTCTGAGGGGTTGCATCAAGCCATCGAGGCCAAAGAGAGGGTAAAGATTCAGCGAGAATCAGTTACCTTAGCCACCATAACCTTCCAGAACTATTTCCGTATGTATCAGAAACTGGCGGGCATGACCGGCACCGCTATCACTGAAGCCGAGGAGTTCCACAAGATTTATGAGCTTGAAGTGGTAATCATACCCACAAACAAGCCCTTGATTCGCACCGAGCATCCTGACCAGATTTATAAAGATGAGAAGGCCAAGTTTGCCGCCGTAGCCAGGGAAATCAAGCAATTACACGACCAGGGAAGGCCTGTTCTCATCGGCACAACCTCTATTGAGAAATCAGAGTATTTATCTGACCTCTTGAGGAGAAATGGCATACCCCATCAAGTGTTAAATGCCAAGCATCATGAAAAGGAGGCAGCTATAATCGCTCAAGCCGGGCGTCTCGAGGCGGTAACTGTAGCCACAAACATGGCTGGGCGAGGTGTGGATATTATCCTTGGTGGCAATCCTGAGGAGCGTGGTGAAGCAGAATGGCAGGAAGAGCATAATAAGGTGGTTGAGCTTGGCGGGCTTCATATTGTAGGTACTGAACACCACGAAGCCAGACGCATTGATAATCAGCTCCGGGGAAGAGCAGGAAGACAGGGAGACCCGGGTAGTTCTCGTTTTTATACTTCTTTAGAAGATGAAGTCCTTCGCCGCTTTGGCGGTGACCGTGTTAAGGGACTTATACAGTGGGCGGGTATGGATGAAAATACCCCCATTGAGCATCCCCTCGCCACTAAGGCTATGACCAATGCTCAGGTCCAGACCGAAGGCCATCACTTCGATATTCGTAAACACCTTGTGGAATATGACGATGTCATCAACAAGCACCGCGAGGTGATTTACGCCGAAAGGAGAAAAATCCTCAGTGGCGCCGACCTTAAGGCAAATATAATATCTATGGTCCAGGATGAAATCCAAAACCTGGTAGCCAGGCGTCTCAGCAATGCTAGCTACGAGCTGGAAGAGGAGCAATCTAATCTATCCGGCTTACTTGAGGATGTATCCACCATCTTCCCACTGCCTCCACAGTCCAGAAGCGACGGACTTTCCGAACTCAGCGACAAGCAAATCGCAGAAAAGTTGACTGATTATGCCATCGAGCTTTACAACCAGCGGGAGCAGGAACTAGGCCCTGATAATATGCGACTAGCGGAGCGACTGGTAATGTTGCGAGTTATTGACCGGCTATGGATGAACCATCTTACTGACATGGAGCATCTGCGTCAGGGGATAGGTCTGCGGGCTGTCGGTCAGGAACAGCCTCTGGTAGTGTATAAGAGGGAAGGTCATGCCTCTTTTGAAGCCCTCTTAGCTGGCATTCAGCACGACGTTGTCCATAGCATTTACCACGTCAGTATTGCCAAAGAAGCTCCACAAAAGAGGAAGGAGGCGGTTCCGGTGGGCAAGAAAGTTGGGCGCAATGACCCCTGCCCGTGCGGCTCAGGCAAGAAATACAAGCATTGCTGCGGAAAGTAGAAAACTTTGTATACTTCTAGTTGCAAGCGAAATGATCGCTTGCTATAAAAAGGAGGAGATACATGAGGAAATCGTCAGAAGTTGAGGTTAAAATCGGCTTTTCAGTTGCAGACTTAGCTGCTGCGCTACAGCAGCTAAGCGACGAGGATAGAGAATTCTTTATTGAAAATCTCTTAGCCGCTACAAGCCCTGAGTATCTGGAAAGCATTGACGAGGCGCGGAGGGACTACGAGGAAGGAAAGACTATTCCCTATGAAAAGCTGTTCAAGGGATAAATTCCACTCCAATGAACTACAAAATTGTCTTGACCAGAAGAGCAACGAGGGATATTTCTAAATTGGAGCCAGAGATTAAAGAAAATATTGGAGAAGTCCTAAAAAGATATTGCGAAGACCCTTTTAGCCATGCTAGGAAGATGGTCGATCCTTCTTTAAGGAGGTTATAGGTTTAGAATAGGAGATTACAGAGTCATATTTGACATTGAAGGTGATGAAATAGTAGTGCTGCGCGTTGGCCACCGCAAGGAAATTTATCGAAGATAATACTTTAAATTTCCTCTCCCTCGATGGGAGAGGATGAAGGTGAGGGTATGATGCCAATTTATGAGTATAAATCAAAAAACGGTGCTCACTGCAAGCTGTGTAAGAATAAGTTCGAAGTCAGGCAGGGGATAAATGATGAACCGCTGAAAAGGTGCCCCGAATGCGGCGCTGAGATAAGGAGGCTCTTCTCTCGCCCATTCCTAGGCCGAAAAGAATCCTTCAGCCATGAAGGCCCCTTCAATTATATGGAGGAGGAAGCCGACGAATTAGGGCTGGAGGAAGACCTTGCCGAAGACGAAGTCTGGGAGTGAGAGCAGAAAGGATACCCGCTGCCACTAATTATTTGCACACACTTTGATTGCACCTCGAGTCCCAAGTTCTTCACGCTAGAAAGTGCCGACGTGGTTAATTCAAACTGTTGCACTGGCCAGAAGGGCTTG
>CAYYUO010000008.1:0-30110 GCA_964474965.1 uncultured Dehalococcoidales bacterium
TGCCTCCGATAAGTATGCTGAAGAGACTCACCGCAAATACCATCCTCTGGCTAAGGCAGATTAGAACCAGGCAGTTAGAATATTATGTCAACTACAATTAAGGGAGGCCTACCTGCCAAAAATTAAATGCCAAAGTTTTAACGTCATACGACATGACACGCGGTGATTAATAACCAGCCTCAAGGAATTTGATTTCCTTTATACCAAGGAAAGGTGCTAAAATTACGTTAACTAGGAGGACTAAAAATGGGTGATATTTTAGATGAAATCACGGCGCTTGTCAGATGTAAGGAATGTCCCTGGTATAAAAACTGCCTGACTCCAGTTCAGGTTAGCATTGAGGATATCGCGCAGTTCAGGATAGCGATGCAGGGGACAAATCTACCTGAACAAGCCAAAAGCGAACTAGACCAGATTATGGAAAGCATTGCCTCTATGAGTCAGGAAATGATTCTTCAGAGCTGCCCTGTATTTACTCAGCGTCTCAAGGAGGATCCCAAACTTGCCCAGCAGATCAAGAAGATGATGCAGAACTGGGGAAAAGAAGGAGAGCCTGATGAGTAGTACCCATGAAAAGCTTGCCTTTTTCCTTTCCACTTAAGCCCATCTCGATATAAAGTATACTGAGGTTTTGGAGGACTTCTTTTTTGGGAGCTAAATATCTATGCCAGAGCAATTAGGCAAAATAGAGAGGCTTGAAGCTGAGCGCTTCAAACAGGGAAAGAAGCTTTACCTTGTCCCACTTATATATTTCGTCGAGGAAGCCCCTGATGAATACAAAGAAAAATGTAGTCGTTATTGGCAGCAGGTAGCAGAACAGCTAACAAATTTAGCGTCGAAGATTGGAATGGTAAACCGGGTTTACCACGAATCAATCTTTCAATCTAGTGAGGATGGCATGAAGGTCATGGAGAGGCTGAGTCCAGGCAGTTATCAAATTGCTAAAACTCAGTGTGATAATGGCGCTATCTTTGAGACAGTTGAAGAGGAGGAATTGTTTGAAGAGGTCATGGACTGGCAGAGATGCCTGATGCTTGGCTTTATGAGTGATAAGGTGGCAAGTAAAGTTTCTGAATTCTATATTGAGGCGGCAAAGAAGAGAAATGAATTTATGGCTAAAAAGATAAGCGAGACGCTTAAAGATGATGAGGCTGGGCTTCTGTTCATTAGAGAAGAACACTCGGTACAATTTCCTAGCGATATAGAGGTATTCAGTATCTTCCCACCAGCTCTGGATGAGATACACCGCTGGTACCGTGACCAAGCCAGGTTGAGGACAGAGAAGATGGCAGAGGAGAGCAAAGGAAAGACCGCGGGAGAAGCTGGGAAAGTCGAAAAAAAGACCAGAAAAAGGACGAAAAAAGCACCTAAAGGGTAGTCCTGCTGTGCAGGGGTGTCTCATGAAGATAAGAAAACCTGCTGTTTCTGGTATGTTTTATGCCGGCTCTGCCAGAGAATTAGAAGAACAAATTGAGTGGTGCTACAAACATGAGCTTGGACCGGGAGTTATACCCCGGGTGAATAACAAAGGGCGGAGGGAGATTGTGGCTATCGTTGCTCCCCATGCTGGCTATTATTACTCGGGGCCAGTAGCAGCCCATGCCTATAAGGAGCTTGCTGATGATGGGATATTCGATACCGCAGTGATACTTGGTCCTAACCACACCGGGTATGGGTATCCTGTTTCTCTATGGGTAGGAGGTAACTGGAACACACCGTTGGGTGAGGTAGAAATAAACAAAGAGCTTGGCCAAAGGCTGTTGGGGAAGGTAATCAAAGCAGACGAGGCTGCTCATATACATGAGCACAGTATTGAAGTGCAACTGCCCTGGCTTCAACACCTCTATAAGAAGGTAAAAATTGTGCCCATAACTATGCTGGCTCAAGACATAGAAACAGCTCGGACGGTAGGCAAGGCTATTTCACAGGCAGGCGATAACTTAATAATTATCGCCAGCAGTGATTTCACGCATTATGAACCTCACTCTGTAGCTATGGAAAAGGATAGCTCTGTGATAGAGGCCATAGTTGCTCTTGATGAGGAAGAGCTATACAAGCGGTGTGAGAGCCTCAATTGCACCATGTGCGGGTATGGCCCGATTGCTTCGGCTATTGTCGCAGCCAAAGAAATGAAAGCCAAAAAGGCAAGTTTATTGAAATATGCCACCAGCGGAGATACGAGTGGCGATTTCTCCCGAGTGGTCGGCTACGCTTCCATCGTGATAAAAAAGTAAACAATCATCGTCGAGAACTGATTATTTCTCCTTTGGCCTCTCTATTGATCGTGAGGATGCCAAAAGAGTCTGTGGCCTTCCCGGGATTGAACAAGAGAATATCATCAATGACCTTGTTTTGGGATTGGTGGGAATGGCCATAGACTATGATGTCAATCCGGTCCGACTCAAACATTTTCCTTACTCTCTCTTCTATTCCCCAAGGCCTGCCTGAGCCATGAGTTATGCCGATTCGTTTATTTTCTATTTCAACTATTTCCTTGGCCGGAAGTACAGCCTTTAGCTCCCTTGAATCCATATTACCCTGGACTGCTTTCACCTCTCTTAGCTGTTTCAACTCCTTAAGTACTTGTACATCGGTGAAGTCTCCAGCGTGGATTATCAAATCTACCGTGGAGATGGCATCAATTATCTTTCTGGGGAGGTGTTCAAGCGTGTTTACATGAGTATCGGCAAGCACAGCTATCCGCATAATAAGCTTCCTTAAACTGCATCGATTCTAGTATCAATTGTGAGCGGCAGGCAATATTAAGCTGGTCATTTGAAATGCTATCATCCTGGATGGAAGACTGCAAAACGCTTCTTACTGATAGTTTTGGGAGGTAACCTCTTTCACCAATTGGATGGTTTTGTCCATACCGGATAGGGAGAATGATAACCCCAGTTGCTTAAGGTCTTTGTAGCCTAATCCCTGGAATAATTTCCTTCCGGCTACTCTGGTCATTTCATCATAAATAGCCGGCCACTCCGGGCTCCGCCTCTGGGCACAAAAGAGAACGAAATCACGAAGCTTTGGGGATATGTCATCCATACATTATTATTTTATGCCGAGAACACTGGTTTAACAAACTGGTTTATGGCCGCTGAGATGCTATCTTCTCCCTTGTTTTTCCCTTGGATAACCCCCTGGTCAAGGCTTGAGTCTCACCCCTGTCCTTTGCCGCATACAAGACCGGAAAAAATTTTTTGGGTGAGTAAACCTGTAAGCCGAGTTCTGTACCCCGACTGCGTCGGGGCGGTGACCATCCATCTAGCCCTGATGTTGCCATCACGGTCAAGCGACCAACCCGAGGGCCTTGGCCGAGCACCTTAAATGCCCTCTTATTCGGTCTTGCTCCAGGTGGGGTTTGCCCAGCCAACCAGTCTCCTAGTTGCTGGTGAGCTCTTACCTCACCATTTCACCCTTACCCGCACCCCGATGCTATCGGGGTCCGCTGGCGGTGTGTTTCTGTGGCACTTTCCATAGGGTCACCCCTCCTGGGTGTTACCCAGCACCCTGCTCGGTGGAGCTCGGACTTTCCTCCCCGATTATATCGGGGCGGTCACCCGGTTTACTCACCCAAATTTATTTTATAGTCAACTAGAACAAAGGTCAAATTCTCGAATCGTCCAGTGCAAGATTGCCTGCTAACAACCAGTCCAAAAAGTTTAACACCAGAATGAGGTATAATATAAGAGGATAATGGCAAGGCCCCAGCAATACCGGCATAGTTTGGGCCAAAAGTATAAGTGGAGGTGAACCAATGCAACCACAAAACATGATCTGGGTTGTCGCAGGTAAACGATACCGCACAGCCACAGCCACGCTAATAGCCCATGACGAATACTGGAACGGCTATAACTGTGAGCAAGGTGGCCGTAATACATTCTTATTCCGAACACCAAAAGGTAATTTCTTTGCCCAATATCAATCACTATTGCTAGGCGAAATTAATAAAATCACCCCCCTGGATACAAGCGAAGCCATATCTCTATATCAATCACTACACAAAAAGGAGGTCCCCTTCAGAGTTGTCTTCCCATGCGTCAAAGTGGAGGACGCCTAACAATCCTTAACCTTGCCTGACCCGCGACTGCTAATGCCCTCGTGCAAACTAGCCTCTAAAAGGGTACGGGCCCACTTCCACTGTAGCCCCAGGCATTTTACCCACCTAAAATCGCCTCTCAGAGCGTGGTTTATTGTAAAGTAGCGCCTTCATGACATGCTCCCCTGTCATCTGTTATGTCTGGCCCCGCCATCCCGTATGTCATTCATGTTGGTCAAGGTCTGGTAAAGATGCCGGAAAAAGGTCGGCAAGATTGCCTGAAGAGGTCATTTTGAAGTAGAATTTTGAAGCCAGGAGGGGTGACCGAGTGGCTTATGGTGGCGGTCTTGAAAACCGCTCCCCGACTTTGTCGGGGCGTGGGTTCGAATCCCACCCCCTCCGCCATTTGGGAGATGGCTCATCCATGATGGCGAGAGGCTGTTCATGCCTGATAAATCAGGCAACTACAAATCAAGCTTCGCAATTGTTATAATTACTTTCCTGGTAAACACCCGAAGCTTGGTTTGTGAAAGCAAGTTAGCCGATGAATCGCTATCCTCTGGTTGAAGAAGTCTTCACCTCTTTGACTGCCCCCGAGCTTTTTGATCTAATCAAGGACAGCCCTTTCAGCTTCTTTTTAGACAGCGGCATGGACCCTCAAAGGCTGGGGCGATATTCTTTTTTGGGCATTGAGCCATTTCTCATAATGAGCAGTCGAGGCTCTAAAATCACCCTGATTCGTGGACAGGAGCACGAAGTGCAGCATGGTAATCCTTTTGATGCTATAGGCAAGCTGTTGGAGATATATAGGTTAGACCACTGCCCAACACCCGTACCCTTCCTGGGCGGAGCAGTTGGTTATTTTAGCTATGACCTGTGCCACTTCATCGAACGCCTGCCATCCACAACTATAGATGACCTTAAAATCCCTGAGAGTTACTTCGCCTTCTATGATGTCATCATGGCCTTCGACCACCTGGAAGGAAGGGCTTACCTTATTGCCACAGGCTTTCCCGAGGCGGAGGAAAGGCAGCGGCTAAGGCGAGCCAGAATGAGGCTTGAGGAAATGAAGGGCTGGCTCTGTCCTAGCCATTCAGTCATTGCGAGCGAAGCGAAACAATCTAGCGATAGAAATTGCTCCGTCGCTGCTGCTCCTCGCAATAACCGGGAAAACAAAGAAATCGCGCTTAAGTCCAATTTTACCCCTGAAGAATACATCAAATCAGTAGATAGAGTGCGGGAGTATATAGCCGCTGGCGATGTCTTTCAGGTCAACCTTTCCCAGAGGTTTGAGGCTGATTTAAAAATTCCACCATACGAGCTTTATAAACGGCTAAGGATGGTTAATCCCGCCCCCTTTGCCAGCTATCTCAATTTCAAGGGAGTGACAATCATCAGTGCCTCCCCGGAAAGGTTCCTTAAAGTGCAAGGCGGTCTGGTAGAGACACGACCGATAAAAGGCACAAGGCCACGAGGTAAAGACCCTGCTGAAGATGAGCGGCTGGCTCAAGAGTTGACCCACAGCACCAAAGACCGAGCAGAAAACGTGATGATCGTTGATTTAGAAAGGAATGATTTAGGTCGGGTTTGCCGCTATGGCACGGTAAATGTCACCGAACTAGCCATCTTGGAGACTTTCCCCACCGTATTTCACCTCACCTCTACTGTCGTGGGCAGGCTACGCCGAGGTAAGAGCAACATGGACCTGCTTAAGGCTACTTTCCCCGGCGGCTCTATCATCGGCGCTCCCAAAGTGCGGGCTATGGAGATCATTGATGAACTGGAGCCGACTAAAAGGAGCGTCTATACCGGCTCCATAGGTTACCTGAGCTTCAATTCAGATATGGATATCAATATCGTTATTCGCACTTTTTTAATCAAGGAAGACAAAGCTTATTTTCAGGTAGGTGGTGGCATTATTTACGACTCTGATTCGGAAGCTGAATACATGGAAACACTGGACAAAGCCAAGGCTTTGATTCAAGCTTTGCAGTTAGCACCGGAAGTGGTTGTAGCAGCAAAATGTTGAAAAATGAGCGTTCATGACATATAATAGCAGGCTGAGCAAAAACGGCCACTTTATACAGTCTTCCGCATAATTTCGTACAGGAATCCTTCTTTGGAGAGAGGGGAATTATAAAGAACTCTGCGGTCAATTATAACCATAAGGAGGCTTAATTTATGGCTGATGAGTCTGATAAAGGTCTGAATAAGCTGGAAGTATTGAAGAGGAAACGAGAACACATCTTACAAATGGGAGGGCCGAAGGCGATTGAAGCGCGCCATCAGAAAGGGCAGATGTCGGCCCGGGAAAGGATAGACTATTTCTTCGACCCCGGTACGTTCACGGAAATAGGCTTATTTGTTAAGCACAGGACGACTGCTTTTGGCATGGACCAAAGGGATGTGCCTGCTGAAGGAGTAATTACTGGCTTCGGCAAAGTGAATGGCAGGTACGTCGTTGCTGCTGCTGAGGACTATACCGCAATGGCGGGAACCTTCGGCGAATATCATGGTAAGAAATTTGTTCGTGCTATAGAATTTGCCAAGGAGAACGGATGGCCATTTGTAGGCATGAATGACTCCGGAGGTGCTCGACTGCAGGAAGGGATAGATACCTTGGAAGCCTACGGATGGCTTTTTAGGTCCCAAATACTTGCGTCGGGAATAATACCCCAGATAGCCATGCTTATGGGCCCTTGTTTAGGGGGACAGGCATATCATCCTATAATGCAGGATTTCCTCATCCAAACCAGGCACACAGGATTTATGGGTATTGCTGGCCCTGCTTTCGTCAAAACGCAAACCGGGGAAGAAATCAGCCTGGAGGACCTTTCCGGCTACAAAGCCCATGCTATCAAATCAGGACAAACACACATCGTAGCTGAAGATGATGCAGAGTGCTTAGATAAGTGTAAGGAACTTTTGTCCTTTTTGCCTTCCAGCAACAGAGAGAGACCGCCTCGTATCCAAACAGACGATGACCCGGAAAGGAAAGAGGATTTGCTTAGCTTGATGCCAGAACATCCATTTGAACCTTTCGATATGTACGAAGTTATCAAGAAAATAGTTGACCAGGGTTATTTTCTTGAGACATTGGGGCTCCACGCCAGGAATATAATCACAGGTTTTGCCCGCTTCAACGGGCGTCCTGTGGGAATAGTAGCTAGCCAGCCAAAGTGGATGGCCGGTTGCATAGATATTGATGCTGCCGACAAAGCAGCTAGGTTTATCAGGTTTTGTGACCTTTTTAACATTCCCCTGCTCACTCTGCAGGATTGCCCGGGGTATCTGATAGGTTCTCAGCAAGATTGGGGCGGAATCCTGCGCCATGGTGCCAAGCTACTTTTTGCCTGGGCTGATGCTACCGTGCCCCTCGTTTCAGTCATAGTTAGAAAGTCCTACGCCGGCGCTCACTACGGCATGCTGGACAAGTCCATTGGGGCTGATTTTGTCTTTGCTTGGCCTACCGCTCGAGTTACCATCGTCGGTGCCGAAAGTGCTGCCAGCGTTATCTTCGCCAGAGAAATAAGGGAGGCGGATAAACCCAAGGAGGTACGAGCACAAAGGATAAAAGAGTATTCAGAAATCTACGAAAACCCCTACTGCGCTGCAGAGAGAGGCTATGTCGACGATGTGATAGACCCCTCAGATACCAGAAAATTCATAAACAGGGCACTGGATGCTCTGGAAGGTAAATGTGTGGCTAGGCCGTGGAGGAAGTATTCCAATATCAATCTCTAAGAAAGGAGGAGGAAAATGGATTTCGGCTTTACAGAAGAGCAGAATAAGTTTAGACAGGAGGTGCGCCATTTTTTAGAGGAGGAGATCAAGAAGGGGTATTGGGAACCTGCCTGTGATGCCTGGATACAAGGCTTCGACCCTGAATTCAGCAAACGGGTGGCACAGAGAGGCTGGATAGGCCTGACCTGGCCCAAAGAGTACGGCGGGCAGGGGCTCAGTTATATAGACCGACTCATACTCACCGAGGAAATGCTGAGATATGGGGCACCAGCAGCTTGCCACTGGTTTGCCGACCGCCAAATAGGCGGCTCTATCGTCACCTATGGCACCGATGAGCAAAAGAGGGAGTTATTACCCAAGATTATAGCGGGAGAGGCGTATATCGGTCTGGGAATGAGTGAAACGGAGGCCGGCTGTGACTTAGCCTCACTTCAAACTAGAGCTATTGAAGACGGTGATGACTACATAATCAACGGGCAAAAGACGTGGACCAGTGGTGGCTCGTTTGTAAATTACTTTTACCTATTAGCTAGGACCGACCCCGAAGCTCCCAAGCACAGAGGCATTAGCGAATTTATTATTCCAGCGGATTTGCCTGGGATTAAGCGCATCCCTATGATAGATATTACCGGTACTGAGGCCTGGAATGATGTCTTCTTTGACGAAGTACGCGTCCCCAAGAAATGTTTAATAGGGGAGAAAAACCGTGGTTTTCTTCAAGCCCTTCAACAGCTTGATTACGAGAGAAGCGGGATGGAACGACTCATGGGCAACTATCCCCTCTTTGATGCCATCGTACAGTTTACCAAAGAAAATAAATTATCTCAGGAATCTGTAACTCGCAATAAACTAGCTCAGCTCCGAATCGAATTTGAAGTTGGGCGGCTACTTATTTACAGGGTGGCGTTGGTTATGGACGAGGGACGGGCTCCCAACCGGGAAGCAGCCATGTCCAAGGCATATTCCACCGCATTTGAACAAAGGCTAGCCAAAGCCGCTATGGAAGTACTGGGGCCTTACGGGCAACTGCTGAGCGACTCCAAATTAGCTCCTATTCGAGGGCTGGCAGTGCATTCCTATCTGGCTTCCAAAGGTTATAGCCTCCAGGCAGGTACATCAGAGATACTAAAGAACATCCTGGCTACCAGGGGACTGGGGCTGCCAAGCTCATAATACGTCACCTTAAGCGAAGCGAAGAGTTCAATGATTCGAAGATCCTTCGCCGGCAACTGCGAATGGCGCTTGAAATGTTTGATACAGGAGGATAGCAATGAAGTTAACTCTTACTGAAGAACAAGAAATGATTAAAAAGACAGCCCGCGACTTTCTGGCTGATAAGTGCCCGAAGACATTCGTTACACAGATGGAAGAAAGCGATACAGGCTATTCCAAAGAACTCTGGCAAGAGATGGCTGAGCTAGGCTGGATGGGCTTGGCCTTCCCCGAGAAATATGGCGGCGGCGACATGAATTTTCTCGACCTGGCAGTGCTACTAGAGGAGATGGGACGGGCTTGTTTGCCTGGCCCTTTTTTCTCCACAGTGGTTCTTGGGGGCTTACCCATCTTAGATCTCGGAAAAGAGGAGCAAAAACAAGAATATTTGCCCAAGCTAATCCGTGGGGAGAAAATCTTTACCTTAGCACTAACCGAACCCGGCTATCAGAATTACGATGCCTCTTCAGTCACAGTCGAGGCTACTCCCGATGATGGCAACTATATCATCAACGGTACAAAACTATTTGTCCCTGATGCTCATATTGCTGACTATCTGCTGTGTGTAGCCAGAACCAAGCCTAAAAACGGAATCACCATATTCTTGGCCGACGCCAAGAATCCCAGAATAAATTGCACCATTCTAAAAACTATCGCAGGTGATAAGCTATGCGAGGTGGTTTTTGACCAAATGCCAGTACCTAAAGCTAACATTTTGGGACAACTGGACCAGGAGTGGAGTGCAGTACAAAAGATAATCGAGCAGGCAGCAGTGGGAAAATGCTGCGAGATGGTCGGCAATATTCAACGAGTATTGGAGATGACCGTAGACTACGCCAAGGAAAGGAAACAGTTTGACCGTCCCATTGGCAGCTTCCAAATTATACAGCACTATTGCGCCGACATGGCAACCGATATTGATGGCGCCAGGTTTAGCACCTACCAAGCAGCCTGGATGTTAAGTGAGGGACTTCCATGCACCAAAGAAGTGGCTATAGCCAAGGCTTGGATAGGCGAAGCCTCTCAGCGCGTCGTTGCTCTGGCGCACCAAATTCACGGAGCTATCGGAGTTACCATAGAACATGACCTGCATTTTTATACCAGGCGTGCCAAAGCCGCGGAGCTTGCATTTGGCGATGCCGATTTCTATCGAGAAGTGGTGGCCAGAGAGATGGGATTGTGACCGTTAATTTGACAGCGAAAACCTTGAGATCTTCGTTTAGGGCAACATGGACGCTAGCACTTAAAGAAGATTAACTAAGGTCGTTAAGCTTCGTTTCTAATTGCTTTTGCCTTAGGGCTACTGTTAAGTCCCCTCGAGTTCTTTCTGTAATGCCTCGTATGGCATCCGTAGTTCGCCTCAAGCCATGAGCGAGCAATTCCGGGAAGTCCATGGTTATCAATATTCCGTAGATCTCATCCATTATGGTCAGTAGCTCCTCGCAACGGGAAAAGTCCCCCCGTCTCAGACTATCTAATATGTATCTCCGCAACTCACCCACGGACTCGCCCAAGCCATCAAGATAGGCAGCATTGCTTACGCCCAATGCTTCCGGTCTCGGCAAGCCTTCTCCGACAATCAAAGCCAAGGTTATATATCCCTCAGCAAATTCCTTTTGAGCATCATGAACGAAACCTGAATGAAGTAATCTCCCGTGCTTGGCCAGGTCGTGGTTTAGCTCCTGGATCAATTCCTGGGCTGAATCGAGGCGTTGCCTCGCCTTATCCTGCTCCTGGCGATGCACGGCACGTATGGCATCAGCGCTGTGGCGGATTACCTGACGGCAACTACGCAAAGCTTTCTCTCGAGCCTCATCCTCAGCCGCGAAGTGGGGACGAAGCTCCGCAGCGATAGCCTCCAAATCTTCTACTGGTTTTGACATTCCTCTTTCGCCAAGTTCATGTTTGCGACCAATTTCTGCACCGCTTTCTTAACATCTTTCTCACTCAAGACAGCGCTGATTACAGCTACGGCATCGGCGCCAGCAGACACTACTTCAGCTATATTATTCTGGTTTATGCCGCCAATAGCTACTAGGGGTGTAAATACTGTTCGCTTGAGTTCTTTCAGCATATCAATTCCCACCACAGTGGCTTCCTTTTTCGTCGCCGTGGGAAATATAGAGCCTACGGCAATATAATCCGCTCCCTCAGCCTGGGCCTTCGTTGCTTGAGATAGAGTCTTGACAGAACAGCCAATTATTTTGTCTATGGGTAATTCCCTGCGGATTACAGGCAGGGGCAGGTCTTCCTGTCCAACGTGAAGCCCGTCAGCGTCAACAGCTATAGCCAAGTCAAAGTAATCATTTATTATAAATAGAACATCCGCTTGACTACAGAGCTCCTTGAGCTCTTGCGCTAAAATTAGCAGTTCCCCCTTTTTGTCCCGATAAAATCGGGACTTGTCGCGAAGTTGGATTACACTGGCGCCCCCCTCAATAATTTGGCTGGCAATGTCCAGTTCATCCCTGTTCTCCAGAAATTGCCTATCCAGAATAACGTAAAGCCCGGACACCTTCTCCATTTTATCCCAGCGTGATATTCTGGAAATCAAATCTCGCTCTAAGGTATAAAGGGTAAACCTCATCTGTTCAAATTTGGTTGAATTCAGCGTTGAACTTATCTCTGGCAATTTAGCTAGCTCCTCTACCACGCGAAGAGATTCTTCCACCCTTTTAGCATTTGCTGTAACTAGGCCGGAGAGATCTTGCAGAGATTGTTTCGCTTTTGGCTCATAGCCAGCACTCATACGGGCACCAACATCATGTTCGGAATCTCTCTGAGATAAGAGTCCTAAATTCAGTGATTTAGTCTCCTTGGCTAAATCATGACGCAGAGTCCTTAACCGCTGGCTTAGCTCAACATCGTTGATAAGAAAGCGAGCGACATCTTCCAGAACCCGCAAGCCTTCACTGGAGCGGTTTAGGTTAGCATCAATAATACGTAATGGTTGGTGAGACATTGCAATAATCCTCGCAGGGATGCATTGTGGACTCGCCGCTTTCCTCCCACATCGTCTTCAACGGCTTATGACAGGCAAAGACGGAAATGGCACGGGATAACTTGGTATTGTCGCAAGTCGTCTTTAGACCTTTTGAAACTCGTAACCAATCCTACCGCCGGGCAATTTTACCGGAAGTACCTTCACCCCCATTCCCGGCTTAATATCACTCTCCTTAAGACCCTTGCTTAAACGACCAAAGACCCTCACCCCATCGAAATCAGCTATGCCCAGAGTATATGGGGCGTCCTCTTCGAATCCGGTTGGACCATAGTTTACCACAGTATAGGTGACCAGCCTACCATTTTCCTTAATCTCAAACCACTCCACATCACTGCCTACACATTTTGGGCAATCCATCCTCGGGGGAAAGTAATTAGTCCCACACCTCCGGCACCTAGTTGCCATTACCTTCCCTTTTTCCAAGTAATCCAAAAAATCAGATGCCTTCGTCTCGGTGGTGAAGCTAACAACGCCAAAATTCTCAAAACTCACTGGCTACCTCCTTAGAATCGTCACATTACCATATTGTCCGACGCCACCTATATTGTGAACCAAGCCTATTTCCGCTTCTTGCACCTGGATTTCACCAGCCTGCCCCCTAAGCTGGTTTACAATGGTCCTAATCTGTGAACCACCAGTAGCGCCAATAGGGTGACCTTTGGATAACAACCCACCGTCAACATTTACCGGTTTCTTTCCATCCACATATGTCTCTTTACCCTCAATCAATTCAGTCCCCCCCCCAGGTTTGGCAAAGCCCAAGTCTTCATAAGCCATAAGCTCAGCTATAGTAAAACAGTCGTGAACCTCGGCAACATCAATATCCCCCGGTCCTACGCCAGCCATCTCATATGCCTGTCTGGCCGCCTCCCGGGCACACCTCAGACCGGTGAGCGATTCTCTTCCTGACATTGTCATTGTGTCTGTAGCAGCGCCCAGACCTATTATCCAGATTGGAGCATTAGTTACTCTTTTAGCTACGTCACTGCCAGCTATTATGATGCAAGAGGCACCATCAGCATTGGCACAGCAATCAAACTTCTTCAGCGGGCTAGTTATTACCTCCGAACCTAAAATTTCGTCTAAACTCAGCTCTTTACGATAAGTTGCCTTAGGATTTGCCGCACCATAGTGTGAATTTTTGACCCGTACCTTGGCCAGGTGCTCTTCAGTAGTTCCATACTTAGCCATATGAGCCCGGGCATACATAGCATAACCAGCAGGCATGGTTATGCCAAAGGGCGATTCCCATATTATGTCACCTCCCCGACTCATCCTCTCTGCAGCCTCACGAGAGGTCAAGTCCGACATCTTCTGGAAGCCTACCACTGCTACTACTCTGTGAAGGCCCGCCTTTATTAATGACCAACCCACTCTCAGCCCTGTGCTACTAGAAGAACACACGGTCTCGACATAGAAACTCGGCTTGGGCGTCAGCCTCAAGTACTCTGAGATTAAACCGGCCGGTGAGCGCTGCTTATCATACTCTGGCGCAGAACAAATAATGGAGGCATCTATATCACTGTTGGTAATATCCAGACCCTCCATTGCCTCAGTATAGGCTTCAAAACATAATTCCCCAATAGACACACCACACTTACGGGAAAAAATGCTCTGACCTACTCCAACAATAGCCACGTCTTGCATAAAGCAACCTCCTCGAATCGCAAGAGTTTAGTTTTTCCAAAAATTCTAGCCTATTATGCTATATCACCTGCCCTCGCACTGTCAAGCGCTTTGGAGAGCTTTTTATATGGAAGTTTTTTGACACGAATACAAGCTGTATAAGCTACTCCAGGTACAGTATCTTACTACAGCTAGTGCATTGGATTAAATCACCAGCTTTAGCTTTTTGCCATTGACTCGTAGGCACGGTGATGTGGCATCCCTGGCATTTTCCTCTCTCCACTTTGACTACAGCTTGTCCCCTTGTTAACCTGAGTCGCTCGTAAGTGTTGAGGACCTCAGAGTCAATTTGCTGCGCTAGTCTATCACGATCCCCCCCGAGTTTAGCAAGCATGGTCTCAATTTCTCTTTTCCTTTGCCCTAAAGTTTCTTGCCTTTGCTCCCATTCTCGCTTCAATCGTTCAACCTCTTCGGCAGTAGTTTTTACCTCAGCTTCTATCTCTTCCACCTGGCTCATTAATCCTAAGAGGGCATCTTCTTTCGGCCTGATCTGGCTCTTAAGGCCCTTGACTTCTTTCTCAAGGTTAACCAGTTCCTTGGAATCCTTGGTTGTGCCACTGTAAAGTTTGCTATCAATCTTCCTGACTTTATCTTGAAGGTCTTCCAGTTCCCATTCAGAGTCCTTTTGTTTTTTCCTCGCGTCTTCCAGTTGTTCTTTTTGTGAGGCAAGCTTGGATTCGGCGGCAACTAAGTCCTTATCGTCACTCAACCGATTTCCAACATCATTTAGCTCTTGTTGCTTTCCTTGAAGCTCTAGGTCAATCTGCTGAAGCCTATAAAGTTGCTCTACCAAACTCATACTGAGGCTTATTGTAGAAGTGAAGTGGGGATATTGTCAAAAAATACAGGAGTCTCCCGGGGGCACTAGGAAGCTAAAGTTTCACAATCCTAGGATTCACACGGCATTTTTCAGCGGCTACAATGGCGTCTATTTGGGATACAACTTCATCAAGCTTATTTTGGCAGCTCGTTATCACATAATCGAAAATCGGCAGGCTTTTTGTTTCCTCTTTGGCCCTTTCCAACCTTAGGGCCAAATCTGTTGAAGACTCGCTACGTCGCTTCCTCAACCTCTTTTCTAGTTCTTCCAATGAAGGAGACATGAGGAAAATAAATACTGCTTGAGGCAGAATTTTCTTGATTGTAGCAGCACCCTGAACATCTACTTTGACTACTGTATCTACCCCTTTGGATAAAGCCGAGGTTATTTCCTCTTTTGGCACGCCATAGTAATTGCCGTAGACATTAGCCCACTCCAGGAGCTGGTGTTTATCTATCATTTGTTGAAATTCTTTCTGGGAAAGGAAGTGATAATCCACTCCGTTTTTCTCCCCGGCACGCTTAGGACGTGTAGTAGCGGTAACGGCATAGTAGAATGGACGCCCCAACTTTTTCATTCTGGCAAGCACAGCATCCTTGCCTACTCCCGAAGGTCCGGAAAGAACGACGAGCAGGGGGCGAGAGCTCCTGGTGCTTCTTTGCTTCGTTCGAAGCTTCGACTCAAGGCTGCGTTCAGGCACTTCACAGCTCAACTTTTTCCTCAGACGGCACGAATGCAGTGGCTAACCTGTGAGCAATGGTCTCCGCTGTCACGGCAGCCAACATCATGTGACCAGTGTCAAAAAGAATAGCGGTCTTGGCTTGCCTGCCATGAGTGGCGTCAATTAAAAGTCCCTTTTCTCTTACTTCCCGAAGGAGTCGCTTGATTGGTTGCTGATTTATGGAAAGGAAAACGATCACCCTGTTTACAGCGATAACACTACCAAAACCGATATGAACTAATTCTGTAGCCATGCTACCCCTCCTAACTTAAATCTTAAAACTCATTTTGTTGTAACTACACAGCCTACTTATCGTTTAGCATTTAGGATTCCGTGCTGAGGCTTTATCAGCATTTAATACTTGTTGCAAAGTTTGCCAGAAGGCAGGATATGATACCTGCGCCACCTGGGCATGCCTGATGGTCGTTTCTCCTTTGGCTATCAAACCGGCTACTGCCAAGCTCATCGCCAATCGGTGGTCAAAATGGCTGTCAACCTCTGTGCCCGACAAAGGTCTACCGCCATAGATGACCATGCCATCCGGCAGAGGCTCAACTTTAGCACCCAGGCGAGAAAGCTCACTTGCCACAGTGGCAATCCTGTCTGATTCCTTCACCCTCAGCTCCCCGGCATCCCTGATCACAGTTTTCCCTTTAGCAACACAACCAGCCACGGCTAACACGGGAATCTCGTCAATGAGGCGAGGGATAATATCACCACAAACCTCTATCCCCTTCAACTCGCTAGATTCTACCACAATATCGGCTAAAGGTTCATCAGCCTCCAACCGCTCATTATCTATTTTTAACCTGGCCCCCATAGCCAGGAGAATATCAATGATTCCCGCTCGTGTCGGGTTGATTCCACAATCTCTTATCACTATCCTGGCGTTAGGGTGAATAGCTCCGGCAACCAGAAAGTAGGCTGCTGAGCTGATGTCGCCCGGGACGTGAAGGTTGACAGAAACTAAAGGACTGCTCAAAGGCAGCAAGGAAATCGAGTTTCCTTGGCTTTCCAAACTGGCTCCCATCCGTTTAAGCATCCTTTCAGTATGGTCCCTGGAAGGAATTGCTTGATGTAAGACAGTATTGCTTCGGGCAAAAAGACCGGCTAGTAGAATGGCTGATTTAATTTGAGCACTGGGAACAGGCAAGGTGAAATCTATACCACGTAACTTTTTCCCCTTAATGACCAGGGGTGCGAAGGAATCTCGCCCCCTTCCCCACACCTCAGCACCCATCAACCTCAGTGGCTCAATCAACCTGCCCATGGGGCGATTACGAAGAGAGGCATCCCCGGTAATAATAGATAGGAAAGGCTGGCTGGAAAGAAGACCGCCCAGAAGGCGCATTGTAGTAGCACTATCCTGGGCATCGAGCACATTACTGGCTTCCTTAAGACCATCTTCGCCAGTTCCCGAGACTAACAGAGTAGGTGAGTCCCGCGACCCTTTTCTGCCAATTTTCACCCCCAGGGCTCTCAGACACCTAACTGTGGCCAGGCAATCTCTCCCCGGAGCAAAATTATCAATCTCGGCTTTACCTTTGGCTAAGCTGTTCAGGATGACAGCCCGGTGGGAAATAGACTTATCACCAGGTAGAATTACCTCTCCTGCCAACCTGGGACAAGGTGTGATAGTTCTTATTTCCGCTCTTGGCGAAGACGACTTTAAGCCGACAAATTGTTCAGCCATTCTTGTCTTGCTTTGTTAGCATCAGTGAAGGCTTGTTCCAAGCGTCTATCCCCCCCAGCCACCAGTTGGCGATACCTCTCCAATTCCTGGCTGAATTTATCTATCCAGTTAACTATAGCTTCCTTGTTGCTAAGGCAGATATGGGCATTTACCTCAGGACTTCCCGAAGCCAGACGAGTAAGGTCATGATAGCCAGAGGCCGCCAGTTTGGACATTTTAGACCAGGAAGGATTCTTGGTAGTTAGCGATACCAGGGCCGCCGAGAGCAACATAGGTAGATGACTAATGCCAGCCACCAGTTTATCATGCTCTTGAGCGTCAATGAAAAAAGGTATGGCTCCCAGTTTCTTGGCCATACCCGTCACCGTATCTATCGATTTTGGTGAAACCTTCTCTGACGAGGTGAGGCAATAAGTGCACCCCTGAAATAATTCGGCTTCAGCAGCCTGGATGCCATAAGTTTCCTTCCCGGTCATGGGGTGTCCGCCAATGAAGTCCACCGTTGACGGCAGTATTTCCTCGGCCCATTTCATAACCTGGGCTTTCGTGCTGGCAGTATCGGTGACCATGCAACCAGAGGGAAGATGGGGAGCTATCTCGGAGAAGATTTCCTTTACCGCCAGAACCGGTGTGGCGATGATGACAAAATCAGCTTGCTTTACCGCATCCTTTAAGTTGGTTTCGCCTCGTTCAATGGCGCCTAAACTTAAGGCATTGGCTACAGTTTCCTGACGACGGCCATAGCCGACTATTTCCCACCCAGGCCTCTCCCCTTGCCTTAAAGCTAACCCGATTGAGCCGCCGATTAACCCTAGACCGATTATGGTAACCAGCACGGCATCATTATAGCAGCGTAAGATTCGCCTGTCATTGCCAGCCCTCTTCCCTTGTTATTCTAAGCCTCTTCTTAAAGAGTTAAAAGGCGTAAGGTACGTATCAAATTGAGGTAATGCGGAGGGCTGAGATTTATGTGTAAAACTCACGGTATGTTTAGTGATAATAACTTACCACGAGAGTTACCGGAATGAGAAAGTCAGCTAGCACACCATATTGATTTTTAATCGGAAAAAGTGTATGATATCCTCATAAAAGGAGGTATTTGAAGATGGGCGAAGTGGAAATTGGTAAGGTGACGGATTTTTTTGCTAAGCCTGTAGTAGCTGGTATAGAGCTAAGCGGCACATTGAAATTAGGTGATAAAATCCATATCAAGGGCAGCACCACGGATATGGAACTAGCCGTAGAATCTATGCAAATCGAGCGCGTTAACATCACAGAGGGAAAGCCTGGTGACCTTATAGGTATCAAAGTTCCTGATAGAGTAAGGCGCAGTGACACAGTGTACAAAGTCACTGAATAGCCTTAAGCAGATTTGCCATTTCAATAGCTCCTACCGCGGCAACAGAGCCTTTGTTGCCTTCTTTAGCTCCAGCTCTCTGGATAGCTTGCTCCAAAGTGTCAGCTGTAATTATGCCCTGTATTACTGGTAGGCCGGTATCCAGGCTCACTCTGCCAATTCCTCTGTTTACCTCGGAAGCAACATACTCAGAATGGGGGGTGCCGCCACGAATCACTGCGCCAAGGCATATTATGGCATCGTACTTACTACTCTGTGCCAATTTTTTGCTTATAAGCGAGATCTCTAGACAACCCGGAGTCCAGACAATATCGATATCACCTTCATCGACACCGTGGCGTAACAAAGCGTCTCTTGCTCCCTCAAGCAGCTTCGTGGTTATTAACTCATTAAATCGAGAAACAACCACGGCAAACTTAAGACCTTTTCCTATCAGGATACCTTCATAATGCTTAGCCATTACTTACCCTCCTGTATACCTAGAATATGTCCTAACTTCTTTTGCTTGGTTTCTAAATAGTGGATGTTATAAGGGGTAGATGGCGTTATTAGAGGAACAGTTTCAACTATCTTAATTCCATAACTTTCCAGCCCAATTACTTTCTTAGGGTTATTGGTAAACAGTCGAATATTATGTAAACCTAAGTCAGCCAAAATCTGAGCGCCCACCCCATAATCTCTCAAATCAGGAGCAAAACCTAAAGCTATATTAGCCTCCACAGTATCCATCCCTTGATCCTGAAGAGCATAGGCACAAAGCTTGTTGTGAAACCCGATCCCCCTCCCTTCCTGTCTCATATAAAGAAAAACGCCGCGATCTTCTCTGGCTATACTTTGTAAAGCCATCTCAATCTGGGCCCCACAATCGCATCTCAAGCTACCAAAGACGTCTCCAGTCAAACACTCACTGTGGACGCGCACCAGCACTGGCTCATCATTTGATATATCACCTTTAACTAAAGCAACATGTTCAGCAGCGTCAACAACACTTTTATAAGCCATGGCCATAAACTCACCATACTTGGTGGGCAGTTTAGCCTCAGTCACTTTTTGCACCAGTTTTTCGTGACAAAGACGGTAGGCAATCAAATCAGTGATAGTTACAATCTTTAAGTCGAACTTAGAAGCCATAGCCTCAAGCTGAGGCAGACGGGCCATTGTACCATCTTCATCCATAATCTCACATATGACGCCAGCAGGATAAAGCCCAGCTAGTCTAGCCAGATCAACAATAGCTTCAGTGTGTCCCGCTCGTACTAACACCCCACCTTCTTTGGCTCGAATAGGGAATATATGCCCTGGCTGAGCAAGGTCATCTGCCTTGGTATTAGGATCAAGCACTGTTTTTATGGTATGGGCTCGGTCGAAAGCAGAGATGCCAGTGGTAACTTTATGCTTTGCCTCAATAGAAACTGTGAAGGCGGTGGAGTAGTGTGAGGTGTTATTGGCAACCATCAGTGGTATTCCTAATTCGTCAAGTCTTTGACCAATAATGGGAAGACAAATCAATCCCCGACCATGCTTAGCCATGAAATTTATTGCCTCAGGAGTAATCTTCTCGGCAGCTATGGCCAGGTCACCTTCATTTTCGCGTGACTCGTCATCAACAATAACGATGAACTTGCCTGCCTTTATATCTTCAATTGCCTCCGAAATGCTAGCCAGCATCCGTTCCCCCTACAAATCCATATTCTCTAAGGAACTCGAAGTTTAAACCTTGTCGTTTTTGCCCTCCAAGATTTTCCACATATTTAGCTATGATGTCTGCTTCTAAATTGACTACCGCTCCAGGTCTCTTCCTTCCTAACGTAGTATGTTCCATAGTGTAAGCTACCAGAGACACAACAAAGGAAAAATCATCAAAGCCTACAATGGTAAGACTAATACCATCAACGGCAATAAAGCCTTTATCTACAATATAAGGCATTATTCTAGCAGGTGCTGAAATCCTCATAAGATGAGCAGTTTCTTCAGCGGTTACGTCCATTACCTCTCCCGTATCATCAACATGACCCAACACTAAATGGCCACCCAAGCGTTCCCCCAGCACCAGTGCCCTTTCCAAATTTACTTGATCGTTATAATGAAGTCTACTGAGATTAGTGCACCGTAACGTCTCAGGCATAACATTGGCACTAAAGCCTCGATTTTCCAAAGAGACAACAGTTAAGCAAACACCATTAACAGCTATGCTGTCGCCTACCTTCATGCCTTCAAGCACCTTATGAGCTTCTAGGGCTAAGCGGTCTCGGCTTGTTTCCTTAACTGTGCCAATCTCTTCAACTATCCCTGTAAACATACTATATGCCTAAAAACTACGCTTCTTGCGGTAAACGTTTCTCCACGTATCCACTAACTAATATGTCATCCCCGAAACTCTTGATGCCAACTCTGCTAAGGCGCAGAGCTTTAGCTATATTATCAATACCATTCCCCCCCACACTTACAGCCTCACGGCCGCCAATGATGATTGGTGAAATAAAAGCCAATACCTTATCAACTAAGTGGTAGTCAAAAAGTGAACCAAGAAGCTTGCCACCTCCCTCCACTAGGACAGTGACAATCTCTCGCCTTCCCAACAATTTCAATAACTCCACAATATCTACCGAGCCTCCCTTGGTTGGTAATTCCACCACTTCGGCACCCGCCTCTACAAATTTTTTTCTCTTCCCAGAGTCAAAAGGGGCTGCCACAGCGAGCAAAACCCCACCTGGCGGCTCAAAAATATGAGCGTTCAATGGTACTTTTCCCTTACTATCAACAACCAAACGTAGAGGCTGCACCTTTCCGATGCCACCTCTACCGCCACAACATTTAGCGGTGAGACGAGGGTTATCAGCAACAATGGTGTTTACACCTACCATTATGGCGTCGACAGTATAACGCAGGGCATGTGCATACTTTCTTGTCTCTTCCTTGGTTATCCATTTAGAATCACCGGTTTTAGTAGCAATCTTGCCATCAAGGCTCATGGCGAATTTGGCCACAACGAATGGTAAACCCGTAGTAATGTGCTTAATATAAGCCTCGTTTATTTCAGAAGCTTCTTGTTGACATATACCTATATGGGTCTTGGCGCCTCCTTCATTTAGTTTGCCTACCCCACGCCCTGAAACCACCGGGTTGGGGTCAAGCAAGGATATATAGACCTCTGAAATGCCGGCATCGATTATGGCTTGAGTGCATGGCGGAGTACGCCCATAATGAGAGCAAGGCTCCAGAGTAACATACATGGTAGCACCTTGCGCCTTATCACCAGCCTGACGAAGTGCCATGATCTCGGCATGCTCCGAGCCAGCAGGCTGAGTATATCCCATGCCAACAGCAAGTCCGTCTTTAACAACTACTGCCCCAACTGCTGGGTTGGGACTGGTATATCCCATAGCTAACCTAGCCAAAGATAGAGCATATTCCATATAATGCTGGGGGGGCATTACCATCTACCTCTTCCGGATAAATTCCTTATAATGGGCTGCTAGCTGTAGATTCGCTTTGCCTTTAGCATTTGCTCCTCGAATTGCTAGAACCATATAACTTTCCACACAGAAAAGTCAAGTTTGACAAAGACGTTTGCCCATTGCCATGGTAATAATACAAGGTAATTAATAATTTGCCAAATTCGACAGCTTAATGGTAAGAGTCCGCCACCATGCTTGGTATTGATTGTAACAATAGCTTGAGTGAAGTGCAAAAAGAGCAAGCGTAAATGGAGATGCTGCTGCTATTTTTGTATAATGGACATTAGAGGGATGGAAAAGGCTTTTGAAATAATTGACCATACTGCTGACGTGGGCATTATCGCCTATGGGGCAAATATCAAGGGGCTTTTTTCCAACGCTGCTCTGGCTCTGTTCAGTTTGATTACTGAGCTTGAAAGCGTTGAAGAGAAATTGCACCTCGATTTGGAAGTAAGCAGCGAGGACAGAGATAGTTTGCTCGTTGAATGGCTTAATGAGCTCATTTACCTCTTCGATGCCAAACATATCTTGTTCAACCGGTTCGATATCGAAAGTTTGACTCACAATCAGCTTAAGGCCACCTGTTATGGGGAAGATTTTGACCCAATGAAGCATAAGATAAAGGTAGGGGTAAAAGCAGCCACATATCATATGTTAAAGTTAGACAAAGATGGTGATGGGTACAAAGCACAGATAATTCTCGACATTTAGGAGCTAAGGACATGGCGCGATGGCAAGGACAGCTTATTAAGATAGACGATTATCGCTGGAAGATTCCCGAGAATTATAAAACTGGCATGAGGGTTCCTGGCTTAATCTATGCCAGTAAGGAAATGCTGGAATCTATATGTGATGAACAAACACCAGAACAAGTTGCCAATGTTGCATTTCTCCCCGGTATAGTAGGTTACTCCTTTGCCATGCCGGATATCCACTGGGGCTATGGCTTCCCTATAGGCGGAGTGGCGGCAATGGATATTAAAGATGGCGTAGTTTCCCCGGGGGGAGTGGGTTATGATATTAATTGTGGCGTAAGGTTATTGCGTACCAGTCTCAGCGAAGCTGAAGTGCGACCCAAAATCAATGAACTCATTAATGCACTATTCCATAATGTGCCATCAGGCCTTGGCTCGGAAGGGAAGATAAAGGTAAGTCAAAAAGAGATGAACCAGTTGATAGTTGAGGGAGCTCTTTGGGCAGTGAAACGTGGCCTGGGGGCCGAGGAAGACTTGGACGTTACTGAAGAAGGTGGATGTCTCCGTGGTGCCGATCCCGGCAAGATAAGCGATAAGGCAGTAAAGCGAGGCATGCCTCAGGCAGGCACATTAGGCTCAGGAAATCATTTTCTGGAGATTCAAGTAGTGAAGGAAATATTCGATTCACACATAGCTAGCATCATGGGCATCGATGAAATAGGCCAGATATTAGTTTTGATTCACACGGGCTCTCGCGGCTTTGGTCACCAAGTATGTACTGACCATCTACGTGTCATGGAGGTGGCAGTATCGAAGTACGGGATAAAGCTCCCCGACCGGCAACTCGCCTGCGCTCCTATAGAATCACCAGAGGGCCAAGATTATTTAGCTGCTATGGCATGTGCTGCTAACTATGCGTGGGTTAATCGGCAGTGTATTGCCCACTGGGCTAGAGAAAGCTTTTCCAAAGTTTTCGGTAAAAGTTCTGAGAAACTTGGCATGAAGCAGATTTATGATGTTGCTCATAACATAGCCAAAATAGAAGAACACACAGTAGATGGTCGCAAGCTTAAGGTTTGCGTTCACCGCAAAGGGGCTACCAGAGCTTTTCCTGCAGGCCATAAGGATACTCCCACACGCTACAAGAAAGTAGGACAACCTGTGCTCGTGCCCGGAGACATGGGACGTTGTTCTTTTGTTGCTGTGGGCACTGAAAAGGCTATGTCTGAGAGCTTTGGCTCCACTTGTCATGGTGCCGGGAGAGTATTAAGTCGCGGTGCTGCCAGGCGGAGTATGAAGGGTAGCGATATAGCCCGAGAATTAGAGAGCAGAGGTATTACCGTCAAGACGGGAAATATCTCTTCGCTAGCTGAAGAGGCATCCCAAGCTTACAAAGATATCATTGAAGTTATAGATGTGGTTCACCAAGCTGGTATTTCTAGAAAAGTGGCTATGGCTATACCTATGGGCGTTATCAAGGGCTAAATGTTATTTTGTCACTTTGAAGGTAGCGAAGAATCTGGCATGAGGCAAACTATAATGAAGCTTCCATCCCCTCAATTGAAAGGCAAGGTTTCATTAGAGGAAACGATACTTAGGCGCAGATCGGTTCGCAGATACCGTAGGGAGCCACTAGAATTATCTCAATTGAGTCAAATACTTTGGGCAGCCCAGGGCATCACCGGAACCGGGGGGTTCAGGGCAGCGCCCAGTGCCGGAGCTAGCTATCCTTTGGAGATTTTTATGTTCGTTGGCACACAGTGCGTTATTGCCAGCAAGGCAAAACAAGCTCCAGAGGAATTACAAGCTGGCATTTACCACTATGAAGCAGATTCCCATTCCTTGAGCTTACACAAACCGGCCGATTTAAGACCAGATTTAGCCAGAGCAACTTTGAACCAGGAGTTTATCATCGAAGCCCCGGTGGATATTGTCATCTGTGCTCTTTCTCACAGGACTTCCTATAGGTATGGCAGACGTGGAGAAAGATATGTTCATATAGAGGTGGGACATGCAGGTGAAAACATCCACCTTCAAGCTGTGGCTTTGGGGTTAGCCACAGTGGAAATCGGCGCCTTTCACGATGAGGAGGTAGGGAAAGTCCTCGGGGTGGATGAACAAATTAAGCCCCTGTATATAATGCCTCTGGGCAAAGCAATGTAAGGAAACGAATCGCGATGACCAAAAATTATGATGTCGCCATAGTTGGTGCTGGTCCCGCAGGTATATTCGCTAGCTTGGAATTATGTAACGCTGGCCTCGACGTTGTGCTCTTGGACAAGGGAGGAGAAATTGATACTCGTATTTGTCCTATTCAAAACGGAAGTGGACGCTGTGTACTCTGCTCCCCGTGCAATTTAGTAAGTGGTTTTGGAGGTGCTGGTGCTTTCAGTGATGGCAAACTGACTTTGTCCACCCAAGTAGGCGGCAGGCTCAAAGAACTGATCGGCTTAGACCAAGCCCAGGCACTTATAGATTATGTTGATTCTATCTATCTCAAATTTGGCGCTCCTCCCAAAGTTTATGGAATTGGGGGAGATACAGCTGAACTGGAGCGAGAGGCTGCTTCAGCCGGGCTCACATTAACCCCTGTTAAATTGCGCCACCTGGGAACAGAGCTTTGTCACGAAACATTGAAGGCTATGCAGAATTATCTGTCATCTAAATTAGACATAAGGCTGGGAACAACAATTAAGAATATTGTAGTTGACGATGGTGCGGTCAAAGCTGTTGAAACCAGCAATGGCGAAAGCTTAAGCTGCCGCTACTTAATCTTAGCCCCGGGGAGGGAGGGGTCTGAATGGCTATGCAATGAAGCCGAGAAGCTTAAACTAAGTCTCGATTCCAACCCTGTAGATGTGGGTTGCCGAATCGAAGTACCAATGACAACCATGGAGAAGCTAACTTCGACATTGTATGAATCAAAACTCGAATTTTATTCCAAAAGTTTCAATGACCGGGTTAGAACATTCTGCATGTGTCCTGGAGGCGAGGTGATTATGGAGTCCACAGGCGGCTCCGACCCTGTGATTACAGTCAATGGCATTGGTTATATTAAACCCAAGACAAAAAATACTAACTTCGCCCTTTTAGTGAGCACCACCTTCACCGAGCCTTTCCATGAACCTATTGCCTATGGTAAGTATCTGGCAAGGCTAGCTAATGTCCTTAGTGGCGGTGTGTTAGTGCAGAGATTGGGAGACTTAATGGATGGTCATCGCTCCACACAAGCCCGCCTCCAGGATAGTCCCATTGAACCAAGCTTAAAAGCGGCAACTCCCGGAGATTTAAGCTTTGCCCTCCCCTATCGTTATCTCAAGAGTATAGTGGAAATGCTTCAAGCTATGGACAAACTAGTTCCGGGCGTCGCTTCTCCATATACTTTGCTTTACGGGATAGAGGTTAAATTTTACTCTAGTCAGCTAAAGTTGACCCCTTATTTAGAGACCGAGATCGGTAATATATTCGCTGCTGGCGATGGCGCCGGTGTCAGCCGAGGCTTAGTCCAAGCTTCAGCCTCAGGTATAGTGGCAGCTAGAGAGATATTAAAACGGTTAGGAAAAAAGTCTTCTCCAGTAACGTGAAGTATCCCACTTTTTTTGGCATCGATTTAACCTCAACAGAAGCCAAACCGAGCGCTTGTTTAGGATTGGATAGTAAATCACAACTTGTTTACCTTGGCTTCTTAACAAAGAATAGAGATATCGTCGCTCTGTTAAATTTCTATTCACCTCAAGCAATAGCCATCGATGCCCCCTTGAGCTTGCCAACGGGGTTGTGCTGTCTTGAGGAAAGTTGCCCTTGCAAGCCAAAATTCCCAAGGAAGAACAGGCAATGTGACCAGGAACTTAGGCAACAAGGAATTCCCTGTTACCCCACCAGCAAGAAGACTTTTATTAAAGGCTTGATCTATCGTGGTATCGAGCTAAAAACCAGCATCGGCCGTGAGGTGAAGCAAGCTGGTCAAGTCATTGAGGTCTATCCCTTCGCCAGCAAAGTCCGCCTCTTTGGTAAAACAGTGCCCCGGAAAACTACCAAACAAGGGATGAGCTTCCTCAGGGACAAGCTAGGAGACATTCTACCTGGTCTTAAGCCATATTTAGACATGTTCGACCACGACCTGTGCGATGCTGCGGTGGCAGCTTACACTGCTTTACTCTATCACCAAAATAGGGTGGAAGCTTTAGGTAACAGTGAAGAGGGACTAATTTTTATCCCTGATTGACGTTCACTCTTTTCCATTGTTAAACTACAGCAAGGGAGGGTGAAATGGAATTAACTTTAAGCGTTATCAAAGCAGACGTCGGCGGCTATGTCGGTCATTCTTCCAGCCACCCTGATGTCATACAAAAGGCTAAGGAAAAGCTGGAACATGCCCAAGGTCAGGGGCTGCTAATAGACTATCACGTTACAGTCTGTGGCGATGACCTGCAGTTGATAATGACTCACCAGCATGGTGAAGATAGTGAGCAAATCCACAAGTTAGCCTGGGATACATTTGTGGAATGCACCAATGTAGCTAAGAGCTTGAAGCTACATGGTGCCGGGCAGGACCTTCTAGCTGATGCTTTCTCCGGTAACGTCAAGGGGATGGGACCTGGTACGGCTGAGATGCAATTTTCTGAGCGCCAGGCTGAAACCATAGTCATATTTATGGCAGATAAGACGGCGTCTGGCGCCTGGAATCTGCCGCTATATAAAATATTTGCTGACCCTTTCAACACCATCGGGCTAGTTATTGCCTCTAATATGCACTCTGGCTTCACCTTTGAAGTCCACGACGTCAAAGAGCACAAAAAAATCAGTTTTAACGCTCCTGAGGAAATCTACGACATGCTAGTTTTTCTCGGCGCACCAGGCCGCTATGCCGTTAAAGCGGTGTACCATAAGGAGAGCGGTGAAATCGCTGCTGTCTCCTCTACTCAGAGATTATCTCTCATGGCCGGCAGATACATAGGCAAGGATGACCCTGTCTGTATCGTTCGCTCCCAGGGAAAATTTCCCGCCGTGGGTGAAATACTGGAACCCTTTGCTTCTGTTAACATAGTAGAAGGCTGGATGAGAGGCTCACACCACGGCCCGTTAATGCCGGTAGCTGTCAGGGAAAGCAATCCTTGCCGTTTTGACGGTCCACCAAGAGTAATAGCCGCTGGTTTCCAACTTGCTAATGGCAAGCTTGTCGGGCCTCGTGACCTCTTCGATGACCCTGCTTTCGATGAGGTTCGTCATCAAGCAAACATTGTGGCGGATTTCCTGCGCCGAATGGGTCCGTTTGAACCACATCGCCTGCCGCTTGAGGAAATGGAATACACCACCATGCCCGAAGTGGCAAAGAAGCTGGCACAAAGATTTCAAGACCTTTAACGACAAAATGCCTGAGCTTCTATTAGCTACCTCCAATCTAGGGAAAATCAGGGAATATCGCTTTCTCCTGGATAGTCTTGGTTATCAAATAACCACACTGGCCGAAGAAGGAATAGCAAAAGCCGTCATTGAGTCGGGGAGCAACTACGAACAAAATGCTCGATTAAAAGCCCTTACTTATGCCAAATTAAGCCAGCTCACCGCTCTTGCCGATGACTCAGGACTGGAGGTGGATGCCCTTAACGGGGAGCCAGGTGTTAAGTCAGCTCGCTTTGCGGGTAAAGCTGCTACTGATGCAGAGAAAGTGAGCCTTATCTTAGCTAAGCTTAACAGCGTTCCCTGGGAGAGACGAACAGCCTGTTTTAAGTGCGTCATTGTTATAGCTACTCCAGAAGGTCAATCTAAGGTATGCTACGGCGAGTGTCGTGGCATAATTGCCCTTGAGGCTAAGGGAGAAAATGGTTTTGGCTACGACCCTATTTTTTTTCTCCCTGAGATAGGTAAGACCATGGCCGAACTTCCATTGGCGACGAAAAATAAAATCAGCCACCGCGCCCGCGCAAGTCAGAAGGCACGGCAGGTGCTCCAGCAACTTCACATCTAAAATGTGTAATTCAGGTTCATCGTACGGGAAGTATCATATGAGAACCTGTATTTTGACTTCTTTAAATGAATTGTTCACGTGATAAGTGCATTCCTCACATACATGGAGTAACATTAGTGTAATTAGCCGATGGATAAACTAACCGTTGCCTACTTCTCCATGGAAGTTGCTGTTGACCCAGCCATACCTACTTACAATGGTGGTTTAGGGATACTGGCTGGAGACACTTTGCGAGCCGCAGTCAATCCGCTACCTTCATGGCATAGGCGTCGACTACATCAGTTGCAGCCCTTATCGGATACCAATAGCCAAGTTGGTAGCGGCGCAGACTGCCATCCAAGCAAGGTTAGGCAGCTCCCAGGCTGAAATTCGTGGTGCCGAAACCAGATAAGTGCGCGCTGCCCGCAAAATACACCGCTGGTTTTTCATGTCTGAGCCTCAAGAAAGGGGGTGGTTATCGATGAAGAAAAGCAGAATAGGCATTCTCACCGGTGGCGGAGACTGCGCCGGCATTAATCCGGCAATGAAATGGTTGGTGAAAACAGCGCTGGACGAGCGAGTACAGCGTGAGAGAGGAACCCAGTATGAGGTCCTTGGGATCAGAGATGGCTGGCAAGGGCTCATGCAAACTGAGCCTAAGGCTACTGAGGAGCACCTTATGCCACTGAACCAGGAAACTGTCCGAACCTGGGACAGGTACGGCGGCACTATGCTTGGCACCTCACGAACCAATCCCTATGATCCTAAGAATGTCCAATCGAAAGTGGTATTAACCAATATAGAAACGCTTGGCTTAGACGCGCTGGTAGTCATCGGAGGGGATGACACCTTGGGCGTGGCTCGTAGGTTGGCGCGTGAAGGTGTGAATGTGGTTGGTATCCCCAAGACGATTGACAAGGATCTGCGTGAGACTGATTATACTCTGGGATTTGAGACAGCTTTGGATGTTATCACTCAGGAGGTTGACCGGCTGAGGACAACCGCCGGTTCACACAAGAGAATATTTGTTGTGGAGACAATGGGGAGGGAAACTGGCTGGCTCGCTCTTGAAGGCGGAGAATCAAGTGGCGCCTACATTATTCTGATCCCGGAGTATGATTTCTCAATTGAGAGGGTGAACGAGTTGGTTCTCGAAGGCGGGAGAGCCGGGACCAGATACGATATTATCATCGTGGCGGAAGGAGCTAGGCCAGCGGGATACGGTCAATTTACGAGGAAGCAACGCGTGGATAGCTTCGGCCACAAGGCTCTGGGTGGAATTGGCGAGTTTTTGGCTGATGAGATCCAGAAGGGTACCAAACTAGAAACACGATGCGTCCTTTTGAGCCATCTGCAGCGGGGGGGGGCGCCATGTGCCTACGACCGAAGGATGGGGCGGTACTTTGGCATTGCCGCTATGGACCTGGTTATGATGAGGGACTTTGGGAAGATGGTCTGCTATAATAATGGCAAGATTACGGCGTGCTCCCTCGAGAAGGTTGTCGGGAGACTGAAGTACGTCGACGTCAAGACTATGTATGATGTCGAAAGATATAACGGACGCCGGACTATTCTGGGGGGGGGGAAGAACAAGATGTACCGAGACCATGGCCTATCAAAAGATGAAATGACTTCTGCGGAACAGTCAGGAAATACTAGCCTGAGAAAAGGCGTGTCTACGCCCCCGGGCGAGGTTGATACCCTAGTAGAAAACGCCGTCTTTGGTGCTGATGA
>CAYYUO010000009.1:0-22379 GCA_964474965.1 uncultured Dehalococcoidales bacterium
CTATAGGCGTGGACAACTATGTTCACGTAGTCATGCCCATGTTTGTGCAATGGTAACTTGTTTGGTGTTCGACCGGGAACTTAAGTTTCAAGAGCGCTTAAGCTAAGGCAAGCCCACAAATACTATCACCAAGCCTACCACTATCATTATCACACCAAAGGCTAATAAACCAATCAATAACTTATTATTCATACGTAGAATCCTTCCAATTAGGTGGCTCGTATAATACTAGAACGCCAAACAAAAGGAAAGGCTTGACGCTATATTCAATAGCTAAGTATCAAGCACGCAGTACTGTTACATTTATCTCTCTTTCATCACTGATAATAATAGTGATTTGGGGGAATGTTGAACATTATTCCGCGATAGGGAGAGTGAACGAAAAACGGCTTCCCTTTCCCAGCTCGCTCTGGACTGTGATTTGTCCGCCATGGGCTTCCACCAGCCGCCTGGCAATAGTAAGACCCAGGCCACTGCCTCCGGTAGCTCTGGCGCGGGACCTGTCTACTCTATAGAAGCGCTCGAAGATATTAGGCAAATCCTCAGCAGGAATGCCTTCGCCAGTATCCGATACACTAATCTCTACCCAGTCACCTTGTTTTGCAGCAGCCACAGTGATAGTGCCTCCCTTACGGGTATGAGCCACCGCATTTTCCAGAAGGTTATGCAGCACCTGGTTGACCCGGTGCCGGTCAATGTTAACCAGTGGCAGATTATCAGGCAGGTCAAGTGACAGCGATATCTCCTTTGCTGCTACCTTGTGCTGCCAGGAAGTTACTGCCTGCTTAACTAAGTTGGCGATGTCTTCCACCTGATAAACCAGTTTCAGTTTGCCGGCTTCGGCGAGACTTAGCTCCTGGAGTTCATCAACCAGCCGTGAAAGCAGAGCTGTCTCTTCATTGAGGGAGCGGATAGTAGCGGCATTTGGCTTCATCACCCGATCGTGAATTGCCTCCAGGTAGCCTCGAATATTGGAAAGGGGGGTTCTCAGTTCGTGAGCAACGTCAGCAACCAGATTCCGTCGTAATTGCTCAGCGCGCTCCAAATCGGCGGCCATAGAGTTAAAGGCTTGAGACAATTCCCCAACTTCACCTTTACCCTTGAATTGAACCCTCTGTGACAGCTCTCCCCGTCCCAATCGCCTGGCAGCATTGGCAAGGACACCGATGGGTGACGACATTCTCCGAGACAAGAGAAAAGTTAATAGCAAAGCGATGACAATTGCCACCGAGCCTCCCAAGAGAAGGGAGCGATTTATTGACTCGGAGAGTCTTCGAAATGGAGCAACAAATGGTTCTGCCTCCGGGTTAGAGATAATGTAAACTTTCCCCAAAAGCTCCGTGCTCCAGGGCATCGTGAGATTATTGCTTGGTGAGTCAGGATCATAATATTCCCCTAAAAGTTCCCCTTGTGAATCAGCTATGACTGTGCCGTTGGCAGCGGTCAATATAATATGTGTCCCGGCGATACCCGACGCATCTTCAACTACGGACTGGACGTCCTCCCATTGGTGCCTAAAATAATTGGCATATAGCAAAGATATTATTTGATCGGTACGTTCGGTACGATATTGCTCACCTATTCCCTCATAATATTCCACTTCGACAGCGATGCGTTGACTGACCAAGAAATATATGGCACCAACGGTCACCACTATTATCACGGCGAAAGTTATCGAGAGACGAAACCACAACCTATGTATCACTGTTCCCCTCCGACAAACTTATAGCCGATTCCATACACTGTCTTTATATATCTGGGGTGGCTGGGGTCCGGCTCCAGCTTTCGGCGTAGGTTTAGGATGTGAACGTCAATGGTGCGGTCGAAACCTTCAAAATCATAGCCCAAGGACTCTTCAATAAGCCTTGCCCGGCTAAAGGCTCTACCCTGCTCCTTGGCGAGAACTCCTAGTAACTTAAATTCAACACTGGTCAAATTCAGTGGTCTGCCGGAAAACCACGCCTCGTGTTTCGTAAAATTCATACTAAGTTCACCATGCTTAATCTCTTCGGGGCCACGCTCTCCGGGAAGACGTCTTAGCACTGCCCATATTCGAGCCACTAGCACCTTAGGGCTAAAAGGCTTGGTCACATAGTCGTCGGCCCCTAAACCCAGGCCTGTTAGCTTATCCTGGTCAGTAGTCTTGGCAGTAAGCATAATGATTGGCACGTCGGATTCATGTCTCAAGATACGACAGACCTCAAGTCCATCGATGTCTGGCAGCATAAGGTCAAGAACAATAAGGTCTGGGCAGCTTTCTCGAACCAGGCGCAGGGCTTCAATACCATCATATGCAGTTAGAGCCTGATAACCGTCCCGTTCTAAGTAGAGCTTGACCAACTCCACGGTCTTCACATCGTCATCAACTACTAAAATCTTTTTGCCTGCCATCCCTAATCTCCTGGCGATGCTTCCCGCATCCCTAATTTTATAACAGAAATGTTAAGAAATTAATATTAAGGACTTCTTTTACCCAGACTTTTCTTAACAAATTGTACGAACTACAGCCTGGAGTGAGCCGATGCAATCCTTGTTGAACAATAAGCCATATGTTGTTGCCACCCCGGCGTTCTTAGCTTGACACCGGGCAATTTAGAGTGCTAAGATTCCACTTTCTGTATGGGGGTGAGAAAATTTACGCTATTATTGAAATAGGTGGCAAGCAGTACAAGGTAGCCCCAAAGCAAACAGTAGAAGTTGAGCGTTTAGATGTCCCTGAAGGCGACAAAGTTGAGCTCGATAAAGTATTATTTATTGGGGAAGACAAAAATTCCCTTGTAGGAAGTCCTATTATTAAGGGGGCTAAGGTTGTGGCTACTTCTTTAGGGGAAGCTAAGGGAGAAAAGGTTATCGTATTTAGATATAAGTCCAAAGTTCGCTACCGAAGCAAGAGGGGACACCGCCAGACTTATACTAAAATATTAGTAAACGAAATTGTTAAGGGTAAAGGAAAATAGGCATGGCACATAAAAAGGGCGGCGGAAGCACAAGTTATGGACGGGATAGTCAAGCTAAGCGCTTGGGAGTGAAGAGGTATGGGGGGGAACAGGTGCGCGCTGGAACTATCTTGGTTCGGCAACGCGGGACTCGTATATTGCCGGGAAACAATGTTGGCCTGGGGAGAGATTATACCCTCTTTGCCTTAATAGATGGCTATGTTAAATATGAGCCGGCAACCAGATACAAAAAGAAGGTGAGCGTTTACAAATGAAGGATAAAATCCATCCTAAGTATTATGATAATGCTAAAGTGACTTGCCTTTGTGGTAATACCTTCACCATTGGTTCAACTATGCCAGAAATCAGGGTAGAAGTATGTAGTAAATGTCACCCCTTTTATACGGGTGAACAAAGGATAGTCGACTCCATGGGTAGGGTGGAGCGCTTTAAGAAGCGATACAAGATGAAATGATGGAATACATTCAACTCTCTATCTCTGTATGTCAGGTTGGAGGCTCAGGGGCCGGTTATTTCTTGTTGTGACAGCGGCTGTTTGACCGCGGCAGTATTTACTTTTAAGCTTACCTCGGGAAATTAAGAATTCACTCATCGCCGCTTACTTTGGGAGCTAAACTTTATATTTTCAGCCATTTCTATCATAATAATATTAAGGATTTTTTATAGTGAGACAAGATTGCAACCTTAACTTTAGTCGGCTGGGGAGGTTGAGGCGCTAATGGCAAAACCTTTTCATTACGGTGGCCAGGCAGTTATGGAGGGGGTGATGATACGGGGGAAGGAGGGCGTGGCTATATCTGTACGTCAGCCCAATGGCGAATTAAACACAGTGAGGCAGCCCCTGGCCAGCATATACAAAGGGCGTCTCAGAGAAATGCCTTTGATAAGAGGAATCATCGCTCTTGTTGAGACCCTGGTTCTGGGTACGCGAGCATTACTTCACTCTGCTCAGGTTGCTGCAGCAGAGGAAGGAGAAGAGAAAATACCTACGGCGCTTTTATGGGGAACCGTAGCCGCGAGTCTCGCTTTGGGTGTAGCTCTCTTTGTTATGGTTCCGCTCTTCGTCACTCGTTACCTTATTGACCCTTACATCAATTCTGCCTTATTGAGCAATGTCTTTGAGGGACTTATCCGTATTGGCATTTTCATTGCTTATCTCAGCTTGGTAAGTTTAATGCCTGATATTAAGAGAGTCTTTGCTTACCACGGGGCCGAGCACAAAGTAGTGAATGCCTATGAAGCAGGCGTTCCTTTGGATGTGGAGTCGGTTAAGAATTATTCTACTGCCCATGCTCGCTGCGGCACCGCCTTTTTATTTATCGTTCTAATCGTAGCTATCTTTGTCTTCGCCCTGGTTGGTCAGCCAACCCTATGGATACGCATACTGTCTCGCATAGCCCTAATCCCGGTTATTGCGGTTATTAGCTATGAAATTATGAAATTTGGGGCAGCTCACATCAATAACAAGATAGTACGAGTTCTTCTGGCCCCGGGGCTGATGTTGCAATCTATGACCACCAGGGAACCTGATGATAGTCAAATAGAGGCTGCTATATCGGCGCTAAATGAGGTCATAGAGATTGACGGGGCTGCTGATTCTAGCTACAGTACGTAATGGGTGGATGAAGGGGTTGCAGGTTTATGCTGTATCTTCGCTCTCCAATTGCTGGAAGAAGCAAGTCCGATTGCCGGTGTGACATACTGGACCCGTAGGCTCAGCCTTTATAAGTAAAGTATCGCTGTCGCAGTCCTTGATGATGGACTTTAACCTGAGGAAATTGCCCGAGGTTTCTCCCTTGTGCCACAGTTCCTGCCGGCTGCGGCTGTAGAACCAGACATCTCCGCTGGCTAGTGTGCGCTTGAGCGACTCTTTGTTCATATAGCCCAGCATAAGGACTTCATCATTCCTGGCATCCTGGATAATAGCTGGAATCAAGCCTTTATCATTAAACTTTAACATTTGCCTCCTAGGCTAACCCCAAAAAGGCTTATGACTTTTTTGGGGCCCCGATAAATTTGATTTAAATATTAACTGGCCATCCGAGGAAATCGCAAGATCTTCTTAGTTGGTTTAAGTTCCGAAATTGATTATAGCTTCCCCCAAATCAATATCCCCGGTATAAAGAGCTTTACCTATAATTGCTCCTTCCACGCCGAGCTCCTTAAGCTTCCGTAAATGCTCCAGTTTGGAAACCCCCCCGGCCACGATGACGGGAACATTTGATTCAGTAAGCAATCTATCTATCATGTCAAAGTTAGGCTCGGTGAGGGTGCCATCCTTTTTTATATCTGTATAAATGAAGCGCCTCACTCCAGCATTGAGCATCTCTCGGCTTAACTGGAGAACCTCAAAAACCGTATCTTTCTGCCAGCCGTGAATGGCTATCTTGCCATCTCGGGCATCGAGGCTGACTGCGATAGACTCGCCAAATTGATGGCATAGCTTTTTTACCAGTTCTCTGTTTTCTATCGCCGCGGTCCCCAGAATTATCCGGCTTATCCCCTGACGCAACAGTTTTTTTGCCACCTCTTCTTGCCTGATACCGCCGCCTAATTCTATTAACAGGCCACTCTCTTTTATTATCTCCTCGACCACCTCCATATTTTGGGGCTCACCGGCAGCCGCCCCATCCAAATCGACAATATGGAGCCATCTTGCCCCCTGGGAATACCAGGTCAAGGCTGCTGTCACCGGATCCTCATCAAAAACAGTTTCCTGGTTATAATCACCCTGATATAGCCTGACACACCTGCCGCCCCTGATGTCAACGGCTGGGATTATCTCCATCTCCGACCTCTGCACCATCTCCGGCTTGACTGTTTTTCCTTTGCCGCTAAGTTGAATGTCTGCACTAAACTATGCCCGGGCAATCAGGTGTTAGACTATAATACAATACACTATATAATTGGGCAAGCTCACATGGTATTTATAGAGGCAGGAAATCGGTCTAAGATGTAAATGTCTTTGGCTGGCATTCCAAAAGCATCCTGCCCTACAGGACCAAGTTCTGCAAGCTACCCATTATTAGGGCTGCTGCTATCATTATTCCCACAGCTTTAAGCAAGTCTCGTACCCCCAGCTCCCGAGCCATTATCACAAAGGTAGCTACACAAGGGAAAAACATAGCCAGAACTGTGCTGCTGATAACAAGTTGCTTGGCAGTTAAGGCCAGGGGGGTTAGCATGCCCATGGCCACATCTTTACGCAGAAAGCCAACCGCCAGGGCTGTAATTGTCTCCTTGGGCAGCCCCCATAGCCCGGTCAATACCGGGGCGGTAATATCAGCAATGGCATTGAAGACTCCTAAAGTGTATAGGATGTTTACCACTAATACGGTGCCGAGGACTATGGGCACGGCTTCTTTAATAAAACCAGAGACCCGTAGCCAGAGCTTTTCACCAATGACCCGCCACGGTGGCAAGCGGTAGGGGGGGATCTCCACCAGAAGTTCCGGGTTGAACCCTTTGACAGTACGATTAAGGATTAGCCCTATGATAACCCAGGATATAAACAGGCTCCCGTAAACCATAGCTACATATCCCACCCCTTGGTATCCTACCCCTTGCTGCCCTACCACCCCGATTATCATAGCCTGCAAGGCAGCGCAGGGAACGCCAATAGAAATCAAAGTTGCGGCAATAAACCTTTGTTTGCGGCTCTCCAAAATACGGGTTGCCATAATGCCTGGCACATTACACCCAAAGCCTAGAATAGTGGGAATGATGGCATAGCCGTGTAGTCCCAACCGGTGCATTATGGTGTCCATAAGTACTGCCAGACGGGGCAGGTAACCAACATCTTCCAGTATTCCTAATGCCAGGTAAAAAGAAAAGATATACGGCAGCACCACAGCGAGGGGAATGTAAAGTCCAGTGCTGAGCAAACCGAAGGACTGATAATAGTCAATTCCCCCCCCAATAAGGTTACCTATCAAGACGTTGTGCCAGAATCCCCCTGCCCCTAAGGCAACGCTCAGTTTGGCTAACACTGGTGTCCACAGTCCTTCAAAGAGGGGGTCAGTTACATAGTTAATTATTCCTTCGCCAACGAATCGGACGAACCAGAAGGTGGCAAAAAGGACCAGCAGGGCTATAACTATACCCCATACCCGATGACTGCTGGCATCTTCTAAATGCTCATACCAGCGATGGTGGCGGTGGCTCAACGATTGCACCTGGCTCACGATGTCGCCTACTCTCGCCCACCGCTCATCGCTATTAGAATAAGTACGGGCGCTTTTGGACACCTTTGCCTCGGGAAGACGGCTGACTAAGTCCTTTACTCCCTGTCCGGTAACACCTACCGTGGGTACAACTGGCACTCCGAGAAGTTCCTCCAGCTTGGCAGCATCAACATTTATACCCCGATGCTTAGTATCATCCCACATGTTGAGGGCAACTATTACTGGAGTCTGTCTCTCCAGCAACTGCAAGGTTAGATTGAGATTTCTCTCCAGATTGGTGGCGTCAACAACATTTATGACCAAGTCTCCATCTTTGAGCATCTCCACAGCCACTTCTTCCGCCTTAGAACTTGGTTCAAGGGTATAGTTGCCGGGGACATCGATAAGCTCAGCCCGCTCCTCCCCCAGCTTCAGATAACCTTTAGTGAACCCCACGGTGGTGCCGGGATAGTTGGAAGCGATAATGTGTGTACCGGTCAGTCGAGAAAAAAGGGCGCTTTTGCCCACATTGGGATTACCCACAAGCAGGATACGCATCATCTTAGGAAGCTCGCGGTAGATATTTATCTACTTCGACTATTATTTTCCTGGCCATGCCAAAACCAACAGCCACCCGGCTATTATTCACCCTGAGCGTAACCGGGCCGCGAAATAGCGTAGAACTCAGCTTGGTCACTTTCCTCCCTGGCCTGATACCCAAGGCATCCAGGCGCCCGATTAAGCCATGTCCTCCCAGAACCCCAACCACAATGCCTGACTGCCCAGTTCTCATCTCAGCCAGGGTCAATTGTCCTTCTTGATGCGTGGTCATAGCTTATCTCCTATCCTTAATAAGTTAGCTTAGGCTAACTTATTAATTTCAAAAAAATCTTGCCGTTCTCACTTCTCTCCCCGCTCACTCCTTTCCCGGCACTCTTCAGGAGGTTGTCCATGTTCCAGATAATACTGATATCTCTTGGGAAAGTTAGCCTCTCCCAATGGACATGCCTCTATGAACTCTACGAACTTGATCACCCTTTCCAAGCTAAGCGGGCTAATGACATGCTCAATCTTGCAGGCATCCCCTTCGGCTGTTTCCCGGTCAATGCCCAGAGCTTGCACAAAAAAACGGGTCAACGCCTTATGACGGCGGAGCACCTCTCCAGCAACCTTGTCACCCTCAGGAGTAAGCTTTATGTGACCATATTTTTCATGCTCCACAAGCTCCTGTTCTGAGAGTTTTTTCAAGGCAGAGGTAACGCTGGGCATTTTAACTTTCAGTTTTCGGCTTATCTGACTTACCCTCACCACATTCCCTTTCCCCCGAAGCATAGCCACTGCCTCGAGATAGTCTTCCATGCTGGCGGTCTGCTCTCTTTGCGCTTCTTGTTTTACCATTTCCTGCCTCTCATAATTGTTAGATGAGCCTAACAATTATAATATAATTCATTTTCTCTGTCAAATTTTTTCTAGGCTTCTGCAAAGTGGAAGCGGTTTTATTATGGTCGGGGTGAGAGGATTTGAACCTCCGACCTCATGGTCCCAAACCATGCGCGCTAGCCGCTGCGCCACACCCCGAAGTGTTAGAATTATAATGCGAAGAAGGTATTTAACGCAATTAGCCTGTGGGCTGAGCATTGCTACTTGGCGAAGATGCCGGGTCCTTGAAAATATCTCTGGATACTAAAGTTTTCCGGCAAGGTAGTCGTCAACGGAAAAACCATCGAAAACCACAAAATCGGTTTCCGCGGGAATCTTGCCTGTGGGACATAAATCAAAACAGGCCCGGCAGGTGAGGCAGACCCTGGCTTTTTCCGGGAAAAACGCCGCCCGCCGCTCTATCCCCCTTCCGACAAAGCCTATAGCATGTTCCCCGACAACCTCATCGCAGTAGCGTACACATTGTCCACAAAGAATACATCTCGTTGGCTTCGCTCTGAAGCGAGATTCGAATCTATGGATATTCGCACCATATTCTTTAGCCAGTTTCTTTATCTCCCCAGCGACCTCCCCACCAACCATTGTCGTCGGTGCAACTAATTCGATGATAACCTTCCGAATCTTATCTACCCTGGGAGAGCGTGTCCTCACTACTAATCCTTGTTCCACGGGATAGCCACAGGAAGCCACTATTCGAACTCTCCCTTTTCTTTCTACCTCCACGCTGCAAATTCGACAGGCACCGTAAGGCTTCAATTTCTCGAGATAACACAGTGTTGGTATCTCTATGCCTGCCTCTTGCGCTGCCTCCAATATGGTCATCCCTTCCTTGGCTTTGACTTCTTTTCCGTCTATTTGCAGATTTATGGCCATTGCTATTTACCTCTTCTCGCGGATAACCTTGGTCCCAGGAGCTGAAGGTGGGGGCAGAGGCTCTCCCGAAATTCTTCTTACGGCGCTGAAACGAGGTGGACAGACCTCAAAACAGGTATTGCACTTAATGCACTTCTCCTGTTCAATCCAGTGGACTAGGCCTTTGCCACCGTGAATAGCTTCGGTAGGGCAATTCTTGAAGCAAATCATACAGGCGGTACATTTCTCAGGGTCAATATAGTAAGAAGTGAGAGCTTTACAAGCTTTTGCCGGGCAGCGCTTCTCCTTTATGTGGGCCTCATATTCGTCCCTGAAGTATTTCAAAGTCGTAAGAGCAGGGTTGGCAGCGGTGGTGCCCAGGGCACAGAGGGAAGCATCCTGCATCACCTCAGCTATATCTTCAATCGCCTCTATATCTCCTTCTTGCCCTCTCCCTTCACAAATATCAGTCAAAATCTCCCGAAGCGTTCTTAATCCCTCACGACAAGGGATGCACTTCCCGCAAGATTCTTCACAACAGAAGCTGATGAAATACCTTGCTGTGTCCACCATACAGGTATCCTCGTCCATGACCACCGTTCCTCCAGAGCCCATCATAGAGCCAAGTCCGGTAAGTTCATCAAAATCAATCGGCGTGTCTAAATACTGCTCGGGAATCACCCCTCCCGAAGGACCTCCAGTCTGGACCGCTTTAAATTTCTTACCTTTCGGTATCCCCCCGCCAATGTCATAGATTAACTGCCTCAAGGTCATGCCCATAGGCACTTCCACAAGTCCAGTATTATTCACTTTGCCCACCAGGGAGAAGATTTTGGTCCCCTTACTCCCATCTGTGCCAATGGAGTTAAACCACTCTGCTCCTTTGTTGATAATAATGGGGACATTTGCCCAGGTCTCTACATTGTTCAAGCATGATGGCCTTTCCTTTATCCCGCTCACAGCGGTATGGATATATTTCATCTTGGGTTCGCCTACTTTCCCTTCTATAGCGCTCATAAGAGCCGTTGACTCCCCGGAGACAAATGCCCCTGCCCCGCGGTGAACTGTGACCTTAAAATCAAACCCTGAGCCGAGGATGTTTTCTCCCAAAAATCCATACTCCTCGGCCTGCTTTATAGCCTGAATGCTGTTTTCATATGCTATGGGGTATTCCTGTCGCACATAAATGAAACCCTCGTGTGACCCTATAGCATAGGCACCAATAACAAGCCCCTCTAATACGCTATGTGGATTTCCTTCCATTAGAGACCTATCCATATATGCCCCAGGGTCTCCTTCATCACAATTAACAATCACATATTTGGGTTCCCCAGGGGCGTTCCTGGTTGTCTCCCACTTTATTCCGGTGGGAAATCCTCCTCCTCCCCGGCCTCGTAGATTAGATTTCTTTATCTCCCCCAAAACTTGCTCGGGAGTCATTTGGAGCAAAGCCTTGGATAGTGCACTATATCCGCCAAGGGCTATGTAGTCATCTATTTCCCTGGGATTTATATACTTGTTATTCTCAAATACGATGCGCATTTGATTTTTGTAGAAAGGAATATCTGGGTCCTTGGTTATTTTCTTACCTATTACAGGGTCTTCATAGAGGAGTCTTTCAATAACTCGCCCTTGGGCCAGTGTTGCGGAGACTATTTCCGGAACATCTTCAAGCTTTACTTTCACATAGCAAATTTCCTGAGGAAAGATAACTACAACAGGTCCTTGCTCGCAAAATCCATGGCATCCTGTAGCTTTAGCTTCTACTATCGTGCTTTTTAATCCTTGTTTTTTAATCTCATCAGCGAGTTTCCGGTAGATTTCTAATGAGCCATAAGTTTGACAAGCTGTCCCGGTACATACGGTAACAATTTGCTTACCGGGGCCCCTTTTCGACAGTATTTCCTTTCTTAATTCCTCAAGCTCTTTTGCCGAGGAAAGCCTTTTATTAGCCATATTTTTCCTTACTTTTACTTAGCAGTTTCAAATATCTTCCTCAGGGCTGGAGTGGAAGGCTTGCTATGGTAGGCATCGTCAACTACAACTACAGGCCCCATAGCGCAACAGCCGAGGCAATTGACCGTTTCTAGAGTAAAACGCATATCCTCGGAGGTCTCGGAGGGCTTCAAATTAAGCATAGCCGAGATTATATTAAGAAGCTGTGGTGAGCCGCGCACCTGACATGCCGTACCCAGGCATACCTTGATAATATGGCGCCCTCTGGGCATAAGACTGAAAGCCTTATAGTAACTGGCGATTTGATAAACCTGGGTAACAGGTACTTCTAATTGCTCGCTTACCTCCATTAATACTTCCTGGGGTAACCACCCAAGCATGCTTTGTAGGTCCAGTAGGATTTGAATCAACATGTCTTTATCTTTTTGATAACTTCCCACAGCCTTTTTTACTGCCTTGGAAAACTCTGCCGATTTCTTGTTCTTTATTTTTGAAACCATCGCTTTTGTACCTTCAATTCACAAAGGAGAAGCTGCCACCTTTTCTTTGAGCTTGGCATAATCTTCGTTTACCATCTGTTGGATTTCCTGGACCTGCTCACTCGTCAAGTGTCGGTATCGCCCTTGTAGCTTCAGGTATTCCTCAATAGGCTTCAGTTCAGGTGGGTCGGCATTCAGTCTGTAGCGTCCATACTCTATTTCATAAAGAGGGAAGATACCTGTCTGCACGGCGAGTTGACCTATTGTAATAGCTAAATCGCTCTTGTATCTCCAGCCTGTAGGGCAGGGAGAGAGGATATGGACATAGGCCGGACCTTTAATCTCCGCCCCTTTCCTAACCTTTTTCATTAAATCAAGGTGGTAGCTGGGACAGGCTGTTGCCACATAAGGTATATCATGAGCAGCAGCAATAGCGGCCATATTTTTCTTCCGGGTGACCTGTCCCATGCTGAATTTCCCTGCTGGAGCCGTGGTAGTCGAAGCTCCGTAGGGCGTGGCACTCGACCTCTGGATTCCTGTGTTCATGTAGGCTTCATTATCAAGGCAAATATATATGAAATCATGGCCTCTTTCGAACGCCCCGGACAGGGACTGGAGTCCTATATCGCTGGTGGCGCCGTCCCCGCCCATAGCAACGCATATGATATCTCTTTCGGGCATCCTGCCCTTTTTCACCAAAATCTTTAGACCTGCTTCTATGCCCGAGATTTCAGCAGAAGTATTTTCGAAAAGCGTATGCATCCAGGGGACTCGCCAGGAGGTATAGGGAAGCGGTGTGGTGGTTACTTCGTCACATCCTGTAGCCATAGCCATTATCACATTCTCTCCCAGGGCTTTCATAGCAAGCCTGATTGCTAAAGCTTCCCCACAGCCAATGCAAAAACTATGTCCTTCAGCGAGGAACTCCTTGGTAGTTACCAGCTCTTCCCCAAATTTTACGACTTTAGTTTTCATTTCTTATCCCTTACTGGCAGATTTCAGCTATCATCTTATACCTACTGTCTCAATCATCCTGTCTGATCCCTTTTCCGCAATTTCCCTACCTCTATCAATGACATAGTCAAAATTCTCTTCGGACATATCCCTGCCACCCAAACCTCCTATGATACCGACTACTTTCGGCCTGGACTCTTCATCATATAAGGCAGACCTGATTTCGGAAAAGACCGGGCCTCCCAGGCCAAAAGAAATACACCTGTCGAAAACGATTATTAATTGTGCGCCTTTCACTGTTCGGCGGAATTCCTCAAACGGGAAAGGCCTCCATAGACGCAAGCTTATAAGTCCTATGGCCTCGCCTTTGTCTCTCCTCTCATCTATTACAATCTTTGCCGTCTCGGTGTAAGCGCCCATGGTCAGAAGTAATGTTTCGGCGTTTTCCGTTTTGTATTCCTCTACAGGATGATAAGAACGGCCAAAGATGTCCCCAAATTCTTTCCACCCTCGGAGTATCACTTCCTTGGAGTTCCTGAATGCCACTTCTTGAGATAGCTTTGTCTCGGAGTATATTTCAGGCGGTCCGAAGGCTCCGTGGGTCGTGGGCTTATCAGGGTTTAGGGCAAAGGGGTATTGGAATCGGGGGAGGAATCTATCCACCTCACTTTGCTCCGGTAAAATTACCGGCTCTGTCACGTGTGATAAAGTGAACCCGTCAAGGTGAACCATAACCGGAAACAAGACCTTAGAGTCCTCCCCAACTCGAAAGGCCCATAAGGTCAGGTCGAACGCCTCCTGCCCATTCTGACAAAATACCTGTATCCAGCCAGTATCCCTGACAGCCATGGCATCGGAATGGTCTCCCCAAACGCTCAGGGGAGCAGAAAGAGCCCTGTTGCATACTGCCATGACCACAGGGTATCTCATGGAAGAAGCAACGTATACCACCTCATGCATGAGTTCCAACCCCTGGCCAGCAGTGGCTGTGAAAGTTCTGGCCCCTACCGCGGAAGACCCAAGGCATGTGCTCAGCGCCGAGTGCTCCGACTCCACCGGAATATAAGCAGCGTTTAACTCGCCATTGGCTACCATCTCGGCAAGCCGCTCGGGGATATGCGTTTGGGGTGTTATGGGGTAGGCAGCAGTGACATCGACATCAGCCATTCTGACTGCTTCAGCCACAGCATGTGAGGCCTCTAATGCGACCCTTGTACTCATTTTTCCTCCTCCGCTATCATCGTTATAGCTCCCGCAGGACATACGCTGGCGCAGATGCCACAGCCCTTACAGTAGTAAGGGTCAGCTTCGTAGTATCCTTCTTCAGAGGGCTTTATGGCGGCATCAGGGCAATAAATCCAGCACAAGGCACATTTAATACACTTTTCCTTATCCAGTATAGGCCTTTCCGTCCTCCAGTCACCGGTCTTCCGAAAGCTGGCATTTCCCGCTTCTGTTATGATATTGCCAACTTCCAGGTCCTTCCAGGTTAACTCTTCTGCCATTGCTTACTCCTTTACCGCTGTTTCATCGTAAGCCCTCTTCATGGCTTCGATATTCCCCTTGGCGCGAGGCCCAAATCGCTCCTGCAACTGTGTCACCAGCGAGTCCATTTTCACAATCTCGGTAACCTTCAGTAGCGCCCCAATCAACGCAGTATTGGTTATAGGCAAGCCTATCGTTTCCCTGGCAATCTTTGTGGCATTAACCGCAAATACAGGCCACTTGAATCCAAATTCAGACTTCAGTTCAGCGGGTGATTTCCTTGAATTAATTATGATTTTGCCATTCTCCTTAAGTCCCGAAGTCACATCAACTGCATGCAACAATCCTGGGTCGAGCACAGCCACTACATCAGGCTTGTAGATAACTGTCCTGCTCTTGATAGGTTCATCGCTTACCCTGAGGAACGCAAGAACCGGTGCCCCCCTCCTCTCGGGTCCGAAGCTGGGGAATGACTGAGCATATTTTCCTTCGCTTATAGCAGCACGAGCAACTAACTCCGCAGAAGTTACTGCCCCCAGCCCTCCTCTGCCATGCCATCTTATCTCAAGAAGCTCAGCCATAAGATAAAGACCTGTTTACCTATAGAAACTGTAACTGTTTAGGTTTTCAGAAAACCTAAACTATATTAAATCATCTCCCCGCTGTCAAGGGTTTTGTTTTTTGGTGGACTTACCTATTACAAAAACTGCCCCTGAAGGGACTCGAACCCTTGCATCTGGCTCCGGAGGCCAGCGCTCTATCCTCTGAGCTACAGGGGCCAATAGTACAAAAAACAACGTAAAATGATAACACAGGACAACACTTTGGTTCAACACTCATTCATACTGATGCTTTGACAGCCACCACTGCGTTATTGTATTATAACAACCCTGCCAGACAATAAAGAAGCAGAATGCTTAACGCCTTATGGATAGTCCTTTTAGGAATGGCGATTATTTTCGCTGTCCTGGGGATTTTACTCTTAGTCATGGTTCTCCTGGGTAAACTGGTTAAACCCAGGGAAAAACAGGAGAAAAAAGGATAAACGATTGACATGGCTTCAGGCGAATTCCTAGGCTTTCTCAACCTGACTTGGCAAGCCGTGATAATGTTAGTTATCGGCGGCGTCCTTGTGTGGTTGGGAATTGCTAAAAAAGTGGAACCAGTTCTACTTCTTCCTATTGGTTTCGGGTGTATATTAGCTAATATACCACTGGGTGGGGCGGCGGAGGCAGGCGGATTTTTAGCCGTACTAAGAGAAGCTGGCATTCATACTGAAATATTTCCCCTGCTCATATTTATTGGCGTAGGAGCCATGATCGACTTTGAGCCTTTTCTGCAAAGGCCCTATACCATTCTTCTTGGTGCTGCCGCCCAATTCGGTATTTTCGGGACTTTTTTCTTGGCTTATTTGTTGGGTGATGGTTGGCTCCACGTCTTGAATTTCAGCTTGCAGGATGCAGCTTCCATCGGCATAATCGGCTCTGCCGATGGTCCTACCTCAATTTACGTCGCGACTACGCTGCAATCCAAATACACTGCTGCCATTGTTGTGGCTGCTTATTCTTATATGGCTTTGGTGCCTATCATCCAGCCACCTATAATAAAGGCGATGTGCAGTAAAGAAGAAAGGGCTTTAAAAATGCCTTCGGTTGCGGGAACAATTTCGCAGAGGACAAAGATACTCTTTCCTATAATTACTGTACTTGTGGTAGGCTTGCTTGCCCCGAAAGCCACTCCACTTATCGGCTGTCTCATGTTTGGCAATCTGTTACGGGAATGTGGAGTGGTGGAGAGACTTTCCCTGACAGCCCAAAATGAACTGGCTAACATCGTAACTATTCTTCTAGGCATCACCGTGGGAGGAATGATGGCCGGAACTGAGTTTCTCAGACCCGAGACAATATTGGTGTTTATACTGGGAATAGTAGCTTTCAGTCTGGATACTGTGGCAGGTGTTCTTTTGGGCAAGCTAATGTGTGTCCTTTCAGGACGAAAGATCAATCCTATGATTGGCGCCTGCGGCATTTCAGCCTTCCCCATGTCATCCCGTGTGGTGCAGAAGCTAGGGTTGGAAGCCAATCCGTATAATCATCTACTGATGAATGCTGCAGGGGCCAATGTTGCCGGACAAATCGCCTCAGTGGTAGCTGGTGGAGTGATGCTTATGCTGGTGCCTATGTTCATTTGATGTAGCATATAATGTCTATAGAAAGAATTTGGCACAATCTAAGCGTAAGCGAAGTTATTGAGTCGCTAAACTCAGGCACCCAGGGGTTAACTGGAGAGGAAGCCGAGCGCCGTTTAGCCCAGTTTGGGCCAAATGAACTGACGGAGAAAGGGAAAAAGCCCCAGTGGATGCTCTTCCTGGAACAGTTCAAAAATTTCCTCATCATCATTCTTCTGATCGCTGCCATTGTTTCCGGAGTGCTGGCGATCACGGGTGAGGGGGATATTTGGGATCCCATTCTTATTGTAGTAATTGTCTTGTTCGCTGCCGGGCTGGGTTTCTTCCAGGAATCTCGCTCGGAGAAAGCCATGGAGGCATTGAAACAGATGACTGCTCCTACCGCCACTGTGATACGAGACGGAGAGGAGGAGGACATCCCTGCCCGGGACTTAGTTCCCGGAGACATAATTTTGCTGCAAACCGGTGACCGCATCCCTGCTGATTCTCGTCTCACTGAGGCAGTTAACCTGAAAATTGACGAAGCACCTTTGACCGGGGAATCTGTTTCTGTGGGGAAAAAGACCGAAATTATCTCCGGCGATGTACCTGTAGCCGATAGGAAAAACATGGCCTATATGGGCACTACTGTGGTTTACGGTAGAGGTAAGGCAATTGTGGCAGCGACAGGCATGGCTACGGAGTTTGGCAAGATTGCCGTTATGCTCCAGGAGGTAAAACCGCCACCGACACCCCTGCAGCTCAGCCTGGACAAGATAGGCAAGATATTGGGAATTGCCTGTTTAGCCATCTGTGCCGTTGTAGCTGGCGTGGGGATTCTTGTCGGTATGTTCAGTCATATCCTGGAAGCCTTTATCTGGGGAGTTAGTTTAGCCGTAGCTGCTGTGCCTGAAGCCCTGCCAGCCGTGACAACCATTTGCCTCGCCCTGGGAGTGCAAAGGATGGTAAAACGTCATGCTTTAGTGCGCCGTTTACCTGCCGTGGAGACCCTGGGCTGCACCACCTTCATTTGCTCTGATAAGACCGGGACATTAACTCAAAATGAGATGACCGTGCGCAAGATTTATGTTAATGGCGGGACAATAGACGTAGGTGGTATAGGCTACGAGCCTGAGGGAAGTTTTTATCTCAATGACACAGCAATCACCCCACAAGACGAACCTCACTTAGTTCGGTTGCTTCGAGCCGGAGCATCATGCAATGATTCCCACCTTACTAATGCTGATGGAGCTTGGCAGGTCCGAGGAGACCCTACGGAAGGAGCTCTAACAGTAGTTGCCGCTAAGGCAGGAATAAAAGCGCAAGAACTAATTACCCCCCGCATAGCCGAGGTCCCGTTTTCCTCGGAGAGAAAAAGGATGACCACCATTCATGATACTCCACAGGGCATAATGGCATACTCTAAGGGGGCGCCTGAGATTATCTTGGATTCCTGCACTCGTATCTATTCCGAGGGGATAGAGCGAGAGCTTACGGAGCAAGACAGAGGGAGGATTGTCCAAGTAAACCAGGAGATGGCTGCGGGGGCTTTGCGGGTTCTTGGTCTGGCATATAAGTCCTTAGCAGATAAAGAGCAGGGTAGTGAAGTGGCAGAGGAGGCGGAAGAAGAAATGGTTTGGCTGGGGTTGGTGGGGATGATTGACCCGCCTCGAGAGGAGGTCAAAGGTGCGGTAAAGCTTTGCGACCAAGCCGGTATAAAGTCGGTTATGATTACTGGTGACCACAAATTGACAGCCGTAGCCATTGCCAAGGAACTAGGCATTCTAAAAGAAGGGGGTGTGGCTCTGACTGGGGCTGAGGTTGATAAACTTAGTGACGAAGAATTTGAAGCATTAGTAGGCAAGATAGACGTCTATGCTAGGGTTTCACCAGCCCATAAGTTGAGAGTTATTGAGGCTTTACAGGGTAAGGGACATGCGGTAGCTATGACGGGTGACGGGGTAAATGATGCCCCCGCGTTGAAGAAAGCCGATATCGGCGTAGCCATGGGCATCACCGGAACCGATGTGAGCAAAGAGGCAGGAGCTATGATATTAACCGACGATAACTTTGCCTCCATCGTGGCGGCAGTAGAGGAAGGGAGAAACATTTTTGCCAATATAAGAAAGTATCTTATCTATCTTCTCTCTTGCAATATTGGTGAGGTCTTGCTGATGCTGCTGGCATTTGTTATCGGCACGGCGACGGGATTGTACAAGATTGTGCCTCTGGTAGCTCTACAAATTTTGGTTGTGAACCTGGTTACCGATGGCCTGCCGGCACTGGCTCTGGCAGTAGAGCCTGGTGAGCCGGGTATAATGCGGCGCCCGCCGCGTGACCCCAGGAGAAGTATCTTTGACAAACCTATGGTGAATTATCTCCTGGGAATAGGGTTCTGGACTATGTTAGCGTCGCTGGGGGTATTTCTCTGGGCACTCAACTCAGGAAGAAGCCCCCTAGAGGCACAGTGCTTGTGCTTTGTTACCTTAGTAAGCGTGGAGCTCTTTAACTGCTTTAACTGCCGCTCGGAAAGACTTTCCATATTTCGCATGAACCCTTCTGGCAACAAATGGCTTCTAGCGGCGGTGGCTTCGAGTTGGGCTATCGCTGTGGCTATAGTTTATCTACCTTTCTTTCAAGGTCCGTTCCACACTTATGCTATGAGCCTGCAAGATTGGGTAATAGTAGTGTTGGCTGGCGTGTCAGTACTTATCCCGGTGGAAATATCCAAGCTTATCATGGCACGGCGAACTCGTCCCTCTCCCAAGGTGGTATAATAAACCACCGGGAGAGGTGACCGAGTGGTTTATGGTGCCGCTCTCGAAAAGCGGTCTCCGATTTATCGGAGCGTGGGTTCGAATCCCACCCTCTCCGTGGAGAGGTGCTGGAGTGGTCTAACAGGCACGCCTGGAGAGCGTGTGTCGGGTTTCCCGACCGTGGGTTCGAATCCCACCCTCTCCGCCAGCCTGCGCCAAGGCTACGGCTGGCAAGCCAGATTTACTATGTGGTATGTGTATATACTGAGGAGCGCAATGGACAGGAGTCTCCATGTGGGTTCAACGAATGATATTTCGCGCCGATTGACCGAACATAACTTCGGGAAGGTTGATTCTACGAAAAAACAGGACGCCATTAAGGCTAGAAGCATATTTTGCTGTTAAAGATAAATCCAGAGCAATTGAGCTTGAACAGTATCTTAAAACGGGGTCGGGGAGGGCTTTCTTGCAAAAACGAATCCTTTAGCCGTCGAAGCTCTATCAGAGCGTAGTCGGCCACCCTCTCCGCCAATAACAGGCAATAGTGTATCCAGTCAGCGATTTTTCCAGAAAGCAAACTCGTGCTATACTTCACAGATTCGACTGCAGAATCGCTGGAGAAAAGAGCAATGATTGTAAAAATGCTGGTGGTCGGCCCTTTGGCCTCTAACTGCTACATCGTTGGTTCGTCCTCCACGAAGGAAGGGATGATTATCGACCCCGGTGCCGAAGCTGGAAATATATTGAAAACTGTGCAGCAAATGGGATTATCCATATCCTTAATCGTGGTAACTCATGCCCATATCGACCATATCGATGCTCTTCGTGGAGTTAAAGAAAGGACTAATGCCCAGTTTGCCATTCATGAGGCGGAAAAGGGGTTATTATCTACCGCGCCCCCCATGAGTATCGTAGCATCACTTGGTCTCAACCCTTTTAAGTCAGCGCCTCAGCCCGATAGGTTACTCAAGGACGGTGACCGCATAGATGTAGGCGACTTACACTTCGAAGTTCTCCATACCCCAGGACATAGCCCTGGTGGAATCTGTCTTTCAGGGCATGGAGTAGTATTTAGCGGTGATACTCTATTTAATTTTGGTATTGGCAGAACTGACTTCCCCGGTGGCAGCTACGAACATCTTATGAAGAGCATTCGTGAAAAACTCATGGTTTTGCCTGATGAAACCATTGTCTATCCCGGCCACGGACCAGCCACCACTATCGGCGATGAGCGCCGAGGAAATCCTTTCCTCCAGTGATTATCCCCTCCAGAGACTTCTTTAACAGCTCTGCGCTGTCGCTAATGCTGCCTTTTTACTCCGGGGTAACAGTGCTCAATCAAGATATATTGCTTAAATAATTACGATAATTTGCCAGGGTCTCTTTTAAGTTATCGCCACCGAATTTGTCCAGACAGGCGTCAGTCAAGACGATGGCCAGCATGGCTTCGGCGATTACCCCGGCGGCCGGCACAACACAGATATCGCTGCGCTCATAGTGAGCTTTGACCTTCTCACCGCTGCGAAGATCTATAGAAGGTAAAGGACTAGCCAGGGTAGCAATAGGTTTTACTGCGGCCCTGACTACTATGTCCTCGCCATTGGTTATGCCGCCTTCGATGCCACCGGCACGATTGGTGGCATGTCGCCAGGGAAGCCCCTTCGCCTTGCTACGTGGACCGGGTTCAATAACATCGTGGGCTTGCGAGCCTCTAAGCTCAGCTAAAGCAAATCCCGCTCCGATTTCCACCCCTTTCACGGCATTGATGCTCATTATCGCCTGAGCAATCCTACCATTGAGACGGCGGTCCCAGCTGACGTGGCTGCCCAAGCCGACGGGGGCACCGGTAGCAATCACCTCAAAAATGCCACCCAACGTATCCCCGTTAGCTTTGGCCTCATCAATGGCCGCCATCATTGCCCTTTCTAGCTCGGCATGGGCACAACGGACCGGGGAGGCTTCTACTTGCTGCCAATCTATAGAGCTTACTTCGCCTTGTTTCCAGTGATGTTGCCCAATCGCTATGGTGTGGCTATGAATAGTAATGCCTAACTCTTCTAGGAATCTTCGGGCTATGGCTCCGACAGCTACTCTGGTGGCTGTCTCCCGGGCACTGGCTCGTTCTATAATCGGCCTGATGTCTTTGAGCCCATATTTAGTTACTCCTGCCAGGTCGGCATGTCCGGGGCGGGGATAGGTCACTGGCTCGACCTCTTTCTCTACCGGAGAAACGCTTAGCTGTTCCTGCCAATTTTGCCAATCCCGGTTGGGGATAAAGAGTGCTATGGGGCCACCTGTAGTGAGCCCATAGCGAACACCGGCCATAATTTCCGCCTTATCCTCTTCAATCTTCATGCGGGGGCCACGCCCGTAGCCCTGCTGGCGGCGCTTGAGTTCCTTATGGATATATCCCTCTTCCAGAGGAAGGTCAGCTACCATCCCTTCCACTATGGCCACCAACCCCTTTCCATGGGATTCTCCACCAGTAAGAAAACGAAATTGTCCCATTAGCTTTGATATAGAAATAGAGGTTGATTATAGTTATGGCTTAAGATTTCCAACAAAATTACATCTTGGGCGCTCATTCCCGATAACCTCATCTGTATAGCATTGGCAAATCCCAACAACGACCATAGTGTTAGTTTAGATGGTTGATAATACTCCACTGTCGGAGCTTCGATGCCAGCCAGTTCTGCTGCCAAGTCTATAGCTGTATCCAGATCACCCAGCTTATCAACTAGACCCAACTCTTTGGCTTCTGTACCACTGTAAGTTTGCCCCGTAGCCAAATTTCTGACCTCTTCCTTGTTTAGCCCCCTCCCCTCAGCCACGACGTCAATAAATTGCTCGTAATACTCATTGACCGTTCCCTGCATGATTTCCTTTTCTTCAGGCGTCAGTTCCCTGAAACCCCAATACATGTCTTTATACTTACCTCCCTTGAATATTTCTATCTGGATACCCAGCTTTTCCAAAAGCCCCTCGATGTTTATTAGTTGATAGATAACCCCGATGCTCCCTGTCATTGTGGTTGGCAGAGCAACAATCTTGTCCGCTTTGGTTGAAATATAGTAGCCGCCTGAAGCAGCTGTGCTCCCCATGCTTACAACAATGTGTTTTGTCTCCTTAACTCTTTCTATCTCCCACAGGATTTCCTGGCAAGGCGCTAT